>DATGLL010000141.1:0-10006 GCA_035294145.1 Candidatus Dormiibacterota bacterium | reverse complement strand
CACGTCGCCGCGCACTGCCAGGCGTCTCAGCCGCCGGCCTCCCCGTAGCGACCACGGCCTTTCAGGAGCACCGTCCTCAGCCGGGTCAGGGCCCTCCGGTGCTCCTCGGTGCTGAGCTCGGCCAAGGGGCCGTTGATCAGCTCGTCGAGCTCCGTGACCAGGCTTAGCGCCCGCTCGACCTCGGTGCGGCGGTCGGGCGAGCGGAACCAGGTGTCGGGACGGAGGTCGTAGCCGGAGGAGAGGACCTTTTTCCAGTTGAGCCGCCGGACGGGCAGGCCGCCGCTGTGTGTTCTTCCACCCCGCTGCCATGCATGGACCGTCTTGGCGAGCTCGCGGAGGGCGGCCGGGTCCACCGCCTTGCGGGTTCCGTGCCACTTGCCGGCGAGACGCGCGTCGACGAGCAGCACCTCCCGCTCGACGCGCCCTTTGCGCAGCACCCAGAGGGCCATGTTCTGTCCGGTGTCGGTCCGCATCCGGTCCGGGGTGAAGATGACGGCCTCGAGGGAACCTGGCTCGACGGAGGCGAGGATGCCCGAGTCTGGTTCGAGGGCACTCATGGGCAGCACGACGACGGCCCGGCCCCCGGTCTTGGCCCGCCGCAGAGCCATTTGCACCCAGGGGAGCATGTCCGGGCCGAACGGCGGGTCGAGGAGGCAGCCGGCCACCGTTGCCCGGGCGCGTGCCGCCGCCCTGGCGCTGCTGCGCCGCCTGCCCGACGGAGGGGATGGGCGGGTTCCCACCTGCGTGTCGAGTGGCACCGGGCTGGTCACCGAGATCTACTGGTACGCCTACGGGTACTGCTGCGTGCCGGCCGCTGCTACCCACTGGTACGCCATCGACTTCGCCGGTGACCGGGAGGTCCGCGCCAGCCGGCGGGACGGTCTGGTTCGCCACCCCGCCGTCGAGCGCGCCGGCGGCGCCGTCAACTATGCCGTCGCCACAGTGGCCGCACGCCGGCTCGTGGGCCAACCGCCCGGAGGGACGGATCACCGGCGGGTGGGCGAGCCCCCAGGCGAAGCGCGCCAAGCGCCCGCTACGACGAGCCGGCGAACTTGTAGCCGAGGCCCCGGATGGTGACGATGCGGGTGGGGCGCGACGGGTCGTCCTCGATCTTGGAGCGCAGGCGTTTGACGTGGACGTCGAGGCTCTTGCTCTCCGCCGGGTAGCCGGCACCCCACACCCGGGAGACGAGGGTCTCGCGGGTGAGGACCCGGCCGGCGTTGGCCATGAGCAGCTCGAGCAGCTCCCACTCCTTGAGGGTCAACGACACGACTTCCCCCTCCTTGCGCAGCTCGTGGCGTTCGAGGTCCAACACCAGGCCCTCCGACTCGAGGGCACCGGCCCCGGCTACGGGGAGGCGGGTGTTTCGCGAGCGGCGAAGCACGGCGCGGATACGGGCGACCAACTCGCGCATGGCGAAAGGTTTGGTGACGTAGTCGTCCGCCCCTATCTCCAGGCCGACGACCATGTCCGTCTCGCTGCTCCTGGCGCTGACGATGATGATCGGCACGGAGCTCCTGGCTCTTATCTCCCGGCAGACGTCTATGCCGGACTTCTTCGGGAGCCAGAGGTCCAGCAGTACGAGGTCTGGTTGTTCCCTGTCGAAGAGCTCCACTGCTTCGACGCCTTCGCGGGCCACGGTCACCTTGAAGCCCTCCCGCCTCAAGCCGATGCACAAGGCCTCGACGAAGGACTCCTCGTCCTCGACGAGGAGGACCGACACCCCGTCAGCCATGGGTGCGGAGACAGCGGCCGAGCGCGGGTCGAAGGTAACCAAAGCCCATTTGGCGACGCATTCTCGGCGCCGGCAGGACCCCTCGCAGCAGGTGAGGGGATCTGTTCGCCAACTGTTCAGCCAGTGTTAATCGCCGGTTCGGCTCGATGAAACCCGCCCTTTCTACGGTGGGCGCGACATGAGAGAAAAAGAGGAAGGATCCCGTTGAAGAACCGCCTTCTCCCCCTGGCGCTGGTCGTCCCCCTGCTCGCAGCTGCCTGCAGCAGCTCGACCAAGACGTCCACTCCTACAAGCGCCGCACCCACCACCGCCAAGACGGCCTCGTCGGCGTCGCCCGGCGTGCCAGCCAGCATGAACCTGGGCAACCCCGCCACCCCTGTCACCCTCACCGAGGCCGGCTCCACGCTCCTCTACCCGTTCCTCCAAGAGTTGGTCACACCCCTCCAGGCCAGGTACTCCAACGTCACGCTCTCACCTGGACCGGGCGGCTCGGGCAAGGGCATCAGCGACGCCATAGCCGGCACGACGACGATGGGCGGCTCCGACGCCTACCTCAGCCCCGGCCAGCTTTCCGCCAATCCCGGCCTGATGAACGTGCCGATAGCTATCTCATCCCAGGCGGTGAACTTCAACCTTTCGGGGATATCGAGCCTCCGGCTCACCGGCAACGTGATCGCCCAGATCTACCAGGGGAAGATCACCAAATGGAACGATCAGGCCATCGCCTCCCTGAACCCCGGCGTCAACCTGCCCGCCGAGACGATCGTCCCGGTGCACCGCATCGACGCGTCCGGTGACACCTTCATCTTCACCAGCTTCCTGTCGGACACCAACCCGGCGTGGCAGTCCAGCCCCGGCTTCGGCACGTCCGTCGACTGGCCCACGGTGACAGGCGAGCTGACCGCCAACGGCAACCCCGGAATGGTCCAGACGTGCAAGGCGACCCCCGGATGCATCGCCTACGTGGGGATCAGCGCCGAGAACGAGGCGCAGTCCGCCGGGCTCGGCGAGGTGCAGCTGCAGAACCGGGCCGGCAACTACGTCGTGCCCAGCGACACGACCGTCGAGTCGGCGGTCTCCGCCGGCGCCGGCGACATCCCCAGCGACCTGGCCGCGCCGCTCATCTACGAGCCGGGCGCCCAGTCGTACCCGATCGTCAACTTCGAGTACATCATCGTCAAGACCACCCAGACGAGCCCGGCAATCGCCCAGGGCGTCCGGGACTTCCTGGCCTTCGCAATCGACACCAACGGAGGCAGCTCCCCGACGTACCTGGCCAAGGAGCACTTCGTCGCCCTGCCCTCCAACGTGGTGCCGATGGTGCAGTCCGCCATCGCCAGGATCTCCGGCTAGAGGGTCGAAGGGCAGGTCACTTTGACCGCAGCTGCCGAGACCGGACGCGTGCCGGCCGCCTCCACCCGCCGGCCGGCGCGCGCCCGGAGGAAGTCCGAGCTGACCGGCAGGGACCGGGTGGTACGCGGCCTCCTGGCCGTGGCGGCCGTGATGCCAGCGGCCGCCCTGGGCTTCCTCGCCTACCAGATGGTGAAGGAGGCCTACCCCGCGGTCCTGTTCAACGGATGGCACTTCTTCACCACCAGGACCTTCGACCTCGGCAACCTGTACGGCTCGACGGTGACCCGCCACGGGTTCAAAGGAGCGGCCGGCGCCCGTTACGGCATCCTCGCCATGCTCTTCGGAACCGTGGTGTCGTCGCTGCTCGCCCTCGCCCTGGCGCTGCCCGTCGCCGTCGGCGGGGCGATCCTCCTCGTGGAGAAGCTGCCCGGCCGGCTGCAGGCGCCGCTGGGCGTTTTCCTCGAGCTCCTGGCGGGAATCCCCAGCGTCGTCTTCGGCCTGTGGGGGATCTACGCCCTCGGGCCGCTGCTCTCGCGCACCGTCTATCGCTGGATCGCCGACCTGCGCATACCGTGGCTGCGCGGGAACCCCGGCCACGGCCAGGGGCTGCTCACAGCGTCCGTAGTGCTGGCGGTGATGATCATCCCGATCATCGCGTCCATAACCAGGGAGCTGGTCGAATCGGTGCCCGAGACGACCAAGGAGGCGGCGGCGGCCCTCGGCCTCACCCCGTTCGAGACCGTCCGCTTCGTCACCATCCCCTACGTACGCACGGGGATCCTGGCCGCCGCGGTGCTCGGCTGGGGCCGGGCGCTGGGCGAGACCATCGCCGTCCTCATCATCAGCGCTGACCAGCTCGCCATACCGCGTGACGTGTTCGACCCGTTCTCGACCATGGCCGCCACCATCGCCGCAACGGTGGACAGCGCCCTGACCGACGCCACGGGAATGGCGCTGCACTCGCTCGCCGAGGTGGCACTGGTCCTCTTGGCAATCACGCTCGCCACCAACTTCGGCGGCCGGCTCCTCGCCAGGCGGTTCTCCGGTCAGGCCCTGCCGGTGGGGCGCGGCGTATGAGGCGCCGGCGCGCCCGGGACAGGCTCTTCTGGGGTGCGTGTGCCCTCGGGTTCAGCCTCATAGCCGCCCCGTCCATCTCGGTCGTGGTGAGCGTCACCCACCAGGCCCTCCCCGCCCTCGGCTGGTCGCTTTTCACCCAGCGGACCAACGGCATAGGCATCCAAAACGCCGTCTTGGGGACCCTGCTTCTCCTGCTCGGCGTGCTGGTCGTCGCGGGCACCGTCGGGGTGGCCGCCGGCATGTACCTCGCCGAGTTCGCCACCGGCAGGTCGGAGCAGGTCCTGCGCTTCTTCTCCGAGGTCCTCTCGGGGATGCCCTCCATCGTGATCGGCTACACCGCCTACGTCACCCTGGTGGTCCAGTTCCACTGGGGCTACTCGCTGCTCGCGGCCGTCCTCGCCCTGTCGGTGCTGGTCCTGCCGTACATCGTCAAGACCACCGAGGTCGCCCTGAGACAGGTCCCCACCACGCTTCGCGAAGGGGCAGCGGGCCTCGGCATGACCCGCTCGTCCACGCTTCGGCGGGTGCTCGTCCCGGTCGCGCTCCCGGGGATCGTGAGCGGGGTGACGATCGCGCTGGCGATATCAACCGGTGAGCTGGCGCCGCTCTTGTTCACCGCCGGGTTCACCGACTTCAACCCGAGCCTCCACCTCTTCCACCACCAGGTGCCGTACCTGACGAGCGTCGTGTTCACCGACCTCAGCCTGCCCACCGCCCGGGCCCACGCCACCTCGGCGGCGGCCGGACTCGTCACCCTGGCCATCCTCCTGCTGTTGATCTTCGCCGGCCGTTTCGCCGCCCGCCGGGCCGGCCGAAACACCGCACGGATGTCACTGTGAAAGGGGCCCGATGTCACCCTATGCTTCATCGGCAATGACCGAGCAGCGGCCGGCGAAGGTCGCCGTAGGTGAGCAGGCCGGGCCGGAGCTCCGAGACGCCGTCATAGACGTGGAGGGCCTCAACTTCTACTACGGCAGCCACCAGGCGCTCAGGGACGTCACCCTTCGCATCGGGCGCTGCGAGATCACGGCGCTCATAGGACCGTCGGGATGCGGCAAGACCACCTTTCTGAGATGCCTGAACCGTCTCAACGACCTCGTCCCGGACACCAGAGTCGAGGGGCGCATCGACTTGGGCGGCACCCCCGTTTACGATCCAGCCCTGCCGGCCATCGAGCTTCGCCGCCGTATCGGAATGGTATTCCAGAAGCCCAACCCGTTCCCCAAGTCCATCTACGAGAACGTGGCGATCGCCCCCCGGCTCAACGGTCACAAGGGCAGCATGGACGACCTGGTCGAGGAGAGCCTCACCCGCGCGGCGCTCTGGGACGAGGTGAAGAACAAGCTCAAGGCCAGCGCCTTCAGCCTCTCCGGCGGTCAGCAGCAGCGGCTCTGCATAGCTCGGGCGATCGCCGTGCGGCCCGAGGTGATCCTCATGGACGAGCCCGCCTCGGCGCTGGACCCGCTCGCCACCATGCGCATCGAGGAGCTGATGACCGAGCTCAAAGGCGACTACACGATCGTGGTGGTCACCCACAACATGCAGCAGGCGTCGAGGGTCTCGGACCGCACCGCCTTCTTCACCGTCGACGTCGCCGAGGACGGCACCCGCACCGGGGTCCTCGTCGAGGCCGGGACGACCAGGCAGATTTTCACCGCCCCGAGCGACCCGCGGACCGAGGACTACATCTCCGGCCGCTTCGGCTGACCCGTCGCCCCTAGCCGGCGACGAACTGCACGCGCTCGGCGATCTCCACCGCGTGGTCGGTCAGGCGTTCGAACGCCCGGGCGGCCATGCTCAGGTCGAGCGCAGCCTCCATTGGGACGCGATCGAGCCGCACCAACGACGACAACAGCTCCAGGTGCAGCAACCTCACCCCCTCCGCGCCGGCGACGACCCTCTCCGACTCCGCCAGGTCGAGGCCGGCCCAAGCGGCAGCAGCCTCGGCGAGGAGGTCGCCCGTGGCCCGCCCGACGCACCCCAGCCTCTCCGACAGGTCGGGTTCGAGTATGCGCCCGCCGGCGCCGCTCCTGGAGGCGACCGCCCGATCCAGGCCGACGCAGAGCAGGGCGATGTGCGCGACGTCGCGCGCGGCGAGGATAAGCCGAAGATCCCGAGCGACCGGCGCCTGGGTGGCGAGGAGATCCACGACCTCCGCATCTACGCCTGTCACCACCGATGACATCCGCTCGGCCGCGGAGTCGAATCCCCCAGCCATAGAACGGTCCTGACCGAGAAGCGCCAGCGTGACACTACGGCTGCCTTTTACCGCAAAGTCGACCACTTCTCGAGAACGTGCTTTGAGCGCCGCGATGCGGTCGTGGTAGGCGCGCCTCAACTCCGTCGACGGCGGCTCAAAGCTCGCCATGTCCGTAGCTTCAGTCTGCCCGTGCCGGCGACGCCGACCGGAGCTCCGAGCCCGGTGTCGCAGCGGTCCCGAACCCCGCCGGCGCGGCCCGGCCGAGGAGCCGCCCCGCGGACCGGGACGCCGAGAGGAGGGCGGCCAGAGCCATGAAGCCCATCGACGCGTAGAAGCTGGCGTGCAGGCCGGTGGTGAAGGCAGCCGCGAGGTGTCCGTGGAGGGTGGTCGTCCCCACGAAGATCGCAAACGCGAGTCCCTTGGAGATCGACCGCGAGGCGATGAGGATGGCGACGGTGAAGGAGAACACCATCCCGATGTTGGCGAAGGTGCGGAGCATCCCCGACGTGACCCCGAACACCTGCGGAGGGCTCACCTTCATGACGGCCGCGGAGTTTGATGGGAAGAAGAAGCTCGAGCCGGCGCCGTTCACCACGCTGGCCGCGACCACCACCCACAGCCCCGTGCCCAGCGCGAGGTGCGCGTAGATGAAAAGGGCCACGACCTGTATCCCCAGGCCCACGGTGGCGGGCAGCACCGGCCCGACCCGGTCGGCGAGGCGCCCGGCGACCGGGCCGAGCGCCGACCCGATCACGTAGCCGGGGATGAGAAGCAGCGACGCGTGGATCGGGCTCAGCGCCCGGGGCCCCTGCAGGTACATGATCACCAGGAACAAAGTGGCGTAGTTGGCCAGACCCTGGAACAGAGATGCCAGCAGCGACGGCGTGAGGGTCGGGATACGCAGCAGCGAGAGGTTCAGCATCGGGGCCGGGTGCCGCAGCTCGACGACGACGAACACCCCGAGGAAAAAGACGCCGCCAACCAGGTAGCCGATGGTCGTCGCGTCGAGCGACGCGGTGGCGAGCTTGGTCATCGCCCAGAGGATCCCGAAAAGCCCGAGCCCCAGGGCTGCCATGCCCGCCGGGTCGAGGCTCCTGCGGGCCCGTTCCCCCCGGTCGGAGAGGACCCGGGTCGCCAGAAGGACAGCCCCGATACCGATGGGCACGTTGATCCAGAAGATCCACCGCCACGACACGTAGGTGACGATCAGGCCGCCTAGCACGATGCCCAGCACAGCCCCGACGCTCCAACCGAGGGCGTTGTAGCCGTAAGCCCGACCCCTGCGCTCCGGCGGGTACAGGTCGGCGATGATCGCCCCGCTGTTCGCCGTCACGAAGGCGCCGCCTATCCCCTGGACGATCCGGAACCCGATGATCGCAGCCTCGTTCCACGCCAGGGCGCACGCCAGGCTCCCCGCGACGAACAACAGGAAACCCGCCTCGTACATCCTCACCCGCCCGAACATGTCCCCGAGGCGGCCGACCTGGGTGGCGAGGAGCGTGATGACCAGCAGGTAGCCGATGACGACCCAGATGACCGAGGTGAGGCTGATGTGCAGCCCCCGTTCGATCTCCGGCAGGGCGAGCACGACGATCGTCGTGTCGACGGCGGTGATCAGCACCCCGGTCATGACCACGACCATCGCCAAGCCGTTGCTGCCGGCGAGCCGCGACTTCGTCGCCTGCTGCATCTCTTTCATCCTCTCCTCTTGCCTTCCATCCCTCCCGCATGGACCAGCGCGGCCAGCGCCCGGGCGGTGCGGGCGGGGCTCGGGTACCAGGCCAGCCCGAGGCGCCGCAGCCCCTCGACGCTCTCGGCCCCTGGAGCGGTGTAGGAGTACAGCACCACCGGCTTGCTCGTGCCGTCGAGCAAGCCTTTGATGGCGGCCTCTTCCCGTTTCAGCATCTGCGGTCCCGACAGCGAGGACACGACCGCTACCGCGTCCACCCGCTCCGACCGGCACACCAGCTCCAGCGCCGGGGCGATCCCCGCGTGGCTGAGCACCTGGGCGGTGACGTCCACCGGGTTGCGCGCCGAGCCGTAGCTGGGCATCAGCCGGCGCAGCTCGTCCTGGATGTCCCCTTCCAGTTCGGGCACCTCGAGGCCGGCCGCGCGGCACGCGTCGGCAAGCCAGACCCCGGCTCCGCCCGACGTGGTCACGATCCCCACCCGCGGCCCGGAGGGGAGCGTCGCCCGGGAGAGAGCGAAACACGCGTCGAGGAGGTCCTCCTGGTCGTCGACCTGGATGGCGCCGGAGCGCTCGAGGGCGTCGCGGTAAGCGTTGTCGTCGCCGGCGTCGTGAGCGGTGTGCGCCAGCGCGGCGCGGGCGCCCACGTCGGAGCGTCCCAGCTTTGCGACCACTAGGTGCTTGCCGAGCTCGGCGGCGCGCGCGGCGAGAGGGCCCAGCCGATCCGGCCGGCGGAACCCCTCCACGAGCAGGGCGACCACGTCCGTGCCCGGCTGCTCGACGAGGTAGGCGGACACCTCCAGGGCTTCGAGGTCCGCCTCGTTGCCGGTGCTCACGACGTAGCTCGCTCCCAGGCCGGCCGCCTGTCCCCAGTTGAACAGCGCGAAGCCGAGACCCCCGCTCTGGGAGACGATCGCCACGTTGCCCGCCACGAGCGTGCCGGCGCCCCGGTCGTGGTCGACGGTGGGGCTGAAGGTGACGGGGATCCCCTCGACGAGGTTGGCGAAGCCCTCAGCATTGGGGCCGAGGATCCGCATTCCCGACCTGGCGGCGAGAGCGGCCATGCGTTGTTCGGCGGCCGCACCCGCTTCCCCCTCCTCGGCGAAGCCCGAGCTGAACACGACGGCGGAGCGCACCCCCGCTCCGGCGCACTCGTCGAGCACGCCGGCGACCAGCTCGGCTCGCACCGCCACCACGGCCAGGTCGACGGGCTCTGGAAGCGCCCCGACAGCTGGGTAAGCCTCCAGCCCGCCGATCGTCGTGTGGCGGGGGTTGACGGGGTACACCCTGCCCTGGTAGCCGTGCTGGCGCAGGATCTCCACGGGTCGTCCGGACAGGGTGGTGCGGTCGGCGGAGGCGCCGATCACCGCGATGCTCTTGGGGGAGAACATCGTCTGGAGGGCCGGCTCGTCGTTGTCGCCCTGTTCAGCCGGCGGGACCGCCGGGTCGCTCGCCGGAAGTGCACCCATGGCCGGCGCCAGGGTACCGCCCGGGGCGGGCCGGCGGCGCGCCCCGCGGCTGGGGGCTGCGCGGGTGGTGCTGCGGTGGCTGGGGCTGGGCGGGTGGTGCTTCGGTGGCCGGGGCTGGGGCTGACCGCTAACCCCGCGCGGGCCGGGCTTCGGCTCCCCGCTAGCTGCGGGCCGATGCGTTTTGGCTCCCTGTTAGCTGGGGGCCGGGCTTCGGCTCCCAGCTAGCTGCGGGCGATGCGGCTGGCCGCATTTGCCAAAGTGTCCAGAGCCCTTCTGCCAAGAGGGCACCCGTGGACGTTTAGGGCGAATATTTGAACCAAAGTGTCCAAAGGAGGGCTCGCGGGGCTTGGGCAGTGGACACTTTGGCCGAACCAGGCCCAAACCGCGCCCCGTTCCGCCGATCTCGGCACCCGCCCCGCACCCTCCCCTCGGCACCCGCCCCTCGGCACCCGCCCCGCCACCGGCCCCCGCGCCCAGGCCCCCGC
>DATGLL010000140.1:0-20974 GCA_035294145.1 Candidatus Dormiibacterota bacterium | reverse complement strand
ACCCGGTTGGCCCAGCGCTGGCCAAGCGGCGCCGATCCTGGCCGGGTCGTGGCCCCAGGCCAGCGGCGGGTCGCTTGCCGTTGCCGCTGAGTAAGCGATAGCACTCACGCGGCACGCGGGCTTCGCGCTTCCCCGCCGCGTGCCCGGGAGGCCCGGGTCTCACCGGGTCCCCACGAAGCCAGCTTCGTGGGGCGCTCCCGACCCGGCGACCGTTGAGCTTGCCCGCCCGAGACCGCTGCCAGCGCCAGGAGGCGCGCGTCCTCGATCCCGTTGGCGAAGGCTCCCTTGGAGGGGACCCCGCGAAGCCTGCTTCGCGGGGACCCCTTGGCGATCTGGGGCCACCACCCCTCGCCGGTCTCTTGATCCACGCACTCGGCCTGCTTGGCCCGGTTCCAGCACCAGCGGAGACCGGAGCACGACGGCGGCTCCTTCGATGCGCCGGACTCGCGATAGGCGTCGAGGCCGCTCAGGAGCTCGGTTACGTCTCGGACCAGGTCCTCGTCGACCTCGGAGGGATCGACCTCCACCAGCCCCCCTCCCTGAGCGGCGAGCGCAGCTTCCACCTCCTCGGCCCCGAACCGCGCGAAGCGGCCCCGAGGCTCGACCACGATCGTGGTCACGGTCGGGTCACGCCGCAAGGCCAGGAACCTCCGACGCGTCCCGTTCAGGGCCGAGCCAACCTCGGTCAGAAGGCGCCCGACGGCGAGCCCCTCCTGGGCCGCCCAAGCGGCACCACCCGCCATTTGTCGGTCCAGATCGGAGCGTTGATCGGCAGCGGACACGCGAGCGGGCGGTCACGCCGGGGCGTTCCCCAGGATCAGGTGACCGGCTCGCCGGGCCGGGACGGGAAGCGTGCCCGACGGGAGGCAGCGGGAGGCGGTGACGGGAGGGATGCCTTGCTCGCGGCCCACTGCTTCGAGTTGACGGAAGTGAATGGTAGTGTGTGGACACGTCAGCTGTCGTTACCCCCCCTCGAAGCCATCCGGCCTCGGCCGCCCTCATCCCCGATCCCCGGCCCTGAGCGAAGCCGCCTGGGCCTGGTGGCCATCGGAGCCGTCTGGCCACCAGGCCGGCTCGCCTCAAGCCGGCCGGAACCACGACCGACGTCCCCCATGGGGACGGCCGCCTTTGACCCCGCCCCGGGCTCCCGCAGTCCCTCGGGAACCTCGCCCACCCGCCCCTCGCCGGTCGTCCCGGACGGTCACACAACCGCCTCGGCCGACCTTCGTCTCGGGCCTGGCCTCGGTGTGCAATCGCACATCGTGGATGGGGGGCTCGTTGGTGTCGACATCATCGCCATGTCCTTGAGCTCGGTGCACCGAGCTTGCGATGTGTGTGCATCGCACCTCCCTCGTCATCCTGCCCGTGGGCGGCGAGCTCGTGGTGACGGACGGTGGTCCCCGAGAGATTCTTGACCGCTGGCGGAGGGTCGACTATTGGTAGTGGGCGTGGGGAGCCGGAAGCGGTCCTCGTTCGACCTCCCGGCGTCCACCAGCGAGCCCCACCACGAATACGGGAGGAATGGTCAATGATGATGCGAGCGGGGCGACGAGTCGTCATGGCCTTGCTCGGGTTGGTAGCGTTGACTGCCGGCGCTTGCGGATCGACATCGACGAGTGCTGGTGGCCACACGCCCATCAAGGTTGGCTTCTTGCTGCCGCTGACCGGTGTCGTAGCCGCCAACGGGCTGTCCGAGGAGGACGGCTTCAAGCTCGGTTTGAGGGACTTCGGGAGCAACGTCGACGGTCATCCCATCCAGGTGACCTACGCCGACACCCAGAACGACCCCAACATCGCCTTGACCCAGGCGCGGCGTCTGGTCGAGAGCCAGGGCGTGGACATCGTCGAGGGTCCCCTGGCGGCCAATGAGATCGCTGCGGTCAGCCCCTATCTCGGCGCCCGTGGCGTCCCCACCGACGACCTCTCCATGTGCTCGGCTCAGCAGTTGGACAACTATCCCAAGTTTGGCAATGCCTTCAGCTCCGGCTGGGCCTGTAACCAGCCCGCCATCATGGGGGCGACATGGGCGGCGAGCGTCAAGCACTGGAAGCACATCACCATCGTGGCCCTGGACTTCTCCTTCGGGTGGCTCGTGGCTGGTGGCTTCGCCGCCGCCTTCCGCAAGGAGGGTGGCGTCATCGACCGATTCATTTGGAACCCGATCACGGCCACCGACTTCAGTCCCTACGTCACTCAGATCCCCTCAAACACAGAAGCCGTCTACGCCATCGAGTCGGGACAGACGGCAGTACGCTTCACCCAGGCCTACGCGCAGTTCGGGCTACGTGGGAAGATCCCGCTGTTCGGCATCACCCAGCTCACCGATTACTCGGTCCTGCCCTCGGAGTCGGCGTCTGATGTGCTCGGCCTGTGGACGTCGGCCCAGTACTGCGATGGCATCGACACCCCACAGAACCAGAAGTTTGCCCAGGAGTATCACCAGCAGTACGGCACCTGGCCCGGCTACTACTCGGATGCCGGCTACACCAAGGCGCGACTGCTGATCGCGGCCCTCAAGAAGCTTGGTGGAAACGTCAGCAACAAGAAAGCGGTGGCGGCGACCATGCGGACCACCCCCATCGTCTCCTCGCGGGGCCCGGTGCGCCTGAGCGGCTCGCCGGCCTACTCCCCGATCCAGAACATCTACATCTGTCAGGTCGAGCAGGTCGGCGGCGACCTTCGGAACGTCCCCATCAAGACCTATCTCAACGTTCCGCCGTGGGGTACGCTGTCCGAGCAGCAGTGGCTGGCTGAGTTCCGTCACGACAGCGCGGCGCGGCCGGTCTAGCCGGGGCCGCCCCCGCTGAAGCGGGGGTCAGGTCGGCCGCTCGGTCGTGACGTTCCCGGGCTGAGGGACCTCGTCCCGCTCCCTTCCTCTGCTCGGGCCCTCGCAGGACCGGCCTGTGGATGTGGAGGGGAGGCGAAGGACGAAGCAGGCCCCTCGCTCGGGTGCCTCGAAGGTGAGGCTGCCGCCATGGGCCTCGGCCAGGCCGCGGGCGATGCTCAGCCCCAGGCCCGGCCCTCCCCGGCCGGGCAGGTGCTCCTCCACCCGGACGAACGGCTCGAAGATGCGCTCCCGCATCCCCTCGGGGACACCTGGCCCCCAGTCGCGTACCCGCACGCTGGGCCCCTCCTCATCGCTCACGCTCACCACCACCCCCCCTCCGGCCCCGTGCACCAAGGCGTTCGCGATCAGATCGTCCAAGATGTGGCCCAGGTGACGACGGTCGCAGCGAGCCGTTACCGACCGGCTCGGGAGGTCGAGATCGAGGGGCTCGCCGGCCCTGCTCGCCAGCGGCCGGGCACGCTCGACCGCCTCGCTGGCCAGCTCGCGAAGGTCCACCACCTCCAACTGCAAGGGGAGGCGATTGGCCTCCAGACGGGCGGCGGTGAGGACTCGGTCGATCAGGTTGGTCACCTCGTTGGCTTTCGCCAGCATCGTCCCGATGGCGTCGCCGAAGGACGGCGACTCGGGCCCGATGGTGCCGTCGTGCAGCATCGACAGGTAGCCGACGAGAACGGCCAGGGGACCTCTGAGCTCATGGGCGGCCATGTTCATGAAGTCCCGGCGGGCGCTGGCCAGCGAGGCCTCGGCGCGCACCCGCGCGAGCTCGTTGCGAAGCCGGGCCAGGTCCAGGTTGACCTTGACCCGGGTGATCAGCTCCTGGCTGGAGAACGGCTTCAGGAGATAGTCGTCGGCACCGGCGCGAAGGCCCTCGATCATGGCCTGAGAGCTGGCGCGTGCTGAGACCACGATCACCGGGAGGTGGGCGGTACGGGCATCGCTGCGGAGACGATGGAGAAGGTCGAGGCCGCCCAGCTCGGGCATCATGACGTCGGTCAGCACCAGGTCAGGAGGGTTGGCCAGGGCGGCGGCGAGCGCCGACATGCCATCGGGGTACAGCTCCACCGCCCAGTGACGGCCCAGCAGCTGGCGTAGGTAGGCACGCATGTCCGGGTCGTCATCAACCACCAGCACCCGCGCCTGGGGTAGCTCGAGGTCGGTGTCGCCCCCCTCGGGCTCGGGGCCGATCATCGGCTCCCCGACGCTTCCAGCGGCGCTGACGCTGGTCCCCGACAGCCAGCTGAACGCCTCCTGAACGTAAGGGACGGCGCCGAGCTGGCCGGTCACGGCGGCCCGGGTGGCTGAAGCCCGGCCGGGGGTGGCCGAGGGGGAGCCGGTCGGCACCCTGACGGTGAAGGTGGTGCCACCGCCTTCCTTGCTGGTGACCACGACCCGGCCGCCCAGGATGCGGACCAGCTCGGCGACCAGGGCCAGCCCGATGCCAGCCCCCTCGTTGGTCCTGGCGCCCGGCCGGGGCACCCGGTGGAAGCGCTGGAAGATGCGCTGGTGGTCCGCGGGCGGGATGCCGACCCCGGTGTCGCTCACAGAGAGCACGGCCTGGCCACCGTCGGCCCGCAGCTTGACGCAGATCCGTCCCTTTGGGGTGAACTTGAAGGCGTTGGAGAGCAGGTTGAGCACGATCGTTTCCCACATCCCCCGGTCCATGTAGACCGGACCGGCCAGGGGTGGGCAGTCCACGATCAGCTCCAGGCCCCCTAGCTCCACCGTGGCCCTGAAGGCGCTGGCCAGCTCGGCGGTGAGGGCGGCTAGGTCGATGGGCTCGAGGTGGGCGCGGACGCGCCCCGCCTCAACGCGCGAGATGTCGAGGAGGGCGTTGACGAGCTTGAGCAGTCGCAGGGAGTTACGGTGTATGGTGTGGAGACGCTCCATCTGCTCAGGCGACAGCCCCTGAGCGTTGGCGATCACGTCCTCCAGGGGGGCGATGAGCAGGGTGAGCGGCGTCCGGAACTCGTGGCTGACGTCGTTCAGTAACGCGGTCTTGGCTTGGTCCAGGTCGGCCAGGGCCTGCGCCCGTTGGCGCTCCGCCGCGTAGGCCTGCACGTTCATCACCACCGTCGCCAGCTGGGCCGCCACCAAGTCGAGGAAGGTCCGGTAGTCGGCGTCGAGGCGACGCCACGGGCTGATCCCCGCCACCATCACGCCCAGAGGTTGATGCTCTCCGACCTGGACGATGGGGAGGACCACGGCTTGCACGGGCTGGGCCGAGGGCATCCCCGGCCCCAGCGTGATGGCGAGCTGGGCGACCGCCTCGGGGAGGGCCTCGACCACCGTCGCCTGGCCGCTCCGGATCACCTCGGCGAAGGGCCAGGGGCTAGGGGCCTTCAGGTCGACGACGCTGGGGACCGCCGGCGTCCCGAGCGGCAGGCCGGCGTGGCCGGCGAGCTGGATGGTGCGGGCGTCCGCGGAGAGCAGGTAGATGAGAACGAAGGGGAGGTCAGCGACGTCCTTGGCGAGCGTCTGGGCGGCGAGGGCGCACGCCTCCTCGCCGCTGTTGGCCCTAGAGAGAATGCCGCCCAGGGAGCTGACGGTGAGCAGCCGGCGCTCGCCGAGCACCCGCTGGGTCGTCTCTGCAGCCACCCCCAACACCCCTCCGATGCCCCCTCCCTGGTCACGGATCGGGCTGAAGGAGAGCGTGAAGTAGGTCTCCTCGACGTAGCCGTGA
Source organism: Candidatus Dormiibacterota bacterium (assembly GCA_035294145.1). Taxonomy (GTDB): domain Bacteria; phylum Chloroflexota; class Dormibacteria; order Dormibacterales; family Dormibacteraceae; genus CADDZO01. Next base: position 15,446 of record DATGLL010000140.1, on the reverse strand, counting down.
CGCTCCAGCATCAGCAGCTGGTCCTCGGCCCAGCTCGCCCGGCCGTCGCGGAGAACGCCCTCCAGCGCCTCACCGATGGTGGGCCAAAGCTCGGCCAGCGAGCTCGAAGCCGGTCGCCCGATCGCCGAAGGATGCTTGTCGCCCAGCAAGGGAATGGAGGCATCGTTGTAGATCATGGCCAGCTCCGACCCCCAGAAGATGGCCAAGGGAGCGCGGGCGGGCAGGATCATGTCGACCGCTGAGCGCAAGGGGCTGGGCCAGCGTTGCGGGGGGCCCAGTGGGGAGGAGGCCCAGCTCATGGAGGCGATCAATGCGCCGACCTCGCCGACCCCCGTCCACACCCTCTCATGACCGTCCGGGATGCCACCGCCCAACGGCGCCTTGCGTCCCTTGCCCGTCGAGGTCACGTCTGTCACCACACCCCGCGTACAACACCCTGCCAAGGCTCCAGGCAGGGCTCGCCGCCTGTCACCATGCGACTGCCAACTGCAGCACGCGGAGTATATCTCAATTGTCAGATCGTGTGCTTTCCATGTGCGGGGTGATGTCCATAACCCGGGGCGGAGCAGGTCGAGGCGGTGCGAGCAGGTGGGCGAAGATCACCCTGATGTCCTCTCGCTTGGGGCAAGCAGATCCTCCAGGTAGCTGGCTGGCCGACCAGCATTCCTTCGCTCGATGTGCGAGTAACGGTAGGTCTCAGCCGACCAGTCGATGTTCCCACGCATGCAGGCACGGAGCCCGTCGACGTATTTCTCGACGTCGGCTTGAAGGTGAGGAGGGAAGTTGGGAAGGCCGCGCTCCAGGCTCTGGAAGGCTCGGATCTCCTTGGCGATCATGTCGTAGGCCAGCTCGACCGCCTCGACGAGCGAGAGCGATCGCTCTTGCTGAAGGACGAGGACCAGGTTGTTGATGTCGCCGAGGGCCAGCTCCTTGTTGAGCGATTGGACGTCGTTGCTCCAGCAAACCACATCGATGGTCATCCTGGTCAGGGTCGAGATGGGGGGCGACTGACGGACGTTCTCAGGCAGCTGCAAGTGCTCTGCCAGATCGATGAGATCGGTTGCGATGTGCATGGCACCGCTGTGCCGGCGTCGCTCGATGTAGAGGTCGAGCGGAGGGATGGTGTTGGTCAGGCTGTTCTCCAGGGTCCAGACGTAGGTATCGAAGAACTGAATCACGTGTTGACGGTACCTTCGACACCAGTCGGTCCCCATCCGCGCGTACGTCCGGCGGCATAGATCCTGCAGGGCCCGAACCGCCGGACTGGCCGAGGGAGGGACGATGGGATCCACCATGACGGTTCGAAAGTCCTGCAAAATGCGCTCTGCTCGAGCCGTGGTGAACGCGCTCGGATGGTCGTCGAACTGGTCATCGAACATGAACAGCCATACCATCCAGTCGTTGAGGATCTTGAGCTCTTCGAGCCCTGCGGTGGGGTACAACCGGGCGGCCAGCCACGTGTAGCGAGAGGCCATGAACCGACTCATCGCCTCCGGCTTCCGGACCAGGCGGAACTGCTGGACCCAGCCGAGGGTGTGCTCGTGGACCGCCTCCACGTGAGGGTTGATGCGGGAGGGAAACGGGCACTCAGGGGCCCGGGTCGGAACCGTCTCGTCCATCAGCCAACCTTCCCCTAGCCCTGCCTGTCGACAGCTCTCGTTCCAGCTATGGTTCTATCGGTGATGTCACACCATCAGTTGATGATACTAAACAGTATAGTCGTGCATCCTAGGTTTCCTGAGGGAAAGATGCGATCGGAGTGGGGGCGGCGCTGGCCTGGTGGCCGTCCCATCGGTGGGGGTGGCCGGGGCCCCGGGGGCGGCCACGGCCAGGGACGGCGGCCCGGGGGAGGGCCGTAGGGGGACCGTGGACGATGGAGGGGGGGCTCGATCAGGCAGGCTGAAGCTCGCTGGAGGAGAAGCGTCGTGACCGAACCGATTCGTGACATCGCCCGCATCGGGCATGCAGAGCTGCTCACCACCCAGCCGGAGCGTAGCCTTGAGTTCTTCACCGACGTGCTGGGGATGGAGGTCGAGGCCCGTGACGGTGGCTCGGTGTACCTGCGCGGATTCGGCGACTACCTTCGCTACAGCTTGAAGTTGACCGAGGCGCCCACCACCGGCCTTGGCCACCTGGCGCTGCGCACCTGGAGCGAGGAAGCCCTGCGACGTCGGGTCCAGGCCATCGAGCGCTCAGGGCTGGGCATCGGTTGGATCGATGGGGACGTGGGCCACGGGCCGGCCTATCGGTTCACCGACCCGGACGGCCACCTGATGGAGGTGTATTACGAGGCGGAACGTTACGTCCCCCCCGAGCACCTACGGCCAGCGTTGAAGAACCAGCCTCAGCGTTACACGGGGCGGGGCGTGGGCGTCAAGCGTCTGGACCACGTCAACGTGCTGGCGGCGGACGTGGCCGCCAACCGTGAGTTTGCGCAGCAGGTGCTCGGCTATCGCCTGCACGAGAAGGTCCAGCTGAACGATGGGAGCGAGGCCGGCGCCTGGCTCAGCGCCACCATCGCCGCCCACGAGCTGATCTACACCGCCGACGCCTACAAGGCGAGGGGCAGGCTCCACCATCTGGCCTTCTGGGTCGATAGCCGAGAGGAGGTCTTGCGCGCCGCAGATCTTTTCCTCGACCATGGGGTCCACATCGAGTTCGCCCCCTCCAAGCATGCGATCGCCCAGGGGTTCTTCCTGTATGGCTATGAGCCCGCCGGCAACCGCATCGAGGTGACGACCGGTGGGTACTTCGTCTTCGATCCCGATTTCGAACCGATCGTGTGGACAGAGGAGGAGCGCGCCCGTGGCCAGGCCTGGGGGGTCCCAACGGTGGCGACCTTCCATACCTACGGCACCCCTCCCGTGGAGGCCGCGGCCGGTGTCGCCGGAGCCGAGGCCTGACCCACCTGGGAGGCCTCTGCCTCCCCCGGCCGGACTCCCCTCTCGGGCGCCCGGCCTGCGCCATGGGGAGGTGATCGCTTGGGTTGGATGAGATGGGGCGCCGTCGGGCCCCCACGGTGGGGGTGCGGTGCCTTCTTGATCTCCTGCCCGACTCCGGGGGTGCCGGCGACGTGCCGACCCCCTCACCTGGCCCCACATGCCCACAGCCTCATCGAGACGTCGGAGGCCGCCTCTCGAGAGGCGGCCTCCGACCGGGCCAGGGCTCAGGACTTGGCGCCGGTCAGCTCCCGGGCGGTCCGGCCAGCCACCGGGATCCGCTTGGGTTGCGGCCGAGGGACCTTCGGGACCTCGACCCGCAGCATGCCGTGCTCGATGGTCGCCTTGATCTCGTCCGAGCGCACCTCACCCGGCAGGGTGAGCTGGCGGACGTAGTCACCGTGCGGCAGCTCACGCCTGACGTAGTTGAGCGACGGCTCCCCCTCGGGCTGGCGGTGGCGGGCCGAGATGGTGAGCGTGCCGTCCGAGAAGGTGACCTCGACCTCCTCCGGCTGGAAGCCCGGCACAGGGGCATGGATCGTGAACGCCTCCTCCGACTCGGTCACGTCGACCGGGAGGTAGAGACGCGGCGTCCGGTCACCGTCGACCGTGATGGTCGAGCCGAAGAGGTCGCTGAACATCCGATCCATGGCGTTGTGCAAGCTGGCCAGCTCTGCCCAGGGGTTCCATCCCGTCAGTGTCGCCATTTCCATCACCTCCTTTGGCTCGTGGTGTGAAGTTCATCGGCTCTGACTGCGACATACCCCGCCAACCGGCGCGCCAAACGCGCTCCGACGATGGTCGGGCCGTGCGGGCGAGGACGCCCCCCGTGCCCCCATCGCGAGAGGTGGACCGTTGGCGGCGCGTTCGGTCGCGACGACGGGCCCGGTGGCCGGTGATCGCGGCGGGGCTGGCGACGGCCCTGCTCGGTTGCGGACCGGTGGCGGTGGGCCGGTCCCCGGCGCCAACCCCCGGGGAGCGAGCTGGGCCGTCGGGGACGGTGCGGACGCCGGGGGGAGCGGTCGTTCACCTCGCCGACCCCGCCAGCCCCCCGGACCTGGCCTCGACGCCGCCGATGGGCTGGAACAGCTGGAACGCCTTCGGCCCTGCCGTCAACGAGGCCCTGATCGAGGCCGAGGCCCAGGTGCTGGTCTCCTCGGGCCTGCGCGCGGCCGGTTACGACTACGTGGTGCTCGACGGGGGCTGGGCGTTGCCGACCCGGGACGCGCGGGGCAACCTCCAGCCGGACCCCGCTCGCTTCCCCCATGGCATCGGCGCCCTGGCCGCCTATGTCCATCGCCTTGGCCTGCGCTTCGGCATCCACCAAGCCGTGGGCATGACCGACTGCGCTGGCCGGTCGCCGGGGACCCAGAGCGCACCTGGGGGTGAGCAGCAGGATGCGAGCACCTTCGCCGCCTGGGGGGTGGACTTCATCAAATACGATCTCTGCCGCTACCGTTTCCCGCCCGGCACCACCCCCGGTGCCCCCGACCTGGTGGGCGTGACCGTGCTCCAGGGGGACCGGGTGGTGGGTCGATACCGGGCCGTCGCGGCGAACAGCCTGCTCACCGGCGCCGCCCGACCCGTCTCCTGTGCCCTTTGTCCGGGTGGCCAGGCCGCGACCGGCATCGGGCTGGATGGGGGGACGGTTCAGCTCCAAGGGGTGAGCGTCCCCAGCGCCGGCGCCTACACCCTGGACATCACCTACGTCAACGTCGACCGCAGCGGCGCGATGATCCGCTCGCCTCTACGCCGCCGGCGCATGGCGCTGCTGAGCGTGGACGGGGGGGCCCCGCTCACCACCTGGTACCCGGTGCCGATCAGCCGGACGGGGGCCGTGACCGGATGGGGCACCCTCAGCTCGGTGTCGGTGCCGGTCCTGCTGCGGGCCGGGGCGAACACCCTGACCTTCTCCGACCCTCACTCGATCGAGGAGGTGGTCCGTCGGGCCTACCAGCGAATGGCCCGAGCCATTGCCCGCACCGGCCGTCCCATGCTGCTCAGCATCTGCGAGTACGGCATGACCAGGCCCTGGCTGTGGGCTCCGGGCATCGGCCAAATGTGGCGGACGACGCCGGACGTGGGCGACCTCTGGAGCGGCCGGTGGCCGCGGGGTGATCACCACCACGGCTCCATCAGCATCATGGCGGCGCTGGGGGCGGAGCAGGGCCTGGGTGCCTACAGTCGCCCTGGGGGATGGAACGACCCGGACATGCTCCAGGTGGGCAACCGGGCGATGACGCCTGCCGAGGACCGGGCCATGTTCAGCCTCTGGAGCGTGCTCGCCGCCCCGCTGATGGCCGGGAACGACCTCTCCCGGATGAGCCCGGAGACGCGACAGGTCCTGCTCAACCGGGAGGTGATCGCGGTCGACCAGGACCGGCTCGGTGCTGGGGGTGGGCGCATCGTCGACGCGCCCGGCGAGCAGGTGTGGATGAGGCCGCTCTCCGACGGTTCCCGGGCGGTGGTGCTCTTGAACACGGGCTCGCGGCCGACGCTCCTGAGCGTCCAGGCGCGCACGCTCGGCCTCGCCCCGGAGCCGATCTACGTGGTCCGAGACCTCTGGCAGCATCGAACCTCGATCAGCACGGGCAACCTTGAGGCCAGGGTGCCGGCGCAGGGGGTGGCGATGTTCCGGGTCTGGGCGGCCCCTGCCCGTGGCCAGCGCCCGGGGCTGGCGGCCAGCACCTCCGGCTGATCCCTGCCGATGCTCCCCGGCACCGGCCTCCAGAGGGCGGGCCTCAGCCCGCGCGAGGGGACGGGGTCAGTCGAAGAGGTCGCGTTCCTTCCACCAGGCGGCTTTGGTGTCGATCATGCTGACCCAGGCCCGTACTTCCTCTTGCATCCGGCGCTCGATGCCCAGCTCCTCCAGGAAGCCGACTCGGAGGCCGTCCTCCAGGGAGAGGAGAGGGACCCCGTAGGTCGCCGCCGCGTCTCCGAGCATCGCCTTTCGCCAGGGATCGGGTGGCAGCGGCGGGGAGACGTAGCGAAGCGCTCGTTGGATCCGCCACCACCAGCCGGGCAGCCCCCGTTGCGGCGCGGGCAGGTTGGGGACGTCCCAGGCCCAGTCCGTGAAGAGGCAGGCGATCGAGGCGTGCTCGGCCCTGAACCCTTCCTGACCGTGGAGGGCCACATCGCCCCAGGCTCGGATCAGGCCCAAGACCGAGCTCCGCTCCGTGCGCTCTGCCCGGGCACGCTTGAGGCAGTTGATCAGGCTGAAGAGGCCCCAGAAGCCGCACCGGCAGCCCTTGCCCGGTGCCTGGGAGCACCGCAGCAAGGGCGCCAGGCAGTGGGCGACGTTGTCCCCTGGCACCCAGGTGTAGCTCGCCGCCCACGATTCCAAATGGGCGTCCCGCAGCCGCCATAGCCGCCATCCGAACAGTGCGTCTCGCCGCTCGCTCATGTGAGGGAACCTCGGCATCCGCCGGGCGCGGCCGCCCGGCACCCGGCCGGGGACCGATGAGATCTACGCTAACCACTTCTGGCCCGGGTCGCCAGGGGGTCGAGGGTCGGGTGGCCACGGATGGCCTCTTTCCCTGGGCTCGCCCCCGTCCCGCCTGCCCTGGCGGGGAGGTCGCCACCGCCGGCGGGCGAGGTGCCCGGGGGGCTGGCTCGAGCCCGGGTCCGATCCCTCCCCGGAACCGGTCTATCCTCGTGGGGAGAGCGTCGCCGAGGATACGTCCAGCCCGAGGTCGGGCGAGGAGGTTGACCGTGCTGCGATGGAAAGCCCGCGCGACCAGGTTGCCGGAGCCACATGAGGCCCTGCCGGGGCGGCACGACCCGCTTCCGGTGCCCGAGCGTCATCTCGTGCTCGGGGGGCGGCTGGCCCCTCCCTATCCCGAGGGGACCGAGCTCGCCGAGTTCGCCCTGGGCTGCTTTTGGGGCGCGGAGCGACGTTTCTGGGAACTCCCCGGCGTCGTGACGACCGCGGTCGGCTACGAGGGGGGGCTGACGCCGAACCCGACCTACGAGGAGGTCTGCACCGGCCTCACCGGTCACGCCGAGACGGTACGGGTGGTCTTCGACCCGGCTCGCATCTCCTACCCGCAGCTGCTCAAGGTGTTCTGGGAGGCTCACGACCCCACCCAAGGCATGCGACAGGGAAACGACGTCGGCACCCAATATCGCTCGATCGTGTTCACGCGATCCGAGGAGCAGCAGCGAGCAGCCGAGGCGTCCCGGGTCGCCTATCAAGCGGCGTTGCGTCGCGCCGGGCTCGGTGAGATCACGACCGAGATCCGCCCGGCGGCCGAGTTCTACTTCGCCGAGGCGTATCACCAGCAGTACCTGGCAAGGAACCCCAACGGGTACTGCGGGCTGGGTGGGACCGGCGTGAGCTGCCCCGTGGGGGCTCTCGACCTGCGGGCCTGAGCCGGGCCGCCGGGCTGCCAGCTCAGTCGGCTCGGGCCAGGACAGGGTCGTCGGCCTGGAACTGGGTGCGGTAGAGGCGTGCGTACAGCCCGCCCAGCGCGAGCAGCTCCGAGTGCGTCCCTTGCTCCACCAGCCGCCCCCGATCCAGGACCAAGATCCGGTCGGCGGCGAGGACGGTGGAGAGCCGGTGGGCGATGACGATCGAGGTGCGTCCTCTGAAGAGGGGTCTCAGGGCGGCTTGGATCAGCCGCTCCGACTCCGAGTCGAGGTTCGAGGTGGCCTCGTCGAGGATCAGGATGCGGGGGTCCTTCAGGATCACCCGGGCGATCGCGAGACGTTGCTTCTCCCCGCCGGAGAGGCGATGCCCCCGCTCCCCGACCACGGTCTCGTAGCCGTCGGGCAGCGAGACGATGAGGTCGTGGATGTAGGCCGCCTTGGCCGCCGCCACCATCTCCTCCTCGGTCGCCTCCGGACGCACGTAGAGCAGGTTCTCGCGAACGCTGGCGTGGAAGAGGAAGGTGTCCTGGAACACGATCCCGATCTGACGCCCGAGCGAGGCCAGGGTCACGTCCCGAAGGTCGTGCCCGTCGATCCGGATCGAGCCCTGTTGGGGGTCGTAGAACCGCGGCAACAGGGAGGTGATGGTGGTCTTGCCGGCGCCGCTCGGCCCCACCAGCGCCACCAGCTGGCCGGGCTCGATCCGGAAGGAGACGTGCTCCAAGGCGTTGCCCTTCTGGCCGTAGGCGAAGGTGACGTCGTCGAAGACGACCTCCCCCCGCACCACCCCCAGTTCCCTGGCCCCCGGGCGGTCGGTGATCTCCACCGGGAGGTCCAGGTACTCGAACAGACGCTGGAACAGCGCCAGCGAGCCGACCACGTTGACCTGGAGGTTGGCGAGCTGGCCCACCGGTCCGTAGAGCCGTGAGAGCAACACGGTGGCGAAGGTCACGACCGTGCCCACGGAGGCCTGGTGGTCGAGGACCAAGAACCCCCCGTACGCCCACAGGGCCGCTGGCCCCGCCGTGCCCAGCACGCCCATCAGCATGAAGAACCAGCGTCCGATCATCGCCTGCTGCACGTTGAGGTCGCGCAGCTGACGGTTGAGGTGGCGGAAGCGGCGGTTCTCGGCCTCCTCCTTGACGAAGGCCTTGACCAGCAGGATGCCGGAGATGCCGAGCACCTCTTGCATGTAGGCGGTGAGCTCCGAGAGCTTGGCCTGGGTGCGCCGACGAGCCTCGAACGTCGCCCGACCCACGCGACGGGTGGGGAGGACGAACGCTGGCACCACGGCCAGGGAGGCGATGGTGAGCCGCCAGTCGAGGTGCACCATGAAGGCGATCGTGGTGGCCAGGACGACCACGTTTTGGACCAGGTTGAAGATGGTGTCCGAGACCACGCTCTGCACGCCGTTGACGTCGTTGGTGAGCCGGGACATGACGTCGCCGGTGCGGCTCCGGGTGAAGAAGGCCACCGACTGGCGGATCACGTGCGCGAAGAGCTGGTTGCGCAGGTCGAACATGATGCCCTGGCTGATCAGGTTGCTCACGTACGATTGACCGACGCCGATCAGCCCGCTCAGCAGCGAGGAGCCGATCAAGGCGCCGATCAGGATCAGGACGAAGGTGAAGCCGCTGTTGGCGTGGGTGAGGCGATCGACCAGCTCCTTGGTGACCTGGGCCGGCACCAGCCCGAGGAGCGAAGTGGCGCCGATGCAGGCCAGCACCACCAGCGCGTGGCGCCAGTAGGGGAGGAAATAAGAGAACACCCGTTGCAGCAGCCGTCGCTCGACCTGGACCTGCGGCCTCTCCTCCAGGCCCAGGTGGGACATGGCGTGCCAAGGTCGCACGCTGCTGCAAAGCGAGCCGGCCTTGCGAATATTCCCGGGTCGCTCGCGGCCCTCAGGGGGCCAAGCCGGGCTCGCACCCGCGCAACCGTGCGACCGCGGCGGCGATGGCCCCTTCCAGCTGGTCGGGGCTCAGCCCCTCGATCGGGACCGAGGTTCGCACGGCCCGACGGATGCTGTGGGCACCGTCCCACCAGGCCACCTCGACCCACAGGGTCGGGACCCCGTCCTCGGTGGTGACCCAGAGCAACGGCTGGTCGGGCTGCGCTGGACGGTCGAGGTGATCGACCAGACGGCTCAGCTGCGCCGCCGCCTGCCTCGGACCCGACCTGGATGTCGCTCCTCGCACCTCCAGCACCATGGCTCGCTCGTGGTGAAGTACGAGGAAGGGGACGGGAAAGAACAGGAAAGGCGATGGCCTCGGCCCGGGGGGTTGGCCGCTGGGGCCGGACGCATCCAGGACCGTGGGGCGATGATGTGAGGAGGAAGGGAAACGATGCCATTGGCGACCGGCGAACTTCGTCGAGGGGGCCTCTTCGCGCTGCTGCGTCGACGGCGGGCTCGTCCGGTGTGGTGTGGCCGGCGCCGGGTGGGCCGGGAGGCGGGGGAGACCCCGGGCGGTGAGCTGCTGGTGGCCACCGGGTGGCTCGACCCTGTCGTCCGCCGTGTCCCCCCGCACGCGGTTGCGGAGATGGACCCCCAGGCGGTGCGGTTGCGTCTCAGCTTCGAGGAGTTCCAACGGCTGCCCGGGTTCCTTCCTGACCCGGAGCTTGAGGAGGCCGTGTACCGGTCCCTGGCCGGGTTCGCCCCGTTGCGCAACCTGGGCTTCCGGCCGATCCAGGTCACGGCCCTGGACGGCCGGGTGGTGCTGACCGGCCATCTCCCCACCGACCTCCTGCGTGAGGAGGCGAGGCGGCGAGCGGCTGCGACCTGGGGGGTGGTGGCGGTGGAAGACCGGCTCGTCACCGATCACGAGCTGGTCGTCGCCGTGACCCGTGCCTTCCTCGGCCATCCCCAGCTCCAGCCCAGTCGGATCCGGGTCCAAGCCGCCATGGGCACGGTGACCCTGGAGGGGGAGGTCGACAGCGGTGGCGACGCTGAGCTGGCGCGCTCGCTGGCGCTACGGGTGCCCGGCGTGGTGGCGGTCCGGGACCGGGTCCGGGTCGCCGCCGGCCACGGCCGCGGCGGGGAGGAGGCGGAGGGGCCGACCGGGGGGCGTCCTCGCGTGCCGTAGGCTGGAGCAAGAGCGGGACCGTGCCGCCGGGCGCTGTCGCCCCGGCCTGTGCTCGTGTCCCGGTCGAGAGGACTTTGCGCCCGCCGGCGCCGCGAGGTCGACGGGCCCCACTGGGAGGAACGGATGGAGGAAGCGCCGCTTGCAGGGGTGCGAGTGCTGGAGGTGGGGAACTTCATCGCTGGGCCCTTCTGCGGGATGCAGCTGGCTGACCTCGGGGCCGAGGTCATCAAGATCGAGCATCCTGACGGGGGGGACCAGGTGCGGGGCACGGGGCCGTTCGTGGGGGGAGAGAGTTCGCCCTTCATGCGCCTCAACCGCAACAAGCGCTCGATGGCCCTGGACCTGAAATCAGCATCGGGCAAGGAGATCTTCCGGCGCCTGGCTCAGACCGCGGACGTCGTGGTCGAGAACCTGAGGCCGGGGACGATGTACGACCTCGCCCTCGACTACCCGAAGCTGGCCGCCCTCAACCCCCGGCTGGTGTACGTCGCCGCCTCTGGCTGGGGGCAGGACGGCCCGCTCAGCTCCCTGGCTGGCCTCGACATCATGGCCCAGGCCCGCAGCGGTCTCATGAGCATCACGGGGACCCCCGGTGGCGACCCGGTCAAGGTGGGGGTGCCGATCTGCGACCTGGTCTGCGCGCTCTATGGGGCGCTGGCCGCGGTCACGGCCCTGCGCGCCCGGGAGCGCACCGGGCGAGGTCAGTTCATCGATGTCTGCCTCCTCGAGGCCGGCGTGTCGCTCGCGGTGTGGGAGGCCGGCAAGTACTTCGCGACCGGCGAGGTCCCCGGGCCTCAGGGCTCAGCCCACCAGGCCAACGCCCCCTATCAGGCGGTTCGCGCCGCCGACGGCTGGTTCACGATCGGCGCCGCGTCGGTCAGGAACTGGGTCGCGCTGTGCCGGGCGTTGGGCATGGAGCGGCTCATGGCCGACCCCCGGTACGCGGACACCAACGCCCGCTACCGACACCGGGAAGAGCTGATCGCCGAGATCGAGGCGCTGACCCGGACCCGGCCGGTGGACCATTGGTTGCGCCTCCTCGAGGAGGCGGGAGTGCCCTGCGCGCCGATCCAACGCTACGATCAGGTGTTTACCGACCCCCACCTCCTGGCCAGGGGCTTCTTCTGGGACGCTCCCCACCCGACCGCTGGGCCGGTGCGTCAGGTCGGCTCGCCGATGCGCTTCTCCGACACCCCGGTGCGCAGGGCCAAGGCCGGTCCTCGCCTCGGCGAGGACTCAGAAGCGGTGCTGCGCGAGCTCGGCTACGCGGAGGCGGAGATTCAACGCCTGGTGGAGGAGGGGGTGGTGAGGACGCCCGATCAGGAGCCAAGGAGGGCAGGAGCAGCGCGATGAGGACGCAACGGGAGATCGTGGATCTGGTTCGGAACCCGGTCGAGGAGCACGGCGAGCTGATCGCGGAGCGCTGGGGGGCGGTGCAGTGGGTGATCTTCAACCGGCCTCGAGCCCGCAACGCGATGACCTGGCACATGTACGAGCGGTTGGTCGAGGTGTGCCAGGAGGTGTCCGAGGACCGGTCGGTGAAGGCCATGGTGCTCACCGGAGCTGGCGGCCGGGCGTTCGTAGCCGGCACCGACATCTCCCAGTTCCGCTCCTTCACCACCGCCCAACACGCCCTCGACTACGAGGCCCGTGGCAACCACGTCATGCGGACCCTGGAGATGGTGCGGGTCCCCACCATCGCGGCCATCGCCGGGGCCTGCACCGGCGGGGGGGCCGGGATGGCCGCCTGCTGCGACATTCGCATCGCTTCTCCCTCGGCTCGCTACGGCTTCCCGATCGCGCGCACGCTGGGCAACTGCCTCTCCATGCAGAACTACGCTCGGCTCTTCGCGCTCTTGGGCCCTGCCAAGACCAAGGACATCATCCTGAGGGCTCGGCTCATGGACGCCTCCGAGATGCTGGCCTGCGGGCTCGTGAGCGAGGTGGTGCCGGACGAGGAGACCCTGGTGCCGCGTGCCCAGGAACTGGCCGAGCAGATGGCCGAGCACGCGCCCCTGACCATGGAGGTGACCAAGGAGGCCATGCTCCGCATCCGCGATCGTCTGGTGCCTGAGGGGGCGGACTCCGACCTGGTGCTGAAGGCATACCTGTCCCACGATTTCCGGGAGGGGGTGCAAGCCTTCCTCGACAAGCGCAAGCCGGAGTGGCGAGGGGAGTAGGGAGCGAAGGCCGTCGGCGCGTGGTCGAGAACCGCCGCCGGGCGTCGAGGCGAACCCGATCATCAGGGACCACCGGTGGGCTGCTACCATGAATGGCCGTTCTGCCCTGGTCGCGCCGCGTGCTCGCGGCAGGGGGCCAGGGTGGGGCGGCTGACCGAAAGCCCGACGTGCCGAGGTAGCTCAGCCTGGTAGAGCACGTGACTGAAAATCACGGGGTCGACGGTTCGAATCCGTCCCTCGGCACCATGAGTTCGATCAGCCCCAGCCAGGCCGACGGGCGCTGCTCGTCTACGTCTTCCGGAGCCGCTCTCCCTTGCTAGGGGAGGCGGGCGGTCAAGGCCTCCCGACAGCGTGCCCACCGCCTCGCTGTGGGCGGAAGGAGGCTCGAGGTCCCTCGGTTGCGCTGGGATGGCGTGCGGCCGCCCGGCCGAGACCCGGTGAGGCGGCGGCTCGGAGGTCGAGCGCGGCCGGGCCGCAGGCCGACGGGGGCAGCGGCACCGTGGGAGATGGACCACGACGGCTTGGTCGAGGTTGGGCGATGCCGCCGGGGGCCCTGGTCGCCGGTGCGGCGGCTTGAGAGCCGAGGGTGGGGCCAGCCCGGTCGCGGCCCGGGGAAGCCCGCGGTCCACGGCCGGGCTGGCCTTGAGCGGATGGCCGTCAACCCGCCCGCTCACCCCTCTTGCGGGTCTGAGAGGTGAGGGGGGCGAGCTCGGCGGCGGTCCTGCGGCCAACCATCAGCGACCGCCGCTGGTCACCACAGCCGCCTGCTAGCGATCTGCGCCCCCTCGGCCATCGCTTGGAGCTTTGCCCACGTGATCTCTGGCTCCACCACCGTCAGCCGCGCTGAGGTCGCAAAGCCGCAATCGGATCCGGCGAGGACGTTCTCTCGACCTACCAGCTCGGCGTACCTGAGCAATCGTTGCGCGACCAGCTCGGGATGCTCGATGTAGTTGGTGGTGGAGTCGATGACACCAGGGATCAGCACCTTGCCATCCGGTAGCTTGACGTCTTTGAAGACCTCCCATTCATGCTCGTGACGAGGATTGCAAGCCTCTAGAGAGATTCCATTCGGACGTGCATCAAGGATGATATCGATAATATCCTTCAGCGCCACATCGTAGTGATGTGGCCCCTCGTAGTTGCCCCAGCAAAGATGGATTCGCATTTGGTCAGGATCGATGGCTGCCGTTGCGTGGTTGAGCGCTTCGACGTTGAGCCTGGCCTCTTTTCGGAACTCCTCCAAGGTGAGGTCGGGGAACTGCACATGCCGACCCATGGCAAGATCGGGGCAGTCGAGCTGGAGCACGAAGCCGGCCGCGACGATCGTCTCGTACTCCTCTTTCATCGCCTCAGCGATAGCGGCCAGGTATGCCTCCCTGGTCGGATAGTGGTGGTTGGCGAAGAAGAGGGAGACGACCCCAGGCGAAGCGGAGCTCATAAAGACCTCACTCACGCCGATCCCATGCGTGGCGGCACGGAGGTTGTCAACGTCTCGCCGTAGCTGCTCCCGATCCTTGACCCTGATCTGGCCCACGCAGGCTGGAGGTCGTAGCATCGACTCCGCCGCAGGGCCCGCCTCGCTCATGAACCGACGTGCGTAGTCTGGAAAGGCCTCAAGATCAGGCGTCCTCGTCGCTTGCTCTCTCTCCCCTTCGAAGCCGGTCAACCGCTCCCGCACATAGGTCGAGTAGCTCTCTTTACTAAGCTCCCCATCATTGATGACGTCTACCCCCACCTCGACCTGTTTGCGAACGATCTCGGAGACTGCCTCTCGCAGGCGAGAGGCAAGCGTCGTGTCGTGGTCACCTCCCCTCCCTTGCATCAGCAAGTCGAGCAGGTCGGGGGGACGAGGCAAGCTACCTGTATGGGTGGTAAGAATTCTCTCCGCACTACGTTTCATAACTTGTCTTCCCGCCCTCCTAACTAAGTGTTTCTTATGCATCCTAGATCTCCCCAGAAATGCTGTCAAGATTGCTTGATCAGGTATCTGCAAGGGAGGTGGTGGGGAAGGATTGAGACATGTGAAAATAGACGAGGTGTGATTTCCTAGGGAAGAGATCTTGAGCTGAGAGCAAAGGAAGATGATGCGAGCCTTCCGGCTTGGCCTCGGCAGTGGCATCCCCGTCGGTTGGCTCATGGGGCTGGTTCGCCGTCCTTGCGGAGCCTGTCGTCTCCTTAACCTTCCCGCGCGCAGGGATCGAGACCACCCAGCTCAACCGCGCGCCGGATCGCAGGCAGGCTTCCCGCCCTCGGTTGGCTGACCGATGCCGAGCCGCCCGGGCTGAGCCCGAGCGCTACCGACCACGACCGGGGCGGAGCCGCTCGTCATGGGCTGGCGGTGGCCCTCCCACGTCGCCCCTGAGGGTCACGGGCAGGGGCCCTTGGCGGCCCGAGGCCGGAGGTGCCTGGAGGGGGTGGGGGGCGGAGCTTCCCACCTTCCCGGGCCGAGATCGGGGTGAGCGATCTGCTCCCGGGCGCGCCACCGGCGCTCGAAGGTGGAGGCGGGGGGGCCGTTCACCGGGCGCACGCGGCGGACGGGGTGGCCGTCGGCTACATCGACCTTCCGGGCCGGGGGGTTGGGGGCCACCCACCCTGATCGGGACGGGACGGTGGGCACCGGCGATGCCGGCTGAACGGCCGCCGCGCGCGGTGGCCCTTGGCCTCGGGGATGAGGCGCGAGGGGGAAGAGGGGTGGGAGGCCGCTCCCGGCCTCCCACCTCGTGACGCCTGGCTAGATGGCGATCTCCTCCAGCTCGACGTTGGGGTCGATGTTGCGGTTGAAGAGGAGGATGACGAAGGCCACGGCGGCCACCCCGACCAGGAAGACCAGGAGGGCGGCGGTGGCGCCCAGGGTCTGCAGGATCCAGCTCGCGGCCAGG
>DATGLL010000139.1:0-18271 GCA_035294145.1 Candidatus Dormiibacterota bacterium | reverse complement strand
GTCGAGCACGGCCTCGCGGTCGGTGGGGTGGTGACCGAGATCGGCTCGGCGCTGAAGGGGAGAGGGCGGAGGTCCCTGGCCTTGCTGCGGGAGGCGACCGTGACCCCGATCGTGGTCGAGCATCGGGACCGCCTCGCGCGGTTCGGGGCCGAGGAGGTGGAGGCCGCACTCGCCGCCCAGGGACGGCGACTGGGGGTGGTCGATCCCTCCGAGGTCGATGACGACCTGGTCCGAGACGGGACCGAGCTCCTGAGCCGCCTCGGCGCCCGGCTCGACGGCCGGCGTGCCGCCGCCCATCGGGTGGCCCGGGCGATGGCAGCCCTCCAGCACGATGGCCCGGAGGGGTGCCCCACGAGGGTTCCCCATCGGAGCACGCTCCGATGGGGTCCCCAGGCCGGCCTCGTGGGGAGCCCCCAAGCCGGGCCACCGCCGAGGGCGTGATCGAGCGGGTGCCCAACCCGGCCCCGCTGGCCCGGAACCTGACCGTGCTGCGTCGGCGCTCCCGGTCCCTCTCCCGGAGCCAGCGCGGCTCGAATCGCTGCCGGCGCAAGGAACGGCGTCGAGCCCGGCTCCAGGCCCATCTCGCCGCCCTCCGGCGCCACGAGATCCCTCGGCTCACCACCCGGCTGGCCACACCCCACGGCCGGATCGTGGGGGAGGGGCTGGACGCCGCCGGCAGGCTGCGCCAGAAGGGGATCCCTGGGGCGCGGGCGCGGCGCCGGGGGCTGGCCGACGCGGCGCTGGCCGAGGTCCGGCGGCAGCTGCGCGACAGGACCGGCTGGAGGTCCCCATCGGAACGGGTCCGATGGGGACCCCGCAAGCGCAACCCCGTGAGGGGTGCCGCTTGAGTGCTATTTGCTCTCTCTGCGGTAACGCCAAGGCGCCGCGCTCGACGGCATCCCCCTCGCGAGCCGGGCTGCGCCGGCGGGCGATGAGGCCGACGGTCCAGAGACATCCCCACCGGCGGCCCGTGTCGGGGCTCGACGGTGACCGGGGCCTCGACAGGGTCAGGCTCCAGAGCCGCGATCCGGTCCACATCGACCGGGAGCACCGACACCTCCTTGAGCCCACGTGGCTGACGACCGAGGCGCTCGGCCGTGCTGATGGGCCAGCCCTCACAGCCGGATCGGGCCATAGGTCCCGGGGCCGTCCCCGGGGCTGGTCCTCGGAACGGGGTAGGGCCACCAGCGCCGACCGCAACGCCGGCCCACCTCGAAGCCGAGCCCGGGGCGGGCGGGTCGACGGTCGAAATCGGCCCGTCACATGAGGCGCGAGCCCTCGTGAGGGGGGATGGAGGGCAAGCCTCCCGGGAGGGCTTTGAGGCGTCCCGAGCGCCCGTACCCGTGCCGCCGTGTCTGGCTCGACCGGCCCCCCTTGTGACGAGGATCCGATCGAGGATCCGATCAACGTAAGGGGTGCACCTGGGCACGGATGCGGTCACCGATCTCGAGGAGGCCGAACGATGCCACCAACCGGTCCCGCCGGTGCCGGATGACCTGGAGCCAGCACCACTCGAACCAGCTCGGGCCGCGATCCAGCCGGCGCCGCGCCTCCGCTCCGTCGACCATGTACACCGCGCCGGGGTTGAAGAGCAGCTTCCCCTTGACCAGGTCGGCGCGGGCGCGATGCGTGTGCCCGTACACGATCACGTCGGCCTCGGGGAAGCGCCGGCACAGCCAGTCCTGGAGGCCAGCGTCTGGCCACACCCGTCCCAGGCTCAGGGTGCCGAGCAGGGTGACCGGCTCCTCGATCAGATGGCTCCGGTTGCCGTGGATGATCGCGATCGTCCGACCGCCCACCGACAGCTGGCGGACGAGCGGGAGATGCTGCAGGTGGCCATCGTGGTCACCGCGGACCGCCTCCACCGGGGCGATGGCGCGCAGACGGTCGAGGGTCGCGTCCCCGCCCACATCGCCAGCGTGGACGATCAGATCCACGTCCCTCAACCCCGTGAGCAGTCGCGGCGGGAGCTCGTCCAGGAACTCCGGGCAATGAGTGTCGGCCACAACCCCGATGCGGACCATGGCCCCATTGTGACGTCTGGAACATTCTTGCGCATGACGTTGACAATCTGGCAAGAACCAGTTTCTAATCTGGCTTATGGACGATCAGCGGCGTCAGGTGCTCCAGCGAGTCGCCGATGGGGAGCTGAGCCCTGCCGAGGCGGCCGCCCTGCTCGACGAGCTCGACGCCCAAGCCCGGGCGACGAAGGCCACGGCAGCCGCCTGGGGCTCCCGTCCGGGGAGCGACCGTGCCGCTCGAATCCGGATCGTGCGCACCCTCTGGTCGGTGGAGGCGGTCGGCGATCCATCGGTGCGAGAGGCGGTGGCGGAAGGGCCACACCTGGCCCGGCGGGTCGACGACATCTTGCTCATCGAGGGGGAGCTGGACGAGCAGGTGATCACAGGGTTCTGGTTCGCCTCCCCCTGGCCAGGACGCCATCGGTCCGCCGGATGGCGGTTTCAGGGACCGGTCTGGTCCGTGCCCGGTCCCGGGCCGCGCATGGCCTGGCCCTGGCCGCGCACACCCGCTACCTCTCTTCGGGTACGGCTCAACCCCGAGCTCCCGCTCGAGGTCGAGACCCAGGCCGGCAACGTCCGCGTCCGAGATGTGCGGGCCCCGGTCCAGCTCATCGTTCAGGCGGGTCGGGTGGCGATCGAAGGCTGCCCTGGGCCGCTCGAGGTGAGCGTTCAGGCGGGCACGGTCCAGGTGCACGGCCGCCTTGCCCAAGGCATCTCGCGCCTTCGTTGCGAGGCGGGGGCCGTCCAGGTCCACCTCGAGCGCGGCTCCAGCCTGCAGGTGACGGCGGCCTCGACCTTGGGCCGGGTCACCTTCGACGACACCGAGACCCCACCGCCCTGGACCGTCGGCGCCGGCGAGGGCAGGCTGGAGGCCCACACCACGATCGGATCGGTGAGGATCACGACAGGGCGGTGAGCGGCCAGGTCCCTCGCTCCGCTCCCCGTGATTGCCCCGTCTGCGGCGAGCAGCTGGTGCTCACCCGCCTCTCCTGTCGGTCGTGCGGGACCGAGCTCTCAGGGGCGTTCGAGGCATGCGAGTTCTGCTCCCTCGGTCCTCAGGAGCGTGAGGTGCTGCGGGTCTTCCTCGCCTCGCGCGGCAACATGAAGGAACTCGAACGCCACCTCGGCGTCAGCTACCCTACCGCCCGGGCTCGGTTCGATCAGCTCCTGGCCCGGCTCGGCCTGGGCCCAGAGCGCGGCCCCGGGCACGCCCGGCTAGAGATTCTGGAGCGCCTGGCACGAGGGGAGATCGACGTCGAGGAGGCTCTACGCGGCCTGAGTCCAGGCCCAGACTGAGAGGCCACCGGGGCAAGCCTCCAACGCCCCTCCCCCTCTCCCTGCGGCCCTCTTCCCTATACCTACCGGGGTGGTGCCTGCTTACCGAGGTAGTGCTTGATGACAGCGGGCGTCACGTCTGGTACATCGATCTTTGCCTCGTCAAGCACCGATAATGTTCGTCGGACCGCAGTCTTCACACCGTGGAGGGGAGCTTCGATGGCATCTGTCTCAGCCGGCATCGGCTCACTAGACCAGGAGCTGCATCGCAGACAGCTCGTCCGGGCGATGATCTCGTCCACGATCGGGAACGCGATCGAGTTCTACGACTTCGGGCTCTACGGGCTCGCCGCCAGCCTCTACCTGGGGCCGCTCTTTTTCCCGACCAAGGATCCCCTGACCAGCACCCTGGTGGCCTTCACCACCTTCTGGGTGGGCTTCCTGGTCAGGCCGATTGGGGGGTTCATCTTCGGCCACTTCGGCGATCGAATCGGACGTCGGGCCACCCTCATCGTCACCTTGCTGACCGGCGGTGGCGCGACCGTGCTGGTGGGTCTGGTGCCGACCTACGCCCAGATCGGCATCGCGGGCGGTCTCATCCTGACCCTCCTGCGTCTGCTCCAGGGTCTCGCCGTGGGCGGCGAGTGGGGCGGCTCAGTGCTGCTCACCATCGAGTGGGCGAACCGCTCTCGCTACCGCGGCTTCTTGACCGCCTTCCCCCAGGCTGGTGCCCCGGTCGGTGGGGCACTCGGCACCCTCGCTCTCGGCGTGTTCACGGGCCTGTTGGGCCGCACCTCCTACTGGGGGTGGCGCATCCCCTTCCTACTCAGCCTGATTCTGGTCCTCGTCGGCCTCTACGTGCGACTGGGGATTCTTGAGACCCCTGCCTTCTCCAAGCTGCTGGAGGAGCGTCGCACTGAGCGGCTGCCAGCGGTGCAGGTCCTGCGGCGCAACTGGGGCGATGTGGTGCTGGTGGCGCTGATGCGTGCCGGCCAGCAGGGCGTGACCTTCATCCTCACCACGTTTGTCCTCACCTACGGGGTGCTGGTCCTGCACCTGCCCCAGTCCCAGATCATCATGTGGTCGGTCATCGCCGGTGTGCTGGAGATGTTCACCGGTCCCTTCTTCGGCTACCTCGGTGACCGTGTCGGCCGTAAGAGGTTGATCCTGATCGGCGCCGTCCTGATGGGCGCCTTCGCCTACCCGTACTGGACTCTGCTGAACACTCGGATGCCAGTCCTGGTGGCCCTGGCCATCCTGATCTCGCTGCCCATCCAGGACATCCAGTTCGGGCCGCAGGCGGCATTCATCCCTGAGACCTTCACCGGCCGGCTGCGCTACAGTGGGGCCTCGCTTGGCTACCAGCTGTCGGCCGGGCTCTTCGGTGGCATCGGCCCGATCATCGCCACCAGCCTGCTGCAGCGTTACCACAGCTCCACCCCGATCGCCATCTACATGATGGCCTGCGCCGTGCTCGGGATCATCGCCATCTCGCTGATGCGCGACCGCCGCAGCCAGGACCTCTCGGTCGAGTACGACGACGTTCCCCAAGCAGGAGCCCAACCAGCCAGCGTCGTCTCGGGCAACTGACAACTCTTGGGAGCCCCCGAGGTGTGTGCCGGGGGCTCCCACCCCGTCATCAGGGAGCCGATGTCAAGATGGC
Organism: Candidatus Dormiibacterota bacterium; assembly: GCA_035294145.1. Taxonomy (GTDB): domain Bacteria; phylum Chloroflexota; class Dormibacteria; order Dormibacterales; family Dormibacteraceae; genus CADDZO01. The sequence goes on along the minus strand of DATGLL010000139.1, from coordinate 13,312 downwards.
CAGCGGGTGTCCACCTGCCCTCATGCCGGGGCACCCACTGCGGCCCGGCCCTCAGCCCCCGGCGAGATCGCCGATGAGGGCTCGGGCGATCTCCACCACCTCGGCCGCCGATAGCCCTAGGCTCTCCAGGTGGGCATGGTGGGCTCGTTGGAAGCCGGTGAAGTCAGCGCTGGCGGCTCGCTCCTCACGCACCCGCTTGACCTCCTCGGTCACCCGCGTCACCAGCTCCCGGTCGGGGGAGAGCCCTGCCCCGCGCAGCGCGTGCTCGATCACCGCGGTCCCCGAGTGCTTGCCGTACACGTACCGTGTCCCGGTCCCCAGCTCCTCGGGCGGGATGAACTGATAGATGGCCGGATGGATGAGCATGGCGGCGGTGTGGATGCCCGACTCGTGGCTGAAGACGTTCAGGCCGATGCCGGGCTCGGTAGGAGCGACAGGGATGCCGCTGATCCGTTCCAGGCAACGGGCCAGGTCGCGCAGGCGCTCGTAACGGAACCCCGGGATCTCGATCCCGAACAGGTAGCGCAGCTGAAGCACCACCTGATGGAGCGGAGCGTTGCCGGCGCGCTCGCCGATGCCGTTGACGCTGGTGGTGACGATGTCGGCACCGGAGCCGAGCGCGACCACCGAGTTCCATGCTCCCAGCCCGAGGTCGTTGTGGAAGTGCACCACGAGGGGGGCCTCCGGTGTCGCCGCCTTGATCCGATGCACGTACTCGCGCACGGCGTAGGGCGAATAGCAGCCCACCGTGTCCGGGGTCGAGGGCCGGCTCCCGCCGGCGGCGAGCCCTTCGGCGTGGAGGCGCCCAACGTACTCCGGATCGGCTCGGGAGCCGTCCTCGCCGCCGAACTCGATCAGCTCCGCGCCTTCAGCCCGAGCGAACCGGATGGCCTCGCACAGCATGCGGAGGTTGGCCTCCCGGTAGAAGGAGAGCGGCAGCTCCAGCCACTCCTCCGGCGACCGGCCTTCCCGAGCCAGCAACGTCCTGCCCAGCTTGTACTTCAGGTGGAGGTCGGAGGCCGAGGTGAAGATGAAATAGCCCACCGCGTCCCGGGGATGGCCAAGCTCGTCCAGCACACGCAGCGTGGCCTGGATGTCGGAGCGGGTGCAGCGCATCATGCAGATCAGCTCGACGTCCGGTCGGATCTCACCCCGACGTCGACCCTCAAGGATCAGCCGCAGCGTCTCCCGCTCGCTCTCGGAGACGGCGGGGAACCCCACGTCCATGATATGGACCCCGATCTCAGAGAGCGCCCTGGCCAGCTCGTACTTGTTCTGCGGTGAGATGGCGACGCCAGGCATCTGCTCCCCGTCCCGAAGCGTGTCGTCGTAGAGACGGATGCGCTCTGGAGGGGGGAAACGAAGGTCGTGCTGGAAACGCCAAGGAGGTCGGACGAGTTCATCCAGCGGCTCCCGGAGCCTCACCGGCCCCCCCGCCTGATCCTCACCGATCACCCTTGCCCCGTCCACCGCATCCTCCTCGCGACTCGCTAGGCCTCCCGTCCGCCCTCCGCTCTCCGCTCCTGCAGCCGCCGTCGCACCCACGGCACCAGCCCCCCTGTTCGCATGAGCTCGGTCATGAAGGGGGGGAAGGGCTCGGCCGGGTACTCCCGACCGGCGGTGAGGTCACGGACCACCCCAGCCTCCAGGTCCACCTCAACCTCGTCCCCCTCCTCGACCCCGGCCGCAGCCGCCGGAGACTGGACGATCGGATAGCCGAGGTTGATGGCGTTCCGGAAGAAGATCCGGGCGAAGGAGGCCGCCACCACACAGGCGATGCCCGCCCCCCGGATGGCAACGGGGGCGATCTCACGGGAAGAGCCGCAACCGAAGTTGGAGCCAGCCACGATCACGTCGCCCGGGCGCACGCGTCGCGCCCACCCCGGGCCCACCCCCGGCACCCCCTCCATGGCGTGCTCCCCCAGCCGCGCCTCGTCGAGCGAGTAGATCGCGTACCGCGCCGGGATGATCTGGTCGGTGTCGACGTCGTCGCCGAACCGCCAGGCGCGGCCCCGCAACCGGGTCGAGCCGAGACCGCCAACGCTCATGCCGTCGCCGGCGCTCCCACCACCTCGGCCGGATGCACGATCTCGCCCGCCACCGCGCTCGCTGCAGCCACCACCGGGCTGGCCAGGTAGACCAGAGCCCCGGGGTCACCCATGCGCCCCGGGAAGTTGCGGTTCGTGGTCGAGAGGCAGACCTCGCCCTCGCCCAGCACCCCTTGATGCCCACCCAGGCAGGCTCCGCAGGTGGCGGTCGTCCAGGCCGCGCCCGCCTCCAGGAAGATCCGGATCAGCCCCTCGCGCTCGGCCTGGATGGCGACCTGGTGGGAGGAGGGGGTGACGATCAAACGCACCCAGGGGGCGACCCGGCGTCCCTCCAGGATCCGCGCCGCCCGGCGCAGGTCACCGATGCGCGAGTTGGTGCAGGATCCGATGAAGACCTGGTCCAACCTCGTGCCAGCAACGGCGTCGATGGGCGCGGTGTCGGCCGGCGACATGGGTCTGGCCAACGTGATCGGGACACGTTCGGCATCGATCTCGATCACCCGGTGGTAGCAGGCGTCGGGGTCCGCCGTCACCGGGACGTACGGTCGCTGGGCCCGCCCATGGAGGTACTCCTCCGTGACCTGGTCGCAGGCCATGATGGCGTTCTTCGCCCCCGCCTCGATGGCCATGTTGGCCATCGTCAGCCTCCCCTCCATATCGATCCAGCGGAGCGCCTCTCCGGTGTGCTCTATGGCCTGGTAGCGGGCACCGTCGACACCGAGGGCGCCGATCACGTGCAGGATCAGGTCCTTCGCCTCCACCCAGGGGCCGAGACGGTGGTGGTAGATCAGCTTCAGCGACTCCGGGACCCGGAACCAGAGCTCCCCCAGGGCCAGAACGCAGGCCAGATCGGTGGAGCCGATGCCGGTGGCGAAGCAGTTGAGCGCCCCGTAGGTGCACGAGTGCGAGTCCGCGCCCACCACCAGCTCGCCGGGTAGCACCAGGCCGCGCTCGGGGAGCACCGTGTGGCAGATGCCTCCCTGACCGACCTCGAAGTACCAGCCCACCCCCATCTGTCGAGCGAACTCACGGGTCATCCTGCCCAGGGCAGCGCTGGCCGCGTCCTTGGCGGGTTGGAAGTGGTCCTGGACGATGGCCACCCGCTCCGGGTCCCAGACCCGATCCGCGCCCATCTCCTCCCGCAGGATCCGTCCCGCGGGGGGGATGGTCAGGTCGTGCCCCATGGCGAAGTCGATCTTGGCCAGCACCAGATCGCCGGGGCTGACCTGCCGCCGACCGCTGGCCCGGGCCAGGATCTTCTCCGACATGGTCATCCCCATCGGCACCACCTCCTCCCGCCTGCCTCAGTCAGCGAGTCGGCTCACCACCGCCGCTCCTGCCTCCGCCGTGGAGAGCGACCCGCCCAGATCCCGGGTGCACTCTCCTGCCCGAATGGCGGCGGCCACTGCCTCCTCGATCCGCCTCGCGGCCTCACGCTCGCCAAAGTGCGCGACCATCATACCGGCGCTCAGGATGGCGCCCAAGGGGTTCACGATCCCCTTGCCGGCGATGGTAGGGGCGCTGCCGTGAACCGGCTCGAACAGGCCCCGGCCGGTCTCGAAGTTGACGTTGGCGCTGGGGGCCACCCCCATTCCCCCGATCAGGGCCGCGGCGAGATCGCTCAGGATGTCACCGAACAGGTTGCCGGTGACGATGACCTCGAACTGGGTCGGGTCACGGACCAGCTCCAGCGCTGCCGCGTCCACGTAGAGATGACGCGTCTCGATCTCGGGGTGGCGAGCCTTCAGATCAACCCAGCGCTCCTGCCAGAGTCCACCAGCGTGGTGGACGGCGTTGGACTTGTCGACCATGCAGAGACGACGCCGGGCGTGACGGAAGCCACACTCGAGGATGCGGGTCACCCCACGGTAGGTGTTGACGTCCTCCTGGATCGCGACCTCATGCTCGGTGCCACGCCGGAAGCGCCCCCCGGCCCCCACGTAGAGGCCTTCGGTGTTCTCGCGCACGATCAGGAGGTCGACCGCACGTCGTCCGGGGTCGCGCAGGGGGCTCAACCGATCGTCGTAGAGCCGGGCCGGACGCAGGTTGGCGTAGAGGTCGAGCTCGAAGCGCATGCGGAGCAGAACCTGGGCGGCGTAGCCGACGTCGGGCACCCTGGGGTCACCGATCGCGCCGAACAGGATCGCGTCCGCAGCCGCGATCTGGCGAAAGGTGTCCTCCGACATGGCCGGCTCTCCACGCAGCAGCGGGGCCGCGCCCACCTCGAACTCCTCGAACTCGTAGTCAAGCCCCAGTGCCCGCAGGACCTTGACCGCCTCGGGCACCACCTCCTGGCCGGCGAGGTCGCCGGGCACCACCGCGATGTGCTTCCTCATGGCGTCCTCTCCCGGGAGACCAACCGGCATCCGATCGCGTCACGCATGCCCCGTAGTGTGCCGCGTTGGCCAGGCCCTCAGCTCCCGGCACGGAGCCGGTAGCGCTGGATCTTGCCCGTCGCCGTCTTGGGCAGCTCGTCCACGAACCGGATCTCGTGCGGGCACTTGAAGTGCGCCAGGCGGCCACGGACGTGCTCACGGAGCTCCTCGGCAAGCCTCGGGCTCTTGTCGCGACCCGGCCGGAGGACCACGAAGGCCGTGGTGCGCAGCAGGCGCTGCTCGTCGGCCACTCCCACCACCGCGCACTCCAACACCGCCTCATGGGTGCTGATGGCCGCCTCGACCTCCGACGGGCTCACCCACATCCCGGAGACCTTCATCATGTCGTCGCTGCGCCCCTGGTAGTGGTAGTAGCCGTCCGCGTCCCGCATGTATTGGTCGCCGGTGTCGATCCACTCACCGACGATGGTCTGCTTGGTCCGCTCGTGCCGATTCCAATAGAAGGCACAAATCGAGTCGCCTTTGACCAGCAGGCGGCCGATCTCGCCCGGCCCCACCTCTCGCCCCCGCTCGTCGACGATCTTCGCCTCGTAGCCAGGCACTACGCGCCCACTGCTGTCGGGGCGAACATCGTCGAGCCGGTTGGAGATGAAGATGTGGCAGACCTCCGTGGAGCCGATGCCGTCCAGGATGACCGTTCCCGTACGCTCCTTCCATCGCTCCAGAGTGGAGCCAGCCAGGGGCTCCCCGGCGCTCACACACGCGCGCACCGAGCTGAAGTCGGCCCGCGCCCAGAGCGCCTCGTCGGCGGCGAGGAGGCTGGCGTAGCTGGTGGGAACGCCGAAGTAGACGGTGGGACGAAAGCGTCGGACCAGGTCGAGGACGGTGGCTGGCGTCGGAGGGCCGGCCAGGAGGAGGCTCGATCCCCCCACGCCGAAAGGGAAGTAGAGGGCGTTACCGAGCCCGTAGGCGAAATAGAGCTTGGCCACGGAGAAGGTGAGGTCCCCCTCGTTCAGACCGAGGATGGGCCGGGCGTAGTTCTCGATGCAGTATCGAATGTCGTGGTGGAGGTGCACCACCCCCTTGGGCATCCCGGTGGTGCCAGAGCTGTAGAGCCAGAAGCACATGTCATCACCGGTGGTGTCGGCTGGCTCAAGCGTCTCCGACGCGGCAGCGGTGATCTCCTCATAGCTCAGCTCACCCGGCCCTGCCTCCCCGACGACGATGAGGTGTCGGAGGTACCGCCGCCCCGGCCGGATCTGCCGGAAACGCTCGGCGAGCGGCGCCGACACGACCGCTGCCCGCGCCCGGCTGTCGTCGAGCAAGAAGGCGTAGTCGTCGGCGGTCAGGTTGGTGTTCACCGGGACGGGGATCGCCCCCAGCCGAATGGCTCCAAGGAAGGTGGCCACGAACTCAGGGCCATCGAACATGGCCATCAGCACCCGTTGCTCGATCTCCAGCCCCAACCCCCGCAGCGCGTCGCCCATGCGGCTGGCGGCCGCAGCCACCTCGGCGTAGGTCAACTGCACCCCCTCAGCGGTGCGAACGGCCACCCGTTCGCCCCGGCCAGCCTCCAGGTTGCCGTCCAGCAGGTCGACGGCGACGTTGTACCTGGCGGGGAGTGCGCTGGCGCTCCAGGCCGTCACGCTGCTCATTCCCGAAGTCTAGTGAGACGGCGGCGGGATGGCGACGCAGCCGGGAGGCACCCGAGGGCCAGGGCGCCGGCCGCTAGCTTGCGGCGGTGCTGGCCAGCAGGCGAGCGAAATCGGTGTCCCTGATCTCGCCCAGGAACGAGTGATGACGGTCCACCGGCAGGTCCACCGACGTCTCGTAGACGAAGGCATAGACGTTGTCGAAGGTCCAGTCACCGTAGCCGCGGAGGGCTAGGTTCTGCCGCAGCTCGGAGGATCGCTGCCCGAGCTCGAACAGCCGCTGGGCCTGCTGGTAGAGGGCTCGCAGGATCTGCAGCTGCATCTGCAGCTCCGCGATCTCCCGCTCGTCGCCCTCCGCCTCGACCAGGGCGTCGATCTGCGCCTGGAGCTCGTTGATCTCCGTGGCGTACTCGTCCATGGACACAGACTACCTCCCCTCCCAGGCGGCCACGGACCCCCGGTCACGGCTGTGCGGGTCCCGAGGCGAGGGGGGAAGGCGACGGAGGGCCGTCGAGGGCCCTCCGTCGCCCTGAGGCTCGCCTCGACCAGGGGTGCCGTCAGGGGGCTAGCCCAGCAAGGAGTGGCTCGCGACCAGGCCGGCGATGAGGATCGAGATGATGTTGACCACCTTGATCATGGGGTTGATGGCCGGCCCGGCCGTGTCCTTGTAGGGATCGCCGACCGTGTCGCCGGTGACCGCCGCCTTGTGGGCCTCGGAGCCCTTGCCGCCCAGGTTGCCCTCCTCGATGTACTTCTTGGCGTTGTCCCAAGCGGCACCGCCGCTGGTCATGTAGAGGGCCACGAAGAGGCCTGTCACGATCGTCCCGACCAGCATGCCGCCCAGGGCCTTGGGGCCCAGGACGAGGCCGACCACGACCGGCGCGACCACGGGGAGCAGGCCGGGGAGGATCATCTCTCGCTGCGCGGCCGCGGTGACGATCCGCACCGCGGCTCCGTACTCCGGCCTGGCCTTGCCCTCCATGATCCCCTTGATCTCACGGAACTGCCGGCGCACCTCCTCGACCACCAGGCCGCCGGCACGGCCCACGGCGAGGATGGCGAGAGACCCGAACAGGAACGGCATGATCCCGCCGAAGAACAGCCCGACGATGACCAGCGGATCGTTGAGCTGGAACTGGAACTGGCGGCCATGGCGGGCCAGCTCCTGGGTGTACGAGGCGAAGAGGACCAAGGCGGCCAGAGCCGCCGACCCGATCGCATACCCCTTGGTCACCGCCTTGGTGGTGTTCCCGACCGCATCCAGGGGATCGGTGACGTTGCGGACCTCCTCGGGAAGATCGGCCATCTCGGCGATGCCGCCGGCGTTGTCGGTGATCGGCCCGTAGGAGTCGATGGCGACCACGATGCCGGTCAGGGAAAGCAGGGCCACGGCCGCGATCGCCACCCCGTACAACCCGCCGAGGCCGTAGCTGACCAGGATGCCGACCCCGATCACGATCACCGGGAGGGCGGTCGCCATCATGCCGATGGCCGAGCCGGCGATGATGTTGGTGGCATGCCCGGTCACCGATTGACGGGCGATCAACCGCACCGGCCAGTACCGAGCCTCGGTGAAGAACTCGGTGATGGCGACGATCAGGACCGTGATGAGGATGCCGACCAGCCCGCACCAGAAGAGGTTGCGAGGATCGGAGATGCCGCCGACCGGCCTCAGGAACCCGGAGGAGACGAAGTAGCCGGTGAGGAAGTAGAAGCCGACGAGGGCGATCACGGCCGCCACCAGCAACCCGGCGTAGAGGCCTCCCATGATCCAGCGCGGGAAGTAGAGACGCACCGCCATGGCGCCGATCACCGAGCCAACGATCGAGATCGCCCCCAGCAGCAACGGGTAGACCACCCAGCCGGTGCCATGGAAGAGGAGGGCACCGAGCAACATGGCGGCGACCATCGTCACCGCGTAGGTCTCGAAAAGGTCGGCGGCCATGCCGGCGCAGTCGCCAACGTTGTCGCCAACGTTGTCGGCGATCACGGCCGGGTTGCGGGGATCATCCTCTGGGATGCCAGCTTCGACCTTCCCGACCAGGTCGGCGCCCACGTCGGCCGCCTTGGTGTAGATGCCCCCGCCGAGACGGGCGAAGACGGAGACCAGCGAGGCTCCGAAGCCCAGCGCCACCAGCGCATCCAGGTTGTGGGTGACCCGGTAGGAGACCGCCACCCCGAGCAGGCCGAGGCCGACCACCATGAAGCCGGTCACCGCTCCACCGCGGAAGGCGGTGGCCAACGCCCGGGAGAGCCCGTGTTGGGCGGCCTGTGCGGTACGCAGGTTGGCTCGGACCGAGACGTTCATGCCAACGTAGCCGGCAGTGGCCGAGCAGGCAGCGCCCACCACGTAGAGGACCGCGGACACCCAGCCCAAGGTGACGCCGATGACGAGGGCGATGATCACCCCGATGATCGCGATCACCAGGTACTGCCGGTTGAGGTAGGCGCTGGCCCCCTCCTGGATCGCCGCCGCGATCTCGATCATCCGCTGGGTGCCCTGGGGCAACCGGAGGACCATGATCGTCAACAGCACGGCGAAGAGGACGGCAATCGCGCCGCCCCCGATCGCCAGCGATACGCCCGAGTCCATCAATTCATACCCTCTGTTCCCTTGCCGCTATCAAAACTCTCTATGGACCCCGCCGTTCGCGTCGCCGGAGCTAGGACCGTTCGCCCTCGGAGGTCGGGCAGACACGAGGTCACGACCTCTGGGCTGGAGGCGGCGCCCATGCCATCCGGCGGCCGCACCGGTGCCCGGAGCCATCAAGGCTCTGAATGCCGATCGATAGCTTAGCCGACACACGGCCGCAATCGCGCACCACGATGGGCACCAACTGTGTCAATCGAGATCATGCGGACGTTGCTATAACCGCTCCGTGGCCACATCCTTGATCGCGGTCGGAGACGAGCTGCTCGCCGGGTTCACGCTCGACACCAACTCGCACTGGCTGGCCGAGCGGCTGCGGTTGGCCGGCCGTCCCCTTTGCCGTATCACGGTGGTGCGTGACCGGGTGGACGACATCGCCGAGCAGGTGCGGAGGGACCTCTCGGATGCCGAGACCGAGGACGTCTTCTGCTGCGGGGGGCTGGGCCCGACACCCGATGACCGGACCCTGGAGGCGGTCGCCCACGCGCTCGAGCGGGAGATGGTCCTGTGGCGCCCAGCGCTGGAGCGCATCGAGCGCCGAGTGCGCCTGCTCTACGAGGCCGGACTCGTCGAGACCCCGGAGATCTCGGAGGGCCATCGCCGGATGGCTCGGATCCCCGCCGACCCCGACCACGTCTTCCATAACCGTCGCGGCCTGGCCCCAGGCCTGATGTACCGGGTGCAGCACCGGCGCCTGTTCCTGCTCCCCGGGGTGCCGGCGGAGCTCCGCGGGATCTTCACCGAGGAGCTGGCGCCCCAGTTCCTCGGCGGCCGGCCGGCTCCGGTGGTCCGGGAGCTGCGCTTCCTCCAGGCCATGGAATCCCGCTTCTACCCCGTCATGCGCCAGCTCGAGATCTCACACCCCGACGTCTCCGTGGGCTCCTACCCGCAATCCGCCTCCCGAGAGCTCGTGATCAGGTTCTCCGGGGAGAGCGAGCGACGGGTCGTGGAGGCGATGGCCCTGGTCCGACGCTGGGCAGCGACGATGGGCCTTGAGCCGGCCACCTGAGGCGCCACGGCGCCTCCCGAGCCCCGAGGCAGGGGCGCGGGCAGCCCTCCCAGCAGGCGAGCAGCCGGGCCGGGAAGCGGGGCAGGGCCAGCGCCCGCGCTCAGCGTCCCTTGAACTCGGGCCGGGTCTTGTGGAGGAACGCCATCACCCCCGCCACCGCGTCCTCGCTGAGCACGGACCGGGCGAAGTTGCGGGCCTCGACCTCCAGCGCCTCAGCCAGGGGCAGGTCCTGGCCGCGGTCGACGGCGTCCTTGATCAAGGCGATGGCCAGCGTGGGGGCGTTGGCGAGCCGCGCGGCCAGCTCGTCCACCGCCCGATCCAGCTCCCCTGGGGCCACCGCCCGATGGACCAGCCCGATCGCCTCAGCCTCGCGTCCACCGAGCCGGGTGCCCTCGTACAGCAGGGGCAACGCCCTCGCCCGGCCGAGCAGGCGCACCAGCCGTTGGGTGCCGCCTCCGCCGGGCATGATGCCGAGCCCAACCTCGGTCTGGCCGATGCGCGAGCGGCCATCCTCCACCATCACCCGGTAGTCGCAACAGAGCGCCAGCTCGCAGCCGCCGCCCAGGGCATGGCCGTTGATCCGAGCGATCACCGGCCGAGGGCAGGTGGCCACGGCCTGGAAGCCACGGGCCGTCCGGCGCACCATCTCCACGATCCGTTCCTCGGCGTCAGGTGCCGAGCGATCCAGACCGCTCATGGCCGTCAGGTCGGCCCCGACGCTGAAGTAACGCTCGTACGCGCTCTGGAGGATCACCGCCCGGCAGCGAGGGTCGGCGCCCAGTTCCGAGAACACGGCCGCGAGCTCTTCGGTGAGATCCGGGGCGATGGCGTTGTTACCACCCCGGTGCATGACCACGCGGACGATGGTCCCCTCCCGAACGACGTCGACGAGCTCGCCCATGGTCTCAGGCCGTGAACAGAGGGATGCCGCCGGCGACCTCGATCGCGGCCCCGGTGATGTAGCCCGCCTCCTCAGTGCACAGGAAGGCCACCGTGGCCGCGATGTGTGATGGCTCCCCAAAGCGCCTGAAGACGGTACGGTTCTTGAATCGCTCGTACATCGGGTTCGACTGTGCTGCCGCCTGCCCGGCCTCGGAGAGGATGATGCCGGGCACGACGGCGTTGGCGGTGATGTTGTACCGCCCACCCTCCAAGGCCGCCGTGCGGGCAAGGCCGATCACGCCCGCCTTGGTGGCGGCGTAGCTGGCCTGCCCGAACCCTCCCAGGGTGCCAGCCACCGAGGACATGAAGACGATCCGGCCCCATCGCTGCTCCACCATGTAGGGCCACACCTCTTTGGTGCAGTTGAAGGACCCGGTCAGGTTGACCGCGATGTCGCGGTCCCAGAGCCGGTAGTCCTGGTTCTGGATCTGCGCGGTGTGGTCCAGGGTGGCGGCGTTGTTGACCAGGATGTCAATGCGGCCGAACTGCTCCTTGATCCGGGCGAAGACCTCCCGGATCTGGTCGCGATCTGTGACGTCCATCTTGATGGCGGCGGACCGCCGTCCCATTCGGCGGATCTCCTCCGCGGTGGCGTTGGCGTAGACCCAGCCCTGCGCCGCCGCCACCTGGGCCAGGACGGAGTTCGCACCCTCGGCGGTGGTCCGCAGGTCGGGGTCGTCCTCCAGAAGGATGTCCGTGATCACGACGTCCGCACCCAGGCGGGCCAGGGTGAGCGCGTCCTCACGTCCCAGGCCACGCGAGGCCCCGGTGACGACGGCGACCTTCCCGGTCAGATCGAACATGCCTTGTCTCCTCCTGCCGCTTGCCGTACGAGAACGGGGGGTGGGACGGACCGGGCCCGAGCCCCTCTCCTAGGGTGAGGGAAGCTCGCGCCGGCGCCTGGCGGTCTCGGTACTGAGACGTATTCTCCAACCTCCGTCAACCCGGGCTCGGCCCGGCCTCGGCCCTCGGGTCGGGAAGGGTAAGCTCGGCCTGGCCCCGAGTCACCACCGGGCGTCCATCCTGGTTCACCGCCGTCAGCTCGACCCGGCCGTCCCTCTCCTCGCCCCGAAAGGTCACCGTGTCCCCAGGCCTGACCATCTCCGCGAAGCGACAGCTCAGTCGGCGCAGCCGTCCGGGGTCTCCCGCCACCCGAGCGAGGAGCCCCATCTGGAGCATGCCATGCGCGATCACACCGGGAAGACCGGCGGCGCGTGCCGCCTCGTCGTCCAGGTGGATCGGGTTCCGATCCCCGGAGGCCTCGGCGTAGGCCGCGATCTGCTCCCGGGTGAAGGTGACCACGAGCTCCCGACGCGCCCCCCCTCGGTCCCGAGCCGGCGCCCCCACCTCCCCGAAGGCGCTCACCGGCTCGCGCCCCTGACCACGAAGAGGGCTCGCGACGTGCACAGCCGCTCGCCCGCGGCGGTGACCTCGGTCTCGAAGGAGAGAAGGCGCACGCCACGGCGCTCGATGTCCGCCGCCACCCGTCCCTGGGCGACCACGGTCTCGCCCACTCGAGGATGCCGTTCCCACACGAACTCTTGCTCTGCGTGCAGCAGGTGGGCGACATCGACCGCCGCCTCGGGGTCAGAGAAGAGCTGAGGGACTGTGGTGCCGAGGGCGTACACGGCGGCGTAGGTCGGGGGGACGCCCCGACCGGGGTCCATCCCCAGTGCCCTCGCGAAGGCGGCGACGTGGTCGGCCTCGATGACGAACGCCACCGGCTCGTACGTACGCCCCGAGACGCTCATCCGAGCTCCCCCCCAAGCTCACCCTGCAGCTCCAGCTCACGGCGCTTGCGCTCCGCGGCCTCTAGGTCCTCGAAGAAGAGGAAATGCCCGCGGCCGTGCACGTAGTAGCCCCCGCCCTGATCGCGCGTCACCTTTATCGAGGGCAAGGCGATGTCGTAGACCTGCCCCGACGGAGAGACCTTCAGCAGCGCCATGGTGATCACGAGGCTACCCCATGGGGCCGCGCCCTGAGCAACCTCCCGGTCGCGACCGAGGCCCGAGCGACCTCAGCCAGCCCTGACCCGACCGCGAGGGCCCACGTGCCGGAGAAGGATCGGACGCAGCTCCGCCCAGGCGGCCAGCACCGCTGGCCGGGCGGTCGTGGCCATCTGGCGAGGTCCGTAGGCAACGACCGCGTATCGCTCGGCCAGCTCACGCGCCGGCTTGGCCGCCTCGGGGATCGCCTGGCCCAGGCGGAGGCCGAACTCGAGCGGGGTCTCGTGGGGACGTGGGCGCACGCCGGCCAGGGTCGCCAGCATGCTCAGCCGTCTCCAGACCCCGCCCGCGGTGCGCGGTCGCAGGTAGCGTGCCGCCGCCAGCCATCCCCCCAGGGCAAGGAGGGCCAGCCCGGCCAGCACGATCGGGAGGAGGTTCGTCACCGACGCCGCCTGCCCGACGCCCCCTCCCGCCTGGAGCGGGCCGACGTCCCACGCGAAGCGCCCGGGCCGGTTCACCGTGGGCCGTGAGCTGGCACCCGCCTCGGTGGTCGCCGCACAGCCAGCGCTGTCCCGGCTGCAGGCGGCGCTGGGAGCGCCGCGTGGGATGGGGAAATAGGTGCCATCCGGGGTCGGCTCGAACGGGATCCAGCCGTAGGTGGGGAAGTACACCTCGACCCAGGTGTGGGCGTCCGACTCGCGGACGAGGTAACGTCCGCTCTGCTCGTCG
>DATGLL010000138.1:0-10341 GCA_035294145.1 Candidatus Dormiibacterota bacterium | reverse complement strand
GGGCGGGGGCGGTGGTGCTCCCCTCCTCGAGGACCTCGGCCGGGATCCGCTTGCGGATGCCGATCTCGAGGTTGGTGGCGGTGAGCACCAGGCCGTCGCTGGCGGTCTCGAGGAGGACGTTGCTCAGGATGGGCAGGGTGGCCCGGATCGAGATGGCGCGCGAGACGGTCTGCAACGCCTGACCGAGGATGCTGGGATGTACCGTCAGTCGCACCGCTCCTCCCGCTGCCGGCAGAAGGCCAGCACCTGGTCGCCATCGATCTCGTGCTCGCCATGGGCATCGAGGGGGACGATGAACCGCCGCTTGACGGCCTGGTGGTGATGCCAGGCTCGGCTCTCACCCCACTCCAACTGGCGACGCGTGGGTCGCTCGCCGAAGAGATCGGCCAGCAGCGAGAGAGCCAGATCAGCAGGCCCGCTGCCGCCGTAGCCACACTCAAGCCCGGCGGGGCTGTGATAGACGACGTGGCGCAGCGGGTAGGGCCGGCCGTGCTCCGGGATCACGGTCGCGACCACCCGGCCATCCTCCGGCCGTCGTCCGATCTGGTACCGCTTGCGCATGAGCCCAGGGTCGGCAAAACGCGGCGGAGGGGCTGGGGCTGACCGTCACCGTCCGAGCAGGCCAGCCGACGCCGTCGCCAGGGTTGGTCCTCAGAGTCGGACCAGCTCGACCCGACAGCGCACCCCAGGGGCGCTGGCGATGGCCGCATCCGCCGTCAGCAACGCGGTCCGCAGCCGCTCCGCCAGCGCGACGTAGGCCGCATCGTACGGCGTCAGGTTGTCGCGCAGCTCCCAGACACGGTCGACGAGGGCAACCAGCGGGTGGCAGAGGATCGGCAACCGTTGCAGCCGGCGCAGCGCCTCGGTGGCCTCGTCGAGGGTCATCTCACCCCGGAGCGTCCGGTTGCGCACCGCAGCCGCAACCTCGAGCACGAGGTGCTCCGGCGCCTCCAAGCTGATCGCCCCGATCATCGCCCGCATCGCCGCCCCCAGCGGGTCGATGATCGCGGCGGCGACGATCGAGGCGTCGACGACCATCAGCGTGAGGCTGAACGGGCGTCACGCTCCTCCCGTACGGCCTCGGCCACGCTTCGCGCCAGGCCCGGCTGGCCGAGCGGGGCCCAGCCCGCCACCAGCTCGGCGAGCGAGCGCGCCGGGCGCACCGTGATGGCGTCGGGGCCAGCCTCGATCACGACCTCGTCGCCCTCGTGGATGTCGAGGCGCCGGGCGGCCTCGGCAGGGATGGTCACCACCAGCGACCCGCCATAGCGCTGCACCCGTCGCTTCATGGGGACAGCATACTCACATCCCGATACATTCATCGGGATAATGGTCGTCGACCCGAGGCCCCGCCTGCTGAGAGCAGCCGGCTGGCCTGGCGCTTGGTCAGGCGCGATGGCACCTGGATCCCCCGCCGCCACAGCGCTGCCCGCTGCCGCGGCGTGGCCGGCTCCAGCGCCCGAGCCGTGAAGGCGACGGTGAGGGCATCCGCGGCCTCGCCCCGGCTCACACGCCAGCCCCCAGCGCCCCAACGCCTGGCGCTGGGCGTCAGTCATCGGGTGATTGCGCCAACGGGCCTCCCGCCTCACCAGCCCGAGCCCGCCCAGCCGGCGCACCAGGTCCTCCGCCGTGCCCTGGGCGTACTCCAGCTCCAGCCCGCTGGCCACCACGGACTCCTCCTCGTCTCGCTCCCGAGGCAGATGGAGAACCGACCACCCTTCCTCCCCTCGCACAAGCGCCACCACGCCGCCCTCGCCCGCCGAGAGCGCCCAGAAGCCATCCCCCTTCGCCCAGTGCAGCTCCCGAGCATCGAACAGGTC
This sequence comes from Candidatus Dormiibacterota bacterium, assembly GCA_035294145.1. Taxonomy (GTDB): domain Bacteria; phylum Chloroflexota; class Dormibacteria; order Dormibacterales; family Dormibacteraceae; genus CADDZO01. The sequence goes on along the minus strand of DATGLL010000138.1, from coordinate 8,521 downwards.
CAGCTCGTGCGCCACCAGCTCGCCATCGACCTCGGCCCGCTGGGCCTCCCGCTCTCGCATCACCATCTGCTCGAGCACCGAGCCCCCTGCCTCAAGCTCGAAGTCGAACAGGGAGCCGATGGTGACCAGGTCGTGCCGCTCGCAGTTGCCGACCACGTCGAGGATCAGGCAGTCGCCTTTGCCGGGGAAGCGCCGGGTGCCGCGCCCGACCATCTGCGCGTAGAGCACGCGAGACCTCGTCGGCCGGGCAAGGATCAGGCACTCCACCGACGGCTCGTCGTACCCCTCGGTGAGCACCCCGCAGTTGGCCACCACTCGCAGCCTGCCTTCCGCAAAGGCCTGGAGGACCGCCGCCCGCTCCTCGCGTGGGGTGACAGCGTCGATCGCGGCCGCCGGGATCCCCGCCGCCTCGAACTCCTCCGCCATCTCATGGGCCAAGCTCACCCCGGCGGTGAAGAGCAGCGCCTTGCGCCCCTCCCCCCAGCGCTGGTAGGCCTCCAGAACGCGCTGAGGCGCGCCCGCCAGCCGAAGCCCCTGCTCCAACTCGCCCTCGTCGTAATCGCCGCCTCGGGAGCCGATCTCGTCCAGGTCAAGCAGGATCTCCACCCGCCGAGCCCGGAGGTCGCAGAGGTAGCCGGCCCGGATCATCTCCGGCAGCGTCCGCTGGTAGACGATCTCGTCCCAGACCTCGGCCAACCGTGCCTTGTCCGCCCGCTCAGGAGTGGCCGTGCAGCCCATGGCCAACGCCCCATCGAAGCGGGCTAGCAGCCGCCGGTAGGTCTCGGCCGTGGCATGGTGAGCCTCGTCCACCACCACCAGCTCGAAGTCCGGCTCCAACCGCCCTAGCCGCTCCGGACGGGCCAGGGTCTGCACGCTGGCCACCACCACCGGCGCCCGGTGCTCGTCCGACTCCGCCCGCACCAGGCCGATGCGATGCCGAGGCACCACCAACGCCAGCTTGTCACGAGCCTGCTGCAGCAGCTCCTCCCGGTGCGCCACGACCAACGCGCGACCGCCCCGACGCCGGATGGCCTCGGCGAAGCAGATCGTCTTCCCCGTCCCGGTGGGGAGGGCGATCAGGGGACGGCGCTTCCCCTCCCGCCAGGCCCCCTCCACGGCGGCCACAGCCTCCTCCTGGTAGGGGCGAAGCTGGATCACGGTCCACCCGCCTGCGACGGGCGAATGCAGATCACATCGCAGGCACGCTCAATGTCGAACGGCAGATCACGCGGCTGTCGATAGTCGGCCGAATGGACGAGGATGAGGAGCTTGGGGTCGTCGCTCGGCCGCCTTCGGCCCTGGTGCTCATAGACTCTCCGGAGCGACCACCAGTCAGCGGCCTCGGCCACCGCCCCGAGCAGCTCGAGGTCCCGGGCGGAGACGGCATGATCCGGATCGAGGACGACCGCGACCGTGCGCGCCGAGGCGCGAAGGGGTTCCAGTTGCTCCTCCAGCCACGGCATCACGGTCGCACCTCAACCATCGGACGGGGAGCCGAGTTCGCGGCCACAGGAGGATGGCAATCCCCACAGACCAAGCCCCCATCCGCCCGTCGCCACCACGGGACCGGACGTCCACCGTGCATCCACCGCTGATGTCGCCTCTCGCGAGCGTCCACGGTCTCCAGGATCGAGAAAACGCCATCTCGACCCCGGCCACCGAGAGCCGCCAGCACCGCCTCGCGATGGGCGGCGAGCAGCTCTCGATCGGCCTCCTCGAGCCGCTCCCGAGGCCCGGCCCGCGGCCGGCCATCCCGACCCAGCCAGACCTTGACGCCCCGGGTCGCCAGCGCGGCCAGGATCTCCTCGCCGTCCCGTTCCAGCCGGTCCGCACGGCCACCTCGACATGAGGAGTCGAGGCAAAGGGCCTCGAGGCGGGCGAGGTCAGGTGGATCGCCAGGGTCCGTCGTCCCTGCCGGCCCCCAGCGATGACCGCATCGCCAACAGCGGCGCCAGCCGTTCCCGAGGGGGAGGTAGTCCATGACGTGGCAGGCCGGGCACCACGTCTCGGCCAGCTTCTGAGGATGGGAAAGAAGCCTGAGCGGGAAACCCGTCGAGTTGTCGGGTGATGTCGATATGTATGTACGCCCTCTCAATTCAAAGAGTGCGTTCGTCATTACTTCCACTCCATATCACTCGACGGGTACTGTTTTTGAATTCGACCCCAATTCGGAAAAACCCGTCGAAAAACCCGTCGCATACCCGTCGCGTTGATGCGACGGGTTTCGCTCTTACCCGTCGCGTTGACGCGACGGGTATGCGACGGGTAAACGCGACGGGTTGTTTCAGTCGCCACGGGGTCTCCCTCCGACGTGCAGGGTCACCACCTGCGGCCCTTGGCTTCCCTCCAAGGTGATCAATCCGCGGCCCAGGTCCACGATATGGTCGAACACGCTTCGTGCCTCGCTGTACCGCTGAAGTCCAGCCGCCTTGGCCCTGCAAACCTGCCGCAGGTTTACCCGCCGTAGCCCCTTGCGCTGCATCCATCTCAGCAGCGCCTCTGCCTTCGCGTCCATCGGCGAGCGGTCTAACAGGCCGTAGACCTCCTGGGCTCGCTCCTTGTACCAATCGGCCAGCGCCCAGGCACAGGTCACCGAGTGCGCGTCCACCTCCTCTGGCAGGCGGTCGTCCTCGGCGCAGCGCACGAGGTGGATGAGCAAGGCCAACCGCGCCGCGTGGCTCTTGATCTTCTCGTAGTAGCCATTCAGCGGCTCGGGGAGATCGGGGTCGACGCGCTCGCGCTCGTGCTGGTTGTAGTAGTCGACCCAGGCTTGGTGTCCGGCCGAGGTCTTGCGCACCAGACGCGGGCGGGGCAAGCGGTTGGTGCCGGGCTCCATCTCCAACGCCAGCAGGCGCTCGAAGACGCGCCCGTAGAGCGCGCTGGCGGTGCGGCTGATCGTCTGCTCCGACCATGGCCGCGGCCGGGAGGTGGGGAAGTAGCCGAACAGGAAGCGGTCGAAGAAACCATCGTTCCGCTTCTGCTCCCTCAGCTCGACCACGACGTCCGGTGGTAGGCCGCCAGTGATGGAGAGATGAGGCCGTGGCACGTAGATGGGCTTGCCGTGGTGCTTGCGCCGGTCGCTGGTGATCGGTGCGTTCCCCGTCCACATCTTGAGATAGCGACTGCGGTCGGCACCGCCCCCCTTGGGCTTGTACTGGTCGAAGCTCCGCACCAGGGCGGTCAGCTCGTCCAAGATCTGAATCAGCCCTCGAGGGTGCTCGGCGAGCAGGTGGCACAGCTCCTCGACGGTCACGTCGTCGACCACCAGTCGCCTCAGGACCGGCTCGGGCGGAGGCGCCCCTCGACTGCGACGGGGCAGGGCCTCCCATCGCTGCAGCTCGGCTTGCCATCGCTCCTCAGCTTCCCTGAAACGCGCATGCGCCTGGGTCTCCTCCTCCTGGAGTGGCCAGCTCGCCGCCGCCAGTGAGGGGGACTTGCCCTCGCCGGGCGGGCTGATGCCCACCGTCCAGAGCACAGCGCGCTCCACCCATCCCTCCTTCACCTCCAGCATCCGGCTGGCCCCGACCGCCCCGGCCAGGCAGGCCAGGACGAAGGTGGCCACCAGCCCCACCGGCACCTGCAGGGCCGCGGCCGCCTCGGAGACGTAGTGCGCGATGCTCTCTGGCAACGCCTCCATCGGGAAGGGAGTGGGGGTTCTGATCCCCAGCGGCGGGTCGGAGCCGCTGCGACTCCCCAAATCGAGGGGCTCGATGACCTCGACGGGCTCGACCGGTTGCCACGGCCGTGCTTGCCGCTGCACCTCTCGGAGCGCCTCTGCCCCTTGGGTAACCAGCACGTCCAGCCAATCGCCCTCGGGAGGCACGAGCACGTAGACGGTGACGCCCTCCTGGTGGGCACGGGTGGCGAGCGGCCAGGCCCCCTTCTCCAGCCCGGCCGGGTCGGCATCGGCCCAGATCCAGAGTTGCCGGAGGCCGGCGGGCAAGGTCAGGGCGGCCAGGTTGGCCGCCGAGCCCGCCGCCCAGGTGGGGAGATCGGTGCTCTCCTGGACCGCCAACCCGGTCTCGATGCCCTCCACGACCGAGAGCACCCCTTCTCTGGGCTCGGCCAGCCTGATGGCGCCACCGGCGGTCGGGCCGCGGAACTTCTTCGGGACCGCGACCGGGGCCTTGCCCTCGCCTTGGGGGTCGAGCCAGGTCCGATGGACGCCCAATGCACGCCCTTCCGCGTCGACGAAGCGAGCCACCATGGCCGGGAAGGTTCGGGGTGGTTGCCCTGGCTGGTGATAGGGCAGGGAGGGATGGAAGCGCAGCGCGGGCGGCACTCGGCCGCTCAGGCCCCGGTGACGGAGGTAGGCGGACACCCGGCCGGGGTCCGGGACCGACTCCGTCCAAAGGCGTTGCCAGGCCTCCTGAGAGCGTGACTGCAGCTCTTGGACCTGGCCCTCCGGCCAGCCGCTGAGGCTCGGATGCCTGCGCAAGGCCTCCATGACCGCCTCCTGCGGGCAGCCGGCGTGACAATGCCATAGGGCCGCGTTCCCCTGGCTCAGGCTGAGCGAGGGATGCCGGTCATCGTGCGCAGGGCAATGGGTCAGCCCAACCCCACGCTCGGCGGTCCGCCAGCAGGGGCAATGCTGACGCCCGCACGCGAGCGCCCGGGCGATCTCTGCCGCGGTGATCAGGCGTCCGCTCGAGCCCTCAGGCGCTGGGAGCCGCATCCTCCTCCTCGATCGGTGCCAGCTGTGACCGAGAGCCCGAGGGCAGGGCCGCGCGTAGGGGCTCCTCAAGCTCGTCAAGCCAATCCCTGAAGGTCTGGCGCAGGGAGTCCAAAAGCGGCTCGACGACGCTGAACGGGTGCTCCTCTAAGAAGCTCCGGAAGGCGTCCTGGGCAGCCTCCTGGAGGAGACTGGTGACGAGATCCCCCCGACGCTCGAGGAACGCTTCGAGGGCGTCGCTCACGCCGTCTCGGACCTGCCGGGTAGAGACCCCGAGGGATCGCCTCATCGCTCTTGCCCTGCCATCAACGCCGCGAACGGCGCCCCTCGCGCCTCCTCGTCGCCCCGACAGCGTTCCTGATAGGGGCACCACCGGCAGGCCGGGCCAGGTCGGGCCGGGAAGCGTCCGGCACGGATGACCGCCCAGGCGCTGGCCACCGCCTGGAGGACTCGAGCTTCATCCTCAGGCCCGAAGGCCAGCTCAAGGCAGCGAAGCTGGGGCTCGGCCAGCCCCCGGCGCTGGAAGAGCACCTCGACCCGACCCCGCGGGACCACGGGGGCCGGCTGGGGCAGCCCACGGGCGGCCTCCGCCCGTCGAGCGAGTCAGTAGAGGGCGAGCTGGTCGCGAGCCGAGGCTGCCCACCCCTCCTCCCACTCCTGGCCCTCGGGTCCGTTCCGCCACCGCGGCGAGCCGCTCCACTTGTGCTCCACCAGGGTGCCGTCAGGATCGATGCGATCGGACCAGCCAACCACGGTCACCACCTCCCCGCCCGGCTCACGGAGAGTGAAGCGGTGCTCGCTCTGTAAGGCGGCGGGGACCAGCCCCGGCCGTCGGGCGGCGAAGTACGCCACCGCCTCCTGGACCAGGGCAAGGGTCTCAGCCAGGCGCTCTGCCGACTCCCCCGTCTGGGGCCATCCGGCGGCCAGGGCCCCCTCAGCTACCTGACGGGCCGCGGCCAGGGCCGCCTCCTCCCCCTCCCCCCGCCTGCGGGCCTCGAACAAGGCCCGCAGGCCGCGGTCGAAGGCGGTGCCCGCCACCAGCGACGCGCCCGAGGGCGCCGGCAGCCCGGCCACGTAGCGGTAGGCATAGCGACGGGGGCAGGCACTGGGGTAGTCCCCGACCAGGAGGGCCAGTCGGGTCCAGCTCAGGCGAATCGGGGTCTGGACACGCACGCTCGCTTCCTCAGAAGGGGATGGAATCGTCTTCCTCCGCTTGGGGCGAGGGCTCGCCAACGAGCTCAGCGCGGGATGGGATCGCCGCCGGCGGCGCCGCCGTGGCAGGCGTGGCCGAGGCTTGCGCTGCCGGCCGCGAGACTGGCGCCGGCTGGTAGGTGACCACTCGGAAGCGAGAGCCCTCCCCGTCAGGGCGCTCCTCCCGACGGCCACGCAGGACCACCCGCTGGCCCTGACGGAGCAGGCCATGCACAGCCTGGCCGTCGTAGGACCAGCTCAGGTCCTCGGTGTCGAACCACTCGATGCGGGTTGACTCCGGGCGGCGAGCCAGGGCGTTGAGGAGGCTCCGGAGCTTGGAGACCCCACCCCCCTGACGCTGCCCCAGCCGCAGCGACATCCAGTCCTTGATCACGGTCCCGTCCTCGAGCAGCAGCCTCACCTCCAGACGAGGCTCACCGCCGTACTGCGCTGCTCCCTCCACGAGCGCGCAATCACGGATCTGGGCTACGTACGGCTCCCAGTCCTTGAGGTGATCAACCTGAGTGTCGGTGGGTGTGATCCTCATGACCTCCTCCCAACGGAATTGCCTCGGCTGGCGAGGAAGGCGTTCAGCTCGGCCTCGACCGCCCCGAGCAGCTCTCGCATCTGCTCACGCACCGGGTGGTCGGGAGCAGGGGTGAAGGCCACCTCGGCGGTCGCCCAGAGGTCTCCTGCCGGGGAGGACTTGGCGACCCTGACCGCGACGTCGTGGATCCGCAGCCGCAGGGTCCGGGCCGGCGCGGTCATGGGGGGCGCCAGCGGCGCCTTCCTCCCATCTGTCCCCGGAAGCTCGTAGTCGGCCACGCTCGTCATCGCTTCCTCCTACCGCTCCAGATGGCCTTCTGCTGGCGTTGCCACTTGCGTTGGCGGCGTCTCCGGCCACGTTCCTTTTGGCAGCGACCGCTCATCAGATCAGCCCCCACTCGAGGAGCTTGGAGCGGCAGCCGTGGGGGCAGACCCCGTCTGGCTCCACCACGCAGCCGTCGGTGGCCTCCGCCCAGCCCTCGGAGATCCAGTCCTCCACCTCCTCCAAGTCGATCCCTTCCAGATCGATCAGGCTCGGCGGCTCCACTGGCCTACCCTCCTGGGAGCGAGGGTCACGGCGGCTCCTGGGATCGAAGGCGGTCACGGCGCCACTTCCTCCTTGCTGGCCGCCCCCGCGAGATCGCGGGAGGGCTCGACGTGGCCGACCAGGTGCGGCTCGGGCACCACCTCCACCCGGACCTCGGTCACGTGGGCCAGGCCACTGACTTCGTGCAGCGCCGTCCGCTCCATCCAGTCCGGGACCTCGAACGTGATCCGCCTCACGCCGCTCCTCCCGTCCGATCCCCGCCAAGCCGGGCCAGCAGCTCGGTCGCTCCCTCCGTCTCGGTGGCCATCGGCTCGATGCCGGCCCGCCGCAACGCCCGCTCGTGGTCGGGGACGCGGATCGTGGCCAGCGCCTGCGCCACCACCGCCCCCTGCTCGCTCGCCGGCCAGACCACCGCCAGCGGCACCCGCCGGCCATCGTCCGTCTTCAGCTCCCCGGCCATGACCAGCACGTGATCGACGAGGCCGCCCTCGCCGATCAGCGGCGACTGCAGCCGGTAGAGCCGGGTGTCGCCCGGCCAGCCCTTGAGACGGCCCATCGGGTGGGCGCGGATGGCTTGCTTGCGCTCGACGCAGACGCTAAGGTGCATCTGGACCTCCTTGCCTTGGGGGTTCTGGCCACCGCGCGGGGCTTGGCAGGCGTGGCGCGGTGGCCTCTCGTGTCTCTGGGAGCGGGGCGGGGCCCGAGAGGACCCCGCCCTGAGGGATGGGGAGGACGTGGGGATCGGGGGCTCCGATCGGTCGCTGCGGTGAGGACCGGACGGAGGCCTCGCCCCAGGTCACGCAGGTGGCGTGGGAGGCGGCCCAGCGGGCGCTCTCCACCTCCACCTGGGAGGGATGCCCGCTCCACTTGGCGGTCGCGCCGCAGCCGAAGCAGCGGCGGGTGACCCTGACCCAGCGACTCATCGGCCCCTCCTCCCGTTGGGGCTCCCGTTGGGGTTGAAGCCAGGGCAGCGGCATCCGTCTTGGGTGCAGGCGCCGAGGAACCGGTTGGCCCGGGTCGGCGGCACCCCGCCCCGATGCGCCCGCAGGTCGTGCCCGCAGGCGCAGCCCTGCTGCCGGCAGGCCGGGCAGAGGTCGTCGGCGTGGAGCGGAGGCGCCGGGGCGGCGCCGACCTCGATCGGCGCCACCGCCCAGCCTCGACAGGCCGGGCAGCTCATGGCTCCTCCTCCACCAGCTCGGGGGCCACCGTGCGCAGGTCGGCGTTGGCCCAGACCAAGGCCACCCGCAGGTGCTGGCAGGTCCCGGCCCGGCAGCCGCAGTGGCCGGGCGCCTCCAGGCGCAGGGCCATGCCCTCGATCACCGCCACCTCTGGCCTCAGCCCCACGCTCACGACACCTCCCGCTCGCCGTTGAGGAGGACCCGGACGGTCGGATACCGCTGCTCCCGCAGCACGGCCTCGTAGACCTCCGGGTAGCCCTCCCTGAGGGCCTCGATGCTGGGGGTGGAGCGGCAGATCTCCCGCACCTCCACCAGCCGCCGGCCCCGATAGGCGCCAACCCAGCTCGGCCCTGAGCCCAGGGCCAGGATCTGGGAGCGCAGCTCGGC
>DATGLL010000137.1:0-14400 GCA_035294145.1 Candidatus Dormiibacterota bacterium | reverse complement strand
TGCGGGTTCTCCTCGACGTGGTCGTTACGCAGGATGTCGTAATAACCCCGGATCAGGTTCGGGTCGCCTTCCAGCTTGCCCACCACCGTTCCCGCGTGCAGGTGGTCGACCCCGAGCAAACGGCACCACTTGGCCAGGACCCGGAAGCTCACCCCGTGGGTCTTCTGGCGGGCAAACGTGGCGTAGCCGGCCCTATGGAGATGGAGGATGACGCCGTTCTTGCGAGCCCACTTGGACATGGAGCTCATCGCCGTGTAGCCCACGGTCAGGTCCATCATGATGATGACGCTCCCGATCTCTTTCGCGAACTCGGCCCGCTCGTACATCTCCTCCATGGTCGCCGCAGTGACGTTGAGATAGTGGCCCTTCACCTCCCCGGTCGCTGCTTGAGCCCGCTCAACGGCCTCCATGCAGAACAGGTAGCGGTCCCGCCAGCGCATGAAGGGCTGGCTGTTGATGTTCTCGTCATCCTTGGTGAAGTCGAGGCCTCCCCGAAGGGCCTCGTAGACCACTCTCCCGTAGTTCCGGGCGGAGAGACCCAGCTTGGGCTTGGTGGTCGCCCCGAGCAGTGGGCGGCCGTACTTGTTCAGGTGCTCCCTCTCCATGACGATGCCGTGCGGCGGCCCCTGGAAGGTCTTCACGTAGTGGGTTGGAATGCGCATGTCCTCGAGACGCAGCGCCTTGACCGCTTTGAACCCGAAGACGTTGCCGATGATCGAGGACGTCAGGTTGGCGATCGATCCTTCCTCGAACAAGTCGAGGTCGTAGGCGATCCAGGCGAAGTACTGGTTCTCGGCCCCCGGCACCGGCCGGACCTGGTAGCACTTGGCCTGGTAGTGATCGTACGTGGTGAGCCGATCGGTCCAGACCACCGTCCAGGTCGCCGTGGAAGACTCGCCTGCGACGGCCGCCCCCGCCTCTTCTGGCTCGACTCCAGGCTGTGGGGTGATCCGGAACAAGCAGAGAACGTCGGTGTCCTTCGGATCGTAATCCGGGTTGTAGTAGCCCATTTTGGCATAGGGAATGACACCGGCTCCCCAGCGATCGAAGCTGCCGTTCTCCTCGGCAGCACCATTTGAAGCCATTTTCTCTCGCTCCTTGCGCTCTGCGCCGTGCCGACTGGAAGGGCGCCCTCCCATGATGGAGCACACAATCTTCATAGTCTAGTAAAATGTAAGATTCTTTTGATAAGGTCATATTTATGACTCCCACCCAGTTGAGGGCTCTGGCGGCGGTCGCCAGGCGCAGGTCCGTGCATCTGGCTGCGGAGGACTTGGTGGTGAGCCAGCCGGCGATATCAGCCGCAGTCAACGCCCTGGAGAAAGAGCTGGGGGTGGAGCTGCTCGCCCGGGAGGGCCGGGGCGTGGTCGTCACCCCCGCCGGTTCCACGCTGGCCAGCTACGCCGAGCGGCTCCTCGGCCTGTGGGACGACGCCAAGCGTGCCACCCAAGAGGCTGCCGATCCCGGGCGGAGCACGCTGCGACTGGCCGCTGTGACCAGCGCGGGCGAGCAGGTGGTCCCACCAGACCTGGCCTCCTTCAATCGTCTGCACCCGATGACCGCTGTGGTGCTCGAAGTCGGCAACCGCAGCCGGGTCTGGGAGCTCCTCGCCAACTACGGGGTCGACCTGGCCGTGGGAGGGCGACCACCTGTCGGGACTTCGCTAAGGACCGTCGCCACGGCACCGAACGAGCTGATCGTGGTCTGCGCCGGTAGCGGCCGGAAAAGGGGCCCCAAGAGGGTCGGCCCCGAGGCGATGGATCATCGAACCTGGCTCGTACGCGAGGAAGGCTCGGGTACCCGCTCCACCACCGAGGAGCTCTTCTCTGCTCTCGGCATCGACCCCAGGAGGCTCACCATCAGCTCGAACGCAGCCATAAGGGAGGCGGCCATGGCTGGGATAGGCCTCGCTCTCCTGGCGAGGGTCGCTGTCGAGCGCGAGCTGGAGGAGGGATCGCTCGAGGAGTGGAGGGCCGGTCCATTGCCGCTGCAGCGGGTATGGCACCTCGTGGTGAGGGAAGGCGAGCGCCTGGCGCCCGCCCCGCTGCGGTTCTGCGAACACCTGGCCCGCCCCGGTTCGCTCTGGAGCTTCTCACCCGAGGAAGACAGCCGGGCCTGACCCAGGGTGGCGCGCGCTCCCCGCCAAGGGCACGGCCAACCTCACACGTGTGCCGCGCCCGGGGGCGGACCGGACCTCCAGCGAGCCCCCAACCAGCGCAGCTCGCTCGGACATGCCGTCCAGCCCGCAACTGCCCGGCCGCCTGCCAGCCGCCCGGTCGAAGCCCCGTCCGTTGTCGGCAACCTCGAGCACCATCATTTCATCCTCGCAGCGAAGTGCAACCCGGAGCGCCGAAGCACTCGAATGCTTGACAACGTTCTGGACAGCCTCTTGAGCGACCCGGTAGACGCACATCTCCAGATGCGAGGCTGCCTCGCACGGCTGCAGATCCAATTCCAGTTGGAAACCGCCGGCAGAGCGAGCCAGCGAGCCGATCGCGGCTGCCAAACCCAGGTCGTCGAGCACGGTGGGGCGCAGGCCGGTTATCGCTCCCCTGGCCTCGTCCAGCGCATCCCGCAGCAGCCCCTCGACGGCGTCGATCTCCGCCAGCGCCGCGGGGAACGGCCCAGGACGCTGAGCTGCCGTGCTTCCTGCATCGGCTTCATCGGGCCGGCGGCTCCCCCCCACCGCAATCTCTGCCTCTAGCTGCGAGCGTGCTGCGCCCAAGTGGTACCAGGCGCTCACCAGACGCTGCGAGATGCCGTCGTGTATGTCGGACGCTATACGGCGGCGATCTGCTTCTTGCATCTCGATCATCTGCTCGGTGAAGCGCTCCAACTGCTCCTCGCGCTGCCTCAACTGCTCGTGCAGCACGGCTGCCTCGACGATCCCAGCAAGAAGATCGGCCACCTCCGCCAGCCTCCCTACAAGCTCCGACGTGAAATGCTGCGGGTCGTGGGAGTGGACGTTCACCACGCCCACCGGCGACCGACCCGGCCGCAGGAGTGGAGCCGAAACCAAAGACCGGTAGTTCTCACCCTTGAGCTCCGGTATGTAACGATACCGGGGGTCCGACCACTTGTCCTCCACTACGGCGATCTCACCGTGCAGGGCGACCCAGCCGGCGACCCCTTGCCCGATCGGCAGACGAATGGAGCCGGCAAGGGTATCGAACTCCTCGGGATGAGCCCCCATCAGCACCACCTCGGAGCGATCCCGGTCCACGACGTGCAAGAAGCAGGCGTCGGAGCCGGTGGCTTGGACAACCAAAGCCGCGCTGCGGCGAAGGACCTCGCGGAAGGACCGCTCCTCTGCTGCTATGGCCACGATCCCGCTGAGCAGCCGAGAACGGGGAGGCATCCTGCTCAAGCGAAGATCCCCTCCCTCAGGGCGAACGCCACGGCTTGGGCTCGGTCGGCCACGCCCAGCTTGCGATACAGCGAGCGGGCATGGGTCTTCACCGTCTCCTCGCCCAGCACGAGGCGACGAGCGATCGCCCGGTTGGTGTGTCCCTTCACCATCAACTCGAGCACTTCGCTTTCCCGCTGGCTGAGGCCGAACCTGGCGCCCGCCCAGAAGTCTCCTCTCTGCACCCTCGCGGCAGACATGGCGACCCGGCCGGCAAGAGAGGGGTCGACCACTATCTCGCCCTCCATCACCCTCGACAGGTGCGCCAGCAGGTCCTCTGCCAGCACCTGCTTCGTGAGATAGCCGGAAGCACCGACTCGCAGGGCCTCGAACAGGTACTGCTCGTCGTCGTAGACGGTGAGCATCACCACCTTGAGGATGGCGTTGCGTCGCCGGAGCTCCGAGCACAGCTCGAGGCCCGAGACGGACTTGATCCGCACGTCGACCAAGGCCACGTCGATCTCGGACCCCGCTGCGCACGACAGCGCCTCGGCGGGATCCGTGGTAGCGAACACCACGGTGGCGCGGTCGGCATAGGAGCGCAGCATCGCGGTCAAGCCGTCCAGCACCATCTGATGGTCGTCGACCACCAGCAGCCGAATCGGGCCATCTCGCGGTGCGGTGCTCTCCACCCCAGCGATGATATGACCGTTGCGGCAGACGCGGCCTGCTCCCCCGTTCGCTCACCACCCCGGGGGAAGAAGCCCTCTCCCGAGGTACGTAGCCTGGAGGCATGGTCAGCTTCGCCGCTACGGGCACCAATCGGACGGGCCCGCCAGGGGGGGTCGCGCGAGGTATAGCCATTGCCCCCTCTCTGCTCACCGGCAACTTCGCCGAGCTCGGGAGCGATGTGCAGGAGATGGAGGCCGCCGGAGCCGACCGCATCCACTGGGACGTGATGGACGGCTGTTTCGTGCCGAATCTGACCTTCGGCCCCGACATCGTGGCGGCGACCCGCGGCTTTGCCACGATCCCGTTCGAAGCGCATCTGATGGTTGCCAACCCCGACCTGCTCCTCGAGCGTTGGGCCGAGGCTGGCTGCCAGCGGCTCATAGTCCACGCCGAGACCTGCACCCATCTGCATCGCACACTCGGAGCGATCAACGAGCTCGGGATGAGCGCTGGGGTAGCCCTGAACCCGGCGACCGCGCCTTGGATTGTCAACCACGTCCTGGACCTCATCGACCTCGTGCTGGTTATGACAGTCAATCCCGGGTTCGGCGGCCAGCTCTACATCTCTTCGATGGAAGCGAAGGTCCGCGAGACCGCTGCCCTCGTCGAGCATGGCAGCCGGCAGATCCAGGTGGCCGTAGACGGCGGTATCTCATCCAGCACCATCGCAGGCGCGTACCTGGCAGGAGCCAGGGTGTTCGTCTCGGGGAGCGCCGTCTACCGCCATCCCGGAGGGAAGAAGCGGGCGATCGACGAGATGATCCAGATCGCCCTCGACGCTGAGAACCGCTGAGCGTCTCAGGGAGGGAAGCTCTTGACCGTAAGAGTCGGCATCAATGGTTTCGGCAGGATCGGACGCAACTTCTTGCGTGCCACCCTGACCCGGGACGACCTGGAAGTGGTCGCCATCAACGACCTGGTCCCTCCGGCCACCAACGCCCATCTGCTGAAGTTCGACTCGACGTACGGCCGCCTCGCCTTCCCCGTGGACCACAGCGCGAACTCGATCAGCGTCGGCGACCGCAGGATCGCCACCCTGTCCGAACGCGAGCCCAAGGCAATACCGTGGGCCGACTTCGACGTGGACGTCGCCGTCGAATCGACCGGAGTGTTCACCGACGGGGCCAAGGCGTCCGCCCACCTCGAAGCCGGAGCTTCCAGGGTGGTCATCTCGGCCCCCGCTTCCGGCGCGGACGCCACCATCGTGATCGGGGTGAACGACTCCGACTTCGACCCCGACAGGCACCGGGTCGTCTCGAATGCGTCGTGCACCACCAACTGCATCGTCCCGATGGTGAAGGTCCTCGACAGCGCCTTCGGCCTCGAACGGGGGCTCATCACCACCGTCCACGCCTCCACCAACGACCAGAACCTCCTGGACCTGGCTCACAGGGACCTGCGCCGCGCCCGGGCGGCAGGAGTGAACATCGTCCCCACATCGACCGGCGCGGCCCGGGCCACCAGCCTGGTGATGCCGGACATGAAGGGACGGCTGGACGGCACGGCCATGCGGGTCCCGGTGATCGACGGGTCCATCACCGACCTCACCGCCGTTCTGTCGCGCTCGGTGGGAGTCGAAGAGATCAACGAGGCGTTTCGCCGCGCCGCCTCCTCCGGGCCCCTGTCCAAGGTCCTGGCCTATTGCGACGAGCCGATCGTCAGCAGCGACATCATCGGCTCCCCTGCATCTTGCACCTTCGACAGCCTGCTCACCATGGCCGCCGGCAGCCTGGTGAAGGTCTTCGGCTGGTACGACAACGAGTGGGGCTATTCGAGCCGACTCGCCGACCTGGTTGCGCTGGTCGGTGCCGGCGCGAGTGGCTGACCGCCGAAGCCTCCCCGATCATCGAAGGCAGCGGCGTGGACACAGCGCAGAGCCTCGGCAGTCACCCCCTCTGCGACGCAGCTCGCCGCCGGCCCCGATGGTTCGCCTCCTCCGCTAAGGTAGCCGTCGACCACCGCCGACGCTCCGCGAAAGTCAGCCCCGAGGTTGTACGCCGACGCGACGACAACGCAGGCCAAGCCCGCAGCACTGGCCGCCGCTAGGCCCGGCGGAGAGTCCTCTACCGCAAGCGCCCGCTCGGGCGGGACCCCCAGACGGTCGAGGGCCAGCAGGTAGCCCTCCGGGTCGGGCTTCAGCCGGTGGACGTCATCTCCTGTGACCACCACCTCGAACAGCTTGTCAGCGAACAACCCGCACAGAACGGGCTCGACCCAGTCGCGCCGACCTGTCGAGGCGACGGCGAGCCTCACACCTTTGGCTCTCAGTCCCGCTAGCAGCGCCTCCACACCGGGTCTCGCCTTGAAGCCGATCCCCAAGCGGATCCACCTGGCAAACATGGTTGTCTTGGTCCGATGGACTTCGGCTGCGACCTCCTCGGCGTCGTCCACCCCATTCGACTCGAGGAACACCTCCAGGCGTCTGCGCCCTCCCGTGACGGCCAGAAGATCTCCGTACTCTTCGACCGACCAGTGGAATGGAAGGCGGTGACGCTTGAAGGCGGCATTGAACGCCACCCTGTGACCATCGCGCTCGGTCTCGGCCAGCGTGCCGTCCACGTCGAAGACGACCGCTTCCAGCCTGGAGCCGGATGACGACCAAAACCCGGGCATCAAGCAGCCAGAACCGAAGCCCTGCGCTCCATGAGCCGCAGCAGGAGCGGTGTGAATATTAGCTGCATCGCCAACTCCATCTTCCCTCCCGGTACCACGATGGTGTTCGGTCGTGACATGAAAGAGTCGTGCAGCATCGAGAGCAAGTAAGGGAAATCGATCCCTCGGGGGTTGGCAAAGCGGATCACCACGAAGCTCTCGTCCAGTGCAGGGATGAACCTCGCAATGAACGGGTCGGAGGTATCCACGGTGGGAACCCGCTGGAAGTTGATGTGGGTCCTGGAGAACTGAGGGCAGATGTGGTTCACGTAGTCCGGCATGCGCCGGAGGATCGTGTCCATCACCGCCTCGGTCGAGTAGCCGCGTTCGGTCTTGTCCCGAATCGCCTTCTGTATCCACTCCAAGTTGATGATCGGGACCACGCCGACGAGCAGGTCGGCGTGACGCGCGACGTTGGCCTCCTCCGTGACCACCGCTCCGTGCAAGCCCTCGTAGAAGAGCATGTCGGTACCCGGAGGGATGTCCTCCCACGGAGTGAAGGTCCCGGGCGGCTGCGCGTAGGGGCGGGCCTCCACTTCGTTGTGGAGGTACCTGCGGATCCGCCCCTGGCCACTCCTCCCATAAGCCTCGAACAACTGCTCGAGCTCGACGAGCAGGTTGGCTTCTGGGGAAAAGTGGCAGAAGTGATGGTTGCCATCGGCTTCTGCCTTGGCGGTCGCCTCCTGCATCTCGGCACGGTCGTAGCGATGGAAGGAGTCACCTTCCACCAGACAGGCGTTTATATGTTCTCTGCGGAAGATGTGTTGGATCGTCCGGGTGACCGACGTTGTCCCGGCTCCGGACGAACCTGTGATGGCAACCACAGGATGTGCGATCGACATGGTTCCCGCTCCGTCAGAACTTGAGCATCGATCGGGAATTGAAGAGCGACGAGTCGAACGCGGGCGGCTCTCCCTCCTCGCGGTGGTAGCGATTTATCAGCTCCACCTCGTTTGCGGAGCCAAATATCAGAGGCACCCGCTGGTGGATGCCCTGCGGAACCACCTCCAGGATCCGCTGACGTCCGGTACTGGCACGGCCGCCCGCCTGTTCGACGATGAAGGAGATGGGGCTGGCCTCGTAGAGCAGGCGCAGCCGCCCGTTACGACTTGGCATCTTGGTGTCCGCGGGGTAGAGGAAGACGCCCCCGCGAACCAGGATCCGGAAAGTCTCCGCAACAAGAGAGGCTACCCAGCGCATGTTGAAGTCCTTGTGCCGAGGCCCGCTCTTGCCGGCGAGGCATTCCTGGACGTAGCGGCGAACCGGTGGCTCCCAGAACCGTTCGTTCGACGCATTGATGGCGAACTCTGCCGTCTCCGGCGGTATCCGCATCTGAGGGTGGGTCAAAATGAAAGCGCCGATGTCGCGGTCGAGCGTGAAGCCGTCAACCCCGTCACCGGTGGTCAGGATGAGCATCGTCGCCGGGCCGTACAGGGCGAAGCCGGCGCAGACCTGCTCGGTTCCCGGCTGAAGGAAGTCCTCCACGGTCGGCTCCTCGCTCGGGGAACGCAGCACGGAGAAGATGCTGCCGACCGAGATGTTCAGGTCTATGTTGCTCGAACCGTCTAGAGGGTCGAACACCAGGAGGTACTTTCCCCGCTTGTAGGATGCCGGGATCCGGTAGACGCCGGACATCTCCTCCGAGACAAGGGCGGCCAGGAACCCTCCCCACTCGGTCTGGGAGACCATCACCTCGTTGCTGATCACGTCCAACTTCTTCTGGACCTCTCCCTGGGCGTTCTCTGAGCCCGCGCTCCCGAGAGTTCCGAGCAGCGCTCCTTTGTTCACGTGATTGGCGATGATCTTGATGGCAGTGGCCACCGCGTTCAGCAACCCCGAGAACTGGCCCGTTGGATGACGATCCCCGTGCCGATGCTCCTGTTCGATGGTGTAGCGGGTGAGAGTCTCTCGCCCGGGCCCCGCCCCCCCGACAGCGACTGTTGCGGCCACGGCCGTGTCAACGTCAAGCACTCCTGGCCACCTCCGGCACCCGGCCGATGCTGGCGTTGCTCGCCCTCTCGCAGTTGGCGGCGAGAACTGCCTGCGCCTCGGCCACTTTCTCCTCCCGGCCTCGCCACGTGTTCAAGGCGTCGCTGACGAGCGCCCGTCCGAACGAGTACGTGAGCCTCCACGGCGCACCGCCTTCGGCCGCAGCTCGCCGGTTGATCGCCGCCAGGTTGCTGCACGCGGTCTCGTTGGTCTGCCCCCCGGACAGAAAAGCGATGCCCGGCACTTGCTCGGGCACGCACATCCTGAGCACCGAGAGGGTACGTTCGGCGACTTCCTCTGGGCCGTCCACGTCGGCCTGACCCATCCCGGACACGACCATGTTCGGCTTGAGGACGATCCCCGCGGGATCCACACCGGCGGCCGCAAGCTGTGCGAACACTTCGCTCAAGGCTCTTACGGTCAACTCGGCGCAGCCATCCATGCGGTGGTCGCCGTCCATCAGCACTTCGGGCTCGACGATGGGCACCAGTTCGGCCTCCTGGCAGAGCGCAGCGTAGCGGGCCAGAGCGTGTGCGTTGGCGACGATCCCTCGGTCTGTGGTCACGCCTGGCGCGAGCACTGCGCGCCACTTGGCGAAGGTTGCTCCCCTTGCCTCGTACAGCTTCAGCCTCGCGCGCAGCCCGTCGAGGCCTTCGGTCACCAGCTCTCCCTCGGTGAGCGCGAGTGGGCTGGTGCCAGCGTCGACCTTGATGCCCGCATCGATACCCACCCCCTTCAGGCCCTCCGGGAAGGGGGTCCCGTCAGCGAAGGACTGCTTCAGCGTCTCGTCGCAGAGGATCACTCCGGATACCCAGCGTGCCAGGTCGGGGGTTCTCACCAGAAGCTCCCGGTAATCCCGGCGGGACTCAGCGGTGGCCGGCACACCGGCGGCCTCCAGACGCTTGGACATGGTGGCGATGCTCTCGTCGGCCGCCAGGACGCCGCGCCCGTGCGTAAGCAGGCGTGACGCCGTCTCGCGGATGCCTGACATGTGATCTCCTGTGCGCTCGAAATCGCCTGAATCGGCGGTATATCGGACCATCGAAGCGCGACGGCGTCGGGTTGCCCTCCCCCACCCGGGTGGTATGGGGGGGGATTGCGCTGATCCGGGCTCGACCTCGACGGCTGAGGCTCGCCGGAAAGCTCCAGGGCAATGGCAGTCCCTCGAGCTTTCCCCCAACCTCCATTGGCCTGGTCTGGCTGGCTGGTCAACCAGACCAGGACCCCAACGCCCCCGATGGCGGCGACCGCTCTCCGGGCCGTACCAAGACTCCCGCGATCTCAGCAAACTCCCGGTGAACGAGCAGGGCTACCTCGACCCTGCCGACGTCGGAAAGACGATGTCGAAGTACGCCACCGATGTGGTCCGGTGACGATGAAGCGGACGAACTACGACTATGTCAGAGCAGCCGGGAGGGCGCCCCAGGGCCCGGGTCCGGCGGGACGCTGCGGGTAGCCCCTCAGCAGCACGGTAGCACCACAGCCGTGGTTTGGCCGTGGGCGACCAAGCGCTCCGCTACGGCGAGCAGCTTTCCCATCGTGGCGACCGGCACGCTGTTGCGGTAGCGAATATGTCCAGTTGGGCCGATGAGCACGTAGAGATCGGGCGTGCCGGACGGGTCGTAGGCGAGGCTGAGCGACTTCGATGCCATCCCCCATTGCCACCCTGGGCGCTCGACGTCGGTCCCGGCGGCCGCACGGCCAAAGGAGAGCAACTGCCCGACCCCCGTGCTCCCCGAGGAGAAGTCCCCGTAGAGGCCCAAGGTGAGCACCTGGAGCCCGGCACGGGTCAGCTGGGCTAGGTGGGAGGCGACAGCGGGGATGCTCGCCGCGCAGCTGGCGCAGCCCCCCGCCACGAACCAAACCATGGTCGGCCTGCCGCGCAGCGAGGCGATAGTGGAGATCGTCCCCGACGGCGTGACATAGGTGCCGTTGGGTGCCAACCCTGCCGAAGCGGACCCCGGATGTGGTGCCGCCGCAGACAGCGCTGTCGGGTTTGTCGCGCGGCTCCCGGTGCGGGCCAGGGCGTGGGCGCTGAGGCCGGCCGCGAGGAGCAGGGCGCCTGCTGCCAGGCCCCACCACCTCCGCCCTCGAGGTCCGGTGGCTCGCACGTCGGCGCCGGGGTCGCTCATGCGAGCGCCTTTGCGGCACTGAGCAGTTGGGGCATGGTCGATCCCGGTGAGCTGTTCACGTAGGTGATCTTCCCCTCGGCGTTGATGAGGTAGTAGATGTCGAGGTACGCCCGCGGGTTGTAGGTGTGTGTGAGCGATGCGGACGCCTCCCCGAAGACCCAGTCCGGGTTGGAGAACGCGCTGCCGGCGAGGGTCTGGGCGAAGGTGGCAATGGGAGGGCCGGACTGGCCCAGGTCGGCATTGTTCTCGACCTCGACGACGCGCACCCCGTCGGAGGCGAGGGTGGCTACGTTCTGCGCCATACTCTGGGTGCCGGCCTGGCACGACGAGCACCACGTCGTCACGAACCAGATCAGCGCGGGCTTCCCCCGTAATCCCGCCACCGTTTCGGTCTTGCCGGCGAGGGTGGTGAAGGCGCCGTCTGGGGCGGTGGTCCCGACCGCTAGCGACACGCCAGACGAGCCACTCGATGATGCAGCAACCGAGCTGCTGTTCGCCACGTGCAGGGCGATGACCAATGCGACAAGCGCGACGACCGCCGTGACGCTGCCGCCAAAGAGCAGCCGGTTGCGCTTGTGGCGCTGCGCCTCGGCCCGGCGTCGAGCGGCGCCGGTCGGTCGCGGCGGTCGCGGGCGCGCCGATGCGTTGCTCACCTAAGGGCTCCCTCTCTGCGCCCGGATCCTCGGGCGGGGCCCGCGTCACTGGTCGGTGCCGCCGCGTCGGCCCGCCCCCCCCGCACTTGGGGGGGCTCGTCGTCGCTGCAGCAGCCGTCGGGCACCACACCAGATACCCCATCCGGCGTCGTCGCGACCGCGCAGCCGTCCTCGGTGAGGCACTGCGCGCTTGCAACCTTGCGCAACCCCCACCAGCACATGAGAGCGAGCAGCACCAGGCTCGCTGAGAGGAACTCGGTCTGGTGGACGGCGAAGAAATGCTGCAGGGTGCCGGTCGTCGTGTACAGACCCACTCCCGACATCCCGACGAAGGCGAGGACCGAGGGGATGATCGGGGTGCAGCACAAAAAGCTCGGGAGCAGGCTGGCCACGAACGCCACCCCGCCCACCGCGCCGGTCGCGGCCCGTGCCGCGGCGATCCTGCGCATGGCATGAACCTGGACGCTCAGGACGAGTCCCATGGCGAGCCCGAGCGCGATCGCCCAGACGAGCAGGTAGGCGTTCAGATAGTCCCAGTTGGCGAGCTCGAATCGCTGGGTGTAGTCAAAGGGCAAGAGCAGCGTGTAGAAGAAGGCCACGACGCCTGCTGCGACCAGGAACCCGACGATGCGCCCCGGCGTGCCCAGCACCTCGGCGAGCGCCTGTGGTGCCCGCTGGCGGGTGAGCACATCCGGGGGCGTGCTCACGGGCGCCACGCCTTCTGCGCTGGTGCGCAGCACGCGCCACGCCGCCGGTGTCGAAGGAAGAGCCCTAGCGCGGCGGCCAGCAGCACGACACCGATGATCCCGCCCACCACGCCGAGGGTCGCCGCGCTCGCAGCCGCCAGGGCGGCGAAGATCGCCGGACCTCCGCAGCACAGGACCGGGAGAACGAGCAACAAGAGGGCCGCGCCGGGACCCTTCTTCTCGCCGGGGGTCTGTGTGCTCGGGCTCAGCTCCTCATGTGGACGCTCGCCCTCACGCTCGTTGGCACCCGGAGGTGTTACGTGGGAAACGGCCATACACGGCTCCTTTGAATCGCCAGACCCTGGTCCATAGCGTCGAGCAGCAGGCGCACTCACGCCTGCAAAGACTCTACTACACATTCGTGGGAGCGAGTCAATCCGGGTGGAGGCCGGGCAGGGCCGCCGTCGAGGTGGACCGAACCGAAGGTCGAAAGGACACGAGAACGCTCAGCCTGGCGCTCGGTGGTGCCCCCACGCCCACGTCGGACGCAGGGCGATCAGGGCGACGACGGCGAGGCAGGCAAACGCCCCGGCGACACTCGCCGGGGCACCGGCGAGCAGG
Source organism: Candidatus Dormiibacterota bacterium (assembly GCA_035294145.1). Taxonomy (GTDB): domain Bacteria; phylum Chloroflexota; class Dormibacteria; order Dormibacterales; family Dormibacteraceae; genus CADDZO01. The sequence continues at coordinate 1,589 of DATGLL010000137.1, read as the reverse complement.
CAGCCGACGAGCGCCATGGCGGTGCCCGTTGCGACAGCGGCGGTGCCGACGAGCGCCGTCGGCCACGGTGCTGGCGAGCCTGGATGCTCGAGGCGCGCTATCCGCCATCGCAGATGCTCGACACCGCCCAAACCTGGTGCGACGGCGGAGGTCTGGTAGCCCGCGAGCATGGCCACGTGGATGAGCGCAGACAACAGCGCCTCGGTGCCGACCACCCGCGCCGCCTCATCGTCGGCTGCGGCTTCTAGCTGCAGACGGAGTCCAACCCACGCCCGGCGCACCGGGGGGAAGCGGCCGTAGGCGGCGGCGATCGCCCCGCACGCCACGAGCAGGCGGGGATGCCCGAGGCGCACGTGTGCTGCCTCGTGCTCGCACACCGCCTCACGCTCTGCGCCTTCCAACGGGGCGAGCATGCCAGAGGTCACCACCGCGCGGCAGCGCCACAGGCCGGACGCGAACGCAACCGGATGATCCGAGGGCACCACCCACACCTCGCCGGCGCTCGTCGGGCGCCGGACAGACCTCGAAAGTGCCATCCCCCGCATCTCGGCACGCCGGGCGGCAGCGGCATGGCGGAACCCCTGCCAGACGAGCACGCCGAGCACGAGCGTCCCGGGCACGTAGCCGAGGAGCTGCCACTGGCCGTGGTCGAGGCCGAGCAGACAGCCCCCGCCCGACGTCCGGATCCCCCCGAGCCACGACGCGAGTGCGCTCCCGAGACACGCCAGCCACACCGCGGGCAGAAGGGCCCAGCCGAGCAGGCTCACGAGGTGCGCGCCTGCCGCGACCCCAGGCGACACGCCAGCGCGACGCCCCGCCAGCGCAGAGAGGCCGACGAGCACGGCGAAGAAGCCGAGCCCGGCGGCTGCAGCGCTCACCGCCGGCGGACCCGCTTGATGGCCGAAGCCAGCTCGGCCACCAGCTCGGGGTCGTCGAGGCCGTCGACGAAGTGCGCGAGCGCCGCACGGGGGTGCGCCGTCGCCGAGAGCAGGGAACGGATCGCCTGGGCGGTCAGCTCGTCGGGGTCGCCCGCCGCGCGGTAGACGTGGCCTTTCCCCTCCTCGGCCCGCTCGACGAGGGACTTGTCGACAAGGCGGCCGAGCACGGTCATCACCGTCGTGTACGCCCGAGAACCGTCCTCCAGCCGCCGCCAGACCTCGCGCCCTGAGAGCCAGGTGCGCGCCGACCACAGCACGTCGAGGATCTCGCTCTCCAAGTCGCCCACCCGGCGCCCCGCCACCAAGCGTCTCGGCATCGACCATCACCTCCTACGTGTTCGTAGGCTAGCCTCGATCCTCGGGAGGGGTCGGTAGGCGTTGCCGGCCAGCACGGTGAGGGTGGTGTCGAGGTCGACGTCGGCGGGGTGCCCCCGGTAGGAGCCGGGCCAGTCCTCCGACGCGTAGTGCGGCTCAGCCATCAGGTCAAGATGGATTGATGCGCAGGCGTAATGTCGGCCGCCACTCTGGATGACCACCGGGGCTGATCGTCCGCCCAGTGGTGGTGAGGTGGTGACGATGGTAAGCCAGCTCGGTCAGGCGGCGGATTGGCGGAGCGGAGTACGCCTTAAATTAAGGGTCCTCCACTTATGG
>DATGLL010000136.1:0-54046 GCA_035294145.1 Candidatus Dormiibacterota bacterium | reverse complement strand
TGGAGCCGGAGTTTCCCCAGTACGAGTGGACGCTGGTGCCGGACACGCACCGGGTGACCCGGAAGTGGCTCCAGGACTCGAACTGGCTGCAGTCGCTGGAGGGTGACATCGACACCGCCCACGTCTCCTTCCTCCACCGCTCCCTCGACCCGTCGACCCCGGACACCGCAAAGTTCCTGCCCGGGTCTCGCCGATATTTCGCCCTCGACAAGTCTCCGCGTCTCTCGGTGCACGAGACCGAGTACGGCTTCGTCTACGGGGGCAGGCGGACGATCGGCGAGGACCAGTACTACTGGCGCCTCACCCAATGGTTGGCCCCCTCCTGCTCGCAGACACCGAGTACCTATACGCGCAACGCCCGCATCCTGGTCCCCATCGACGACCACACGACCTTCTCTTGCGGGGTGGCCTACAACGTGCAGCGCCCCCTGGAGCCGGGCGAAGGGGAGATCAGCGGCCGTCCCGTCCGTCCGCAGCGGATCCGCTTGCGTGACGGGTACGTGATCGACGGTTGGGTCTCGGAGCTGACCAAGGACAACGACTACGGCCTGGACCGTGAGTTTCAGCGCACCAAGAAGTTCAGCGGGATCGACAGCGGCCCGGTGGATGAGGACCGGGCCATGACCGAGACCATGGAGCCGATCGTGGATCGGAGCAAGGAGCACCTGGGCACCAGCGACGTCGCCATCATCGCCGCCCGCCGGAGGCTGCTGCGCATGCTCCGGGAGCTGGAGCAGGGCGTGGAGCCGTACCCCGTACGCCACCCAGAGGGCTTCCGGTGCCGAAGCTTGGAGGTGGTCTCTGCTCGTGCCGAGCTCGCCGACGTCGTCGCCGACCACGCCTCCCACTTGGCGGCTGAGGATCTGGCGCTCACTTCCAGGTCGGCGCTCTGAGGGAAACGTGGGCAGCGATGAGCCGATGACCCACGGCCAGGTGACGACCGCGCTCTCGCCGAGCTCGGTCCTCCCCGAGGCGGACGTCGTCGTCGTCGGAGGTGGCTCAGCGGGATGGGTGGCGGCGGTGGCCGCGTCGCGGGCGGGGGCCTCGGTGTGGCTGGTCGAGCGCTACGGGTTCCTGGGCGGGACGGCCGCCGGCGTCATGCTGGGCGGCATTGGCGGCCTCTTCAACCCGGCCGGGGAGCAGGTGGTGTTCGGGATCCCGGACGAGGTGTTCGCACGTCTGGCCGAGCTCGGCGGCGCGCTCGGAGTGGTGCCGCGGCCGCTCCAGACGTTGGGGGTGACGATCACTCCCTATGACAAGGAGCTGTGGAAGTACCTCGCCCAGTGCATGGTGGAGGAGGCCGGTGCCCGCATCCTCCTCCACTCATACCTGGTCGGTGCGGCTTGCGACCAGGGACGGGTGAAGGCCATCTTCGTGGTCAACAAGTCGGGGGCCCAGATGCTCCCGGGCAAGGTCTTCATCGACGCCACCGGCGACGCCGACTTGGTCGCCGTGGCGGGCGGGGCGTTCGTGCAAGGCGAAAACGACGTCCGCTTGCTCCAGCCAACCACGCTCATGTTCAAGCTGGGAAACGTCGATACCGATGCGATCCTGGATTACGTCCGTAGGCATCCCGAGGACTTCGCCGAGCGACTGCGTCACGGGGGGATCAGCCCCGATCGCCTGACGAACCCGGTTGGCATCTCCGGCTTCACCAGCGTCGTGCGGGCGGCCGCCGAGGCCGGAGAGTACGTTCCCAACATGGACAGCATCACCGTTCACTTCACCCTTCGTCGGGGTGAGGTGATCATGAACATGCTCCATTCGGTGCGGGTCGACGCCACCGACGTCATGGACCTGACCCGTGCCGAGCTGGAGGGTCGACGCCAGGTCATGGCCGCCCTCGGCGTCCTGAGGAGACGGGTGCCTGGGTTCGCCGATGCCTACCTGATCGAGACCGGCGTCCAGGTCGGTGTTCGAGAGACGCGGAGGATCGTTGGCGAGTACGTGCTGAGGCGCGCCGACGTCATGGAGGGGAGGCGCTTCTTCGACGACGTGGTGCGCGCTCAAGGAGGGATGAGCTACCACGACCCACATGGCCGCTACCAAACCAGGATGACGAAACCCGGCCGTCCCTACGGCATCCCCTTTCGTGCCTTGCAACCGAAGGGGCTGACCAACGTCCTCGTGGCCGGGCGGTGCCTGTCCGCCGATCGCGGCGCCTTCGCCGGTGTGCGAAGTGCAGGGATCGCCATGGCAACGGGCCAAGCGGCAGGTGTGGCCGCAGCCCTGGCCGCCAGAGATCACCTTCCTGTGCGGTCGATCGATATCGGCGAGCTGCAGGCGTGCTTGGCCACGCAGGGGGTACGGCTATGAGGTGAGGAGGGTTCATGACACCTGCGGCATGACCTACGCAGGGAAAGCGACGATCAAGGTCAATGGAGGTCAGAGGGAGAATGAGCACGAGGCGCTGGGCGCAGGTGCTGACCATCACCTGCTCCATGCTCTTGCTCGTTGCCTGTGGCGGGGCGACGAGCGCAACCGGACAGGCTGGTCAAGGATCGAGCAACGCTGCCTTGGGAGGCCCTACTGCGGCAAAGCAGCTGATGACACTGTACCAACAGGCGCAGAAGGCAGGGGAACAACAGGTCGTCGTCTACGCCCCTGACGCGCCCGCATTGAAAGTTGTGTACGATGCCTTCAGCAAGCGTTTCCCCGGCATCAGCGTGCAGGCGCAGCTGCTGACTGGGAGCCAGCTGACGACCAGGGTCGACGAGGAGTTCGTGTCGGGCAAACACACCGCTGACCTGCTCGACGTCCCCAGCGATGAGATTTGGCGTTCGTACACCCATGGTTACCTCGTCTCTTACAACCCCCCGACGGCACAGGGGTTGCGGAACACGAGTTACCAGTTGGTTGGCCCTGACCACACCTGGGTCACACCGTACGTGAAGCTGAACGGCATCCTATACAACACGGACCTGGTGAAGCCCTCTCAGGCTCCAAAGAGCTACGTGGATCTCCTCCAACCACAATGGCGGGGCAAGGTCGTCATCACCGATCCCCGGCAGATCGGGGCGACGAGCAGCTTGCTCATCGAGTTGTCTCACTACGGGCGCGTGCCACAGGATTTCATCCAGCGGTTTCGAGCCCAGGACCCGGTGGTCGTTCCCCACGTGCCTCAGGTCGCGCAACTGGTTGGAGGGGGTGAGTATCCACTTGCCATCCCATATGGCGTTCAGTCAGTGATCCAGGATCGCAAGCAGGGAGCGCCCGAGGGGCTCGCGCTGTCGCTGAAGGAGGGCGCTGAGGTCGCACACACGCCGGTCGGGTTGCTGAAGGGGGCACCTCACCCGCATGCGGCTGAGCTGCTCGAGGCCTGGATGCTGACCCCGGAAGGGCAGCGAGCGCTGGCGGACGCCGGCTTCTACGGCACCATGCCGGGCAGCCCGTCACCGCCCGGCTTCCCTGCCCTGAGCAGTGTGAAGGTGCTTCCGGAGCCACAACCGGCCGAGTACGACAACATCCTCAACGCTGAGATCACGAACGTGGCTCGGTTGTGGGGAGCGTGAGGAGGGCTCGGTGAGGTCGGTCTCCCCTTCCGGATCGGAGGACCCTCTGAGCCCACGGTTCCGGAGCTCCGGGAGGGGAGCCCTCATCGAGGCTCCACTCTGGATCAGCAGGATCGCGGCCCCGTCTGAGGGCCGTGCCATAGCCGCTTGGTCGGTCCGCCGGCTGCTCGCGACCGGGGCACACGACGGCCAGGCGCGAGCGACCCCGATGGCCGGGCCGGCCGGGCGACGGGGCACCGTCGGGGCATCCGTCCCGCCCCGCCCGGGCGGCCGCCGTCCGCCGCCACGCTCCCCGCCGCCGGCGGGCGACCGGGGCTTCACGCCACCCGGGTCGGGTCACCGCCCGGCCAGCCGTTCGATCACTGGGGCCAGCGCCTCCACCACTTCCTCCCCGACCATTCGGAGATGCCCAGCTCCTCCCGCCGGCGCTGCAGGGTGGTGCACCTCTCCTCCGCTGTCCCCACCAGGGCCGGGAAGGCCCCCATCCGGGCCACCTTCGTCTCGGCCGCCATCCGCGGGTCGGTGGCCTTGACGGTCGAGGCCACGATGTCCGCCTCCCGGGCCGCGAGCTGGAGCAGGCGCGGACCGCCCGCTCCGATCGGGATGGGGCCGCGGTCGCTGCTGGGGCAGGGGCGCGATCGAGACCTCGGCCGCTGCGTGATGGGCGCCGTCGACGGTGACCGTCTCCCCCGCCCACAACCGCTTGGGCAGCGCCACCGACTCGGCCGGCGTCGAGAGGGAGGCCGAGCATTCGGTCGTCGTCCGGCACCAGCAGGCTCGAGGAGCCGAGGGACTCCGCGCGTCGGGCCTTCTCGACCCACTCCTCGCTGCCGGCGGCCAGGGAGGCGACGACGCCGAAGCGGAGGCGAGGTCCGTGCTCATGAGGAACCTCCTTGCCGGTCTGCCGGCAGACCGGCAAACGCGAGTGAGGACCGCACGGACGGTGGCGAGAGAGGTGGGGGTGGTGGGCCGGCGAGTGGCCTCGCTCTCGGATCCCGCCCTGGACGGGTTCATCATGTAAGTGGCGGGGCCTCGTCGAGGAGACGGTTCCCCGTCCGTTGCCGCTGAGTAAGCGATAGTCTCATGCGGCACCCCTCACGGGGTTGCCCTCGCGGGCTTCGCGTTTCCTCGCCGCGCGCCCGGGAGGCCCGGGTCTGACCGGGGGACCCCACGAGGCCAGCCTCGTGGGGCACCCCTGGGGCCGCTGGATCTGGACCCGGAAGACCACCACCGCTCGCCGACCCGCTCCAGCCGGCGGGTGCGCTCGCACGTGCGCACGGTCCCGATCTTGGCCAGGGTGGCGGCGATCGGGCTCGACCCGAATCACCCCGGTGCGGAAGGGGCAGCGGTCCGGGTATCGACCCTTGCGCTTGCGCCTCGGGAAGCCGGCTCGGTGGCCTTCGCCCGGTTCCAGCGCCGGCGGAGCCCGGAGAACGACGGCGGCTCCCTCGAATCACCGGTCTGGGGCTCCCCACGAAGCTGGCTTCGTGGGGTACCCCTCTTCCGGTGGGCGTCGAGATCGGCCTCGAGGGTTCGGACTGCCCAGTTGGAGGCGGAGCGCCGCCCGCCCCACTGCCGCCGGATGGCCTGCCACTGCTCCGGGGTGGGGTCCAGGGCGAGCTCGAGCGCTTGCAGCCTCCAGCCGTCCGGAGCCGTGTACCATCCCTCACCGGGATCTCGGCTTACCGGTCTTGGCTTGGCTTGCGACCGTAGGCGATGACCATGGGCCAGACCGTCCGGTGCTCCTCGAACTCCTGAAGGGAGCGACGGGCAAGGTCGGCCGCCTCCCCCAGGGTGATGATCGACCGAGACTGTAGCACCTCGCCCATCCGGGTCAGCACCGCCCTAGCATCGCTGGCCAGGAAGGAGCCGACCCGGCCACCCCACTCCCCCACCGGCAGCTCGAGCTCACGCCGGGTCACCTCCTCCAGCCCGGCCTCCCGTAGGTAGCGATCCAAGGAGTCAAAAACGGTCTTGGCAACGTCGAGCCCGAGGGAGGTGGCAACATCCTGTACCAATCCCCAGAAGCGGCGGGCCGCTGGCCCCATTCGGGAGAACTCCATGGTCGGCTCGGCGAGCTCGACCCAGCCCCCGGGGCGGGTCACCCGGACCAGCTCCGCCACCACCCGCGGCCACTCCCCCACCGGGATCCCCGAGACCAGGAAGCGCTGGTGGACGAGATCGAAGGTGTCGCTCTGGAAGGGCAGCCCCTGGAGCACGTTGCCCCGCACGTGCCGGTAGCCGGAGGGGTGCTCCGCCCTTCCCGGGACGAGATCCAACCCCACCACCAGCGCCTCGGGGTGCTCCCAGCACACCTCGAACCCCCACTGCCCCGTGCCCGTGCCCACGTCCAGCACCCTCCGCAGGGGCCCTGCCGGGGCCAGGTGGTTGCGGCCCAAGGCCTCGCGCAGGGCGTGGTGCTGGAGGTCCAGCCGGTCCGCCTCCCCGGGATGGCGCGGGAACAGGTACGAGGATCGCTCCCGCTCGGCCCGCTCGCTCGCCGCCAGCTCCACCTCCTGCTCGGTGGGGAACTCCAGCCCCCAGGCCACCGCCCCCAGCTGCTGGGCCGTGGCCAGCAGGGAGCGCAGGGTGGCCAGCCGCCGCCGGGCGGTGGTGAGGGCCAGGCCTCGACGGCGCAGCTCGACGGCGTAGCCCAGCACCAGCTCTCGGGCGGTCTCGGGCCCGAGCAGGAGCGAGCGCACCGTGTCCTCCACCGAGGTCTGATGGAAGCGGGCCAGGTCCTCCAGGTCGGCGGCGTAGGCGCGGGCGGTGGCCGGGGGACGGCCGGAGAGGAAGCGGGCGATCAGCTGGTTGGGGTCGGTCTCGGGGGCCTCGGCCGGGCCGTGATCCCTGCCCACGGCGGTCCGTGTCTCCTCCACGTGTCGAGTATGCACTCGACGCGTGGGGGACGGTGGCTGGCCCGGCGCTGCGGTTTGCCGCCCTGGATCCCGTGCGAGGCCGAACGCACGCGCTGCTCGGGGCGGCCGCTGGCGGCCGGGAGGGGTGATCTGGCCCCGAGGCGAGGCCCACTCCCTGGGGCGGCGGTGATCGCGGCCACCCTCACCGGGGGATGGCGACCCAGGCTCACGACTGGTTGCCAAGGGCCGGCTCGACCCCCTCGCGGTCACCACCCACCCGGCCCTCCTCTTGGCTGCGCTGGGTTGGGCCGTCGATCCCACCTCGGGATCGGGGCTGGCGTCAGGGGGGAGCAGAGAGCCGCCATTGGTCCAGCTCCTCGGCCATCTCCGAGAACGAGAAGAGAGAGGACCTGATCCCCTCGATGCCCAGGCTCGGCCCCAGCCGCTCCACCCGGCGGATGCTCATCGCGGCCACGTCGGCCTGGGCGACCACCGGCACCATCGCCCGCTCGGCACGCCGTCGCCGGTCCCGCGGCGGGCGCTGACCTCGGCCTCCATCGGCGTCTCGACCATGCCCTCCCGCAGGCCGCGGAGCCGGTCGGGGTGGGCCGCGAGGTCCTCACAGGCCAGGTGCTGGGGGGCCATCCTGGGTGTGGCCATCGTCCCTCCCTTCGTTGGGTTGGGCTCGAAGGATGACCCGGTGGCCATCGTCGTGGCCGGCCCTCCCTCCCCTCGTCCACACGTCCGCGGAGGCTAACGACGAGGACGCGGGTGGGGTGGGCGCGACCTCGCCGGGAGGAGGGACGGTCCCGGCCTCGCCTCCCACGCTCCGGCGTGGGTGAGAATGGGGCCATGAGGTTCGAGAAGGCCGCCATCCCGCTGGGCTTCGCCTGGTCGTCGCCCTTCGTGCGCTGGCAGGGCGTGCTCTCCGAGATGTCGTCGCTGGACCTGGCCGTGGACGTGACCCGGCGGGCGCTGGAGCAACGGGGGCTGGCCCCGGAGCGGGTCGGGAGGCTGGTCCTGGGCTGGACGGTCCCCCAGGCGGGGATCTTCTACGGGGCGCCGACGGTGGCGGCCCGGATCGGGGCCGAGAGGGTGAGCGGGCCCATGATCTCCCAGGCTTGCGCCACCTCGGCGGTCTGCGTGGAGGTGGCGGCGATGGGGGTGGAGGGCGGCGAGGGCCTGACCCTGGTGGTGGCCACCGACCGGACCTCCAACGGGCCCGTGCTCAGCTACCCACGGCCGAGCGCCATGGGCGGCTCCCCCCTGATCGAGAACTGGGTGCTGGACAACTTCGCCCGCGACCCCTGGGCGGGGGAGGCCATGATCGCCACCGCCGAGCACGTGGCCCGCGAGGCCGACCTCTCGCGGCAGGAGCTGGACCAGGTGACCCTGCTCCGCCACGAGCAGTACCGGCAGGCGCTGGCCGACGAGCGCGCCTTCCAGCGGCGCTATCTGGTGCCGGTGGCGGTGCCCGTGGGCAAGGCTGGGGTGCGCATGGTCGACGCCGACGAGGGAGTCCACGAGACCACCGCCGAGGGGCTGGCGGCGTTGCGACCAGTCCTACCGGAAGGGGTGATCACCTACGGCACCCAGACCCACCCCGCCGATGGCTGCGCCGGCTGCGTGGTGACCACGGTCGAGCAAGCGCGCGAGCTGTCGGGGGGCGAGGGGGTGGCCCGCATCCTGGGCAGCGGGCTGGCCCGGGTGGAGAAGGCGCGCATGCCCAAGGCCCCGGTCCCGGCCGCGGAGCGGGCGCTGGCCGACGCCGGCCTCTCGATCGCCGACGTGGACGTGGTCACCACCCACAACCCCTTCGCGGTCAACGACCTCTGGCTCGCGCGCCAGATGGGATACCCGCTGGAGCGCATGAACCTCTATGGCTGCTCCCTGGTCTACGGGCATCCGCAGGGGCCGACCGGGCTGCGGTTGATCGCCGAGCTGATCGAGACCCTGCGCGAGCGGGGCGGCGGGGTGGGGCTCTTCACCGGCTGCGCCGCCGGCGACACCGGGGCCGCCCTCGTCCTCCGGGTGGAGTAGCCGGGCCGGGGTCGCGGCGGTGAGGGTGGGCATCGGGCTGCCGGGCGCCATCCCCGGCGTCACCCGGGCCCAGGTGCTGGACTGGGCCCGGGCGGCGGACGCGGCCGGCTACAGCAGCCTGGGCGTGATCGACCGCGTCGTCTACCCCAACCTGGAGCCACTGACCGTGCTCGCCGCCGCGGCCGCCGTCACCGAGCGCGCCGAACTGCTCACCGACGTGCTCCTGCTGCCCACCCGCAACCCGGTCCTGGTGGCCAAGGCCGCGGCCACCCTCGACCGGCTCTCCAGCGGCCGGCTGGTGCTGGGGGTGGGCGTCGGCGGCCGAGCCGACGACTTCCAGGCCGTCGGCCGCGACCTCCACCAGCGCGGCCGGCTCATGGACCGGGGCCTGGAGGTGATGCGCCGGACCTGGGCCGGGGGCGAGATCGGACCGGAGCCGGCCAACCCGGGCGGGGTCCGGGTCCTGATCGGGGGCATGGCCGAGGCGGCGGTGCGGCGGACGGTGGAGCACGGCATCGGCTGGACCGCGGGCACGGCGCCCCCCGAGGCCAGCGCCGAGCTGCGCGCCCGCATCCGCGAGGCCTGGACGGCGGCCGGGCGCGGGGGGCGGCCCCGCTTCGTCGCCCTGACCTACTTCGCCCTCGGCCCGAAGGCTCGCCGTCACCTCCTCGCCTACCTCGACCATTATTACGGCGAGCGCGGCGCCGCCCTCGCCGAGCGGGCCCCGGCCACGCCGGAGGCGGTGGCGGCGACCCTGGGCGCGTACGCGGAGGCGGGCTTCGACGAGCTGGTCCTCTTCCCCTGCGACCCCGACCCGGCCCAGGTCGACCTCCTCGCCCGGGCGGCGCTGGGATGAACCGGCTGGGTTCGCTGCTGGAGCGGCACCCCGACCGGGTGGCCGTGATCGCCGGTGAGCGCCGGCTCACCTTCGCCGAGCTGGCCGAGCGGGCGGCGAGGGTGGCCGGCGGGCTCCACCAGGCCGGCTTGAGGCGGGGGGACGTGCTCGCCCTCTGGCTTCCCAACCGCCCGGAGTGGCTGGAGCTGCTCTTCGCCTGCGCCCGCCTCGGGGTGTGCGTGGCGGCGGTCAACACCCGCTATCGGGCGGCCGAGCTGGAGCACGTGCTGCGGGCCTCGCGGGCGAGGGGGATCGTGCTCGCCCCCGACTTCCTGGGCGTCGACTTCTGGGGCCTGCTCGAGCAGGTGCGGCCAGGGCTGCCCGACCTGGAGCTCGTCTGGTCGCCGGAGACGGTCCCCCTCGGTCCCCCCGCCGCCGACGACGGCCGCCCCGACGACCGCTGCGCCCTCTTCGCCACCTCGGGGACGACCGCCGGCCCCAAGCTCGCCGCCCACCGCCAGGGACCGGTCGAGCGCCACGCCCGCGAGGTGGCGCGGGCCTTCGACCTCCGCCCCGGCGAGCACTCGCTGCTGGCGCTCCCGCTCTTCGGCGTGTTCGGCTTCAACACCGCCCTGGGCGCCCTCGCCGGCGGCGCCGCCTGCATGCTCCAGGAGGTGTTCGACCCCGACCGGGCCGCCCGCCTGATGTGCGCCCAGGGCATCGAGCACCTCACCGGCTCGGACGCCATGCTCCGGGCCGTGCTCGACAGCCCCGAGCTGGACCCCGCCCGCCTGCGCTGGCGGCGGGGGGCGTTCGCCAACTTCGCCGGCCTGGCCGCCGAGCTGGTGCGCGACGCCGAGGCCCGGGCTGGGGTGCGGCTGACCGGCGTCTACGGGATGTCGGAGGTGTTCGCGCTGATGGCCACCTGGGACCCGGACGACCCGCCCGAGACCCGGGTCCTGTCCGGGGGCCGGCCGGTGTGCGCCGACATCGAGGTCCGGGCCTGCGACCCGGCCACGGGGCGGCCCTGCCCGCACGGCCGGCCGGGGGAGCTGCAGATCCGGGGCTACAACGTGACCGAGGGCTACCTGCACAACCCGGAGGCGACCCGGGCCGCCTTCACCGGGGACGGCTGGTTCCGGACCGGCGACCTCGGCTACACCCGGCCCGATGGCGGCTTCGTCTTCCTGGCCCGGCTCCGGGACTCGCTGCGGCTGCGCGGCTTCCTGGTCGACCCGGCCGAGATCGAGGGGGAGCTGGCCCGACACCCGGCGGTGCGGGCGGCCCAGGTGGTGGGGGTCGAGCGGCCGGGGGAGGGCGAGGTGCCGGTGGCCTTCGTCCTGGCCGGGGACGACTTCGACGAGGGCCGGGTGCTCGAGTTCGTGCGCGGCCGGCTGGCCGGCTACAAGGTGCCCCGCCGGGTGATCCCGGTGGACGAGTTCCCCACCACCCAGGGCCCCAACGGGGTCAAGGTGCAGAAGGTCCGGCTCCGGGAGCTGGCGGCGCGGGCGCTGGAGGACCCCCGGCGGGAGGGCGGGACGGGCGGGTGAGGCTCATCCTGCGCCGGGGTCCTTGGCGATATTGATGTATATTGCTGCTGTATTCAGCGTCTGCTGCTATACGTGATGGACGAGCAGCGACGTCGTCTGGCCCGGCGCGCGGCAGACGAGGGCATCTCACAGGCGGAGGTGGTGCGTCGCATCCTCGACCGTGCGCTCGACATCCGGCGTGGCGTCGAGGACCGGCTGGCCGTGGTCGAGGCCACGGCCGGCGTGCTCGCCGATCACCCCGACTGGCCCGAGTGGCTGGCGGGCGTCCGGGGCCCGGGGTCGGCCGAACGTCTTCGGCGCCTCGGTCTGTGAAGCTCTTCGATTCGACCGTCCTGATCGCGCATCTCCGCGGGGTGAGCGAGGCGACGCAGCTCCTGTATGGGGCGGTGGCGGACGGGGCCGCCGCCTGCAGCGTGCTAGTCCGAGCCGAAATCGAGGGCGGCGTACGAACGAATGAGCGGTCGGCAGTGGCCAGGCTCCTCTCGGTGCTTGAGCTCCAGCCGGTGACCGACCTCGTCGCCATCCGTGCTGGAGAGTCCCTCCGCGCCTACCGCTGCTCTCACCCTGGCATCGATGTCGCCGACTACGTCGTTGCCGCCACCGCCGACCTGCTCGGAGCCGAGCTGCTGACGCTCAACGTCAAGCACTTTCCCATGTTCGAAGGGCTGAGGGCCGCGTTCTGATCGCCGGCTCAGCCCTTCCAGGCCGGGGCCCGATCGGCCACCACCGCCTCCAGGGCGTCGAGGAAGCGCTCGGTCTCGGCCTCGCCGTGGGCGGTGCAGAGGCAGCCCATGGCCCGGGGCGCCAGCATCACGCCCTGGTTCAACAGCCCCAGGAACAGCTCGTGCGCCCGGCGCGAGTCGGCGGCCGCGGCCGAGCGGTGATCCCGCATCGGCCGGTCGGTGAAGTGGAAGGCGAAGAGCAAGCCTGCGCCGTTGACCTGGACGGGCACGCTGTGGGTGGCGAAGACCTCGCGCGCCCGGTCGGCCAGCCGCTCACCGCGCCGGTTGAGGTCCTCGTAGATGTCCGGGGCCAGCTCCCGCATCGCGGCCAGCCCGGCGGCCATGTCCAGAGGGTTGCCGTTGTAGGTCCCACCCTGGGCGAGGTGGGCCTCGGCGCGGGGGTCGAGCAGCTCCGTCACCTCGCGGCGGCCGCTGAAGGCGGCGACCGGCAGCCCGCCACCGATGATCTTGCCCATGGTGGTCAGGTCGGGGATCACGCCGGCGGCCGACTGCGCCCCGCCCGGCGCCAGCCGGAGCGAGATCACCTCGTCGAAGATCAAAAGCATCCCCAGCTCGCGCGTCACCCGGCGCAGACGCTCCAGGAACTCGCGGTCGGCGGGGAGACGGGCCGCCCGATCACCGGCTCCACGATCACCCCGGCCAGCTCGTCGGCGTGGGCGCGCAGGATGCGGTCGGGGGCGTTGTAGGGCAGGACCACGGTCGCCTCCACCGCCCAGGGGGGTGTGCCCGGCGAGGCGGGGACGGGGGGACGTCGGCCGGCCCGGCCAGATCGGGATCGGGGTGGGCGCTGACCTCGGCCAGGTCGTGGGGGTCGTGGTAGCCGCCCTCGATCCGGGCCAGCTTCGGCTGGCCGGTAAAGGCGCGGGCCAGACGCATGGCGAACATGGTCGCCTCGGTCCCGGAGTTGCAGAAGCGGACCCGCTCCACCGAGGGCCCCCGCTCGCAGAGCAGCTCGGCCAGCTCCACCTCGTAGGGGTTAGGGGCGGCGAAGGCCGTCCCCTGGCCGGCCGCCTCGCGGACGGCGGCGGTGACCCGGGGGTGGGCGTGGCCCAGGATCAGGGCGGTGTAGTTGCAGATGAGGTCCAGCCGCTGGTTGCCGTCCGCGTCCCAGATCCTCGCCCTCTCACCCTGGGTGAGGTAGACGGGGAAGGGGGCGAAGTAGGTGGTGGTGCGGGTGGTGCCGCCGGCTAGCGAGCGGCGGGCGCGCTCGTGGAGGGCGCGAGGCGGGGTTGCGCTCGACGTAGGCGGTCTCGGGGTGGGACATCTCCCCGGATCATGGCCGATCGCGGGCGCGGGGCCGTCGGCGCGGGTCAGCCCCCGGCCGCCTCCTCCAGCCAGCGGCCGAGGTCGGCGCGCAGGCGCCGGGCCGAGGGCTCGTGGACATACATCATGTGCCCGGCCTCGTAGCGCTCGAGGGTGAGGTTGGGGCGCAGCTCCGGGTCCAGACCCATGTGGTCGAGGATCCACTCCACAGCCGCGAAGGGCGTGGCCAGGTCGTAGTAGCCGCAGGCCACGAACACCCGCATCCGCCGGTTGCGGTGCATGCCGGCACGCAGCCGGGAGACGACCTCCACGTAGCGCCCGTCGCCTGCCTCGCCCCAGCGCCAGGGCTGGACGCGCTCGGTGATGATCTCGTAGACGAGGTCGCTGTCGAAGCTCAGGTCCCGGCGCAGGTACTGGTTGACGGCGGCGGTGAAGGCGCCCTGGACGAGGGCGTAGCTGGGGTCGTAGTCGGGCCGCTCCCCGGTGGGGTCGGCGTCGATGCCGAGGAAGCGGGAGTCGAGGCGGCCGACCGTCCGCCGGCGGTCGCGCAGGAGCTCCTTGAAGAAGCGCGCCGGGGAGACGCGCAGGTCGCACCGCCAGAGGAAGTCGGCCGGCAGCCCGGTGTAGCGGCGCAGGCCGCGGTGCACCGCCCCCCGCTCGCGCCGACTCGCCCGCGACCCCCGTAGCAGCACCGAGGCGTACTCCCCCAGGGCGAAGTCCTCGACCTCGTCGGTCAGCTCCCGGACCGTGCCCCAGCGGCGGCGGTCGATCGTCCCGTGGTACCAGGCGGTGGCCGCGTAGCCGGGCAAGAAGAGGACGTAGGGGAGGTCGTTGCCGAGCTGGGGGTGCATGGTCTGGAAGGCGAGGGCGGGCGAGATCAAGGCCACGCCGTTGAGGGCGATGCCCAGCCGGTCGGCCAGGTGGAGGGAGAGGGCGGCGGCGCGGGTGGCCCCGTAGGACTCGCCCACCAGGAACCGGGGTGACTCCCAGCGCCGGTGGCGCGACAGCCAGAGCCGGATGAACTCCGCCACCCAGCGGGCGTCCTCGTCGAGGCCGTGGAACTCCTTCGCCTCCTCGCCCTCGATGGGCCGAGACCACCCGGTCGTGACCGGGTCGATCAAGACCAGGTCGCTCAGGTCGAGGAGGGTGTGCTCGTTCTCCACCGCCTCGTAGGGGGGGTGGGGAGGGATTGGCTCGTCGCCCAGGCGGACGCGGCGGGGGCCGAGCAGGCCGAGGTGCAGCCACACCGAGGACGACCCCGGCCCGCCGTTGAAGGCGAAGGTCACCGGCCGCCTGCGGGGGTCCTCGACGTCGGTTCGGATGTAGGTCACGTGGAAGAGGGCGGCCCTGACCTTCCCCTCCTCGTCCCGGAGGTGGTAGGTGGCCGCCGTCGCCCGGTAGGGGATGCCGGCGACCCGGCCCTCGGTGGTCGACTCCCGTTCCGGCGGCGGCTCGGGCCGGGGCCGGGCCGACGCGGTGTCGGTCCCGCGTTCCTCGCTCGTCATCGCCTGGTCTGGGCTATTCTCCCCGGTGGGCCTGGCGCTCGTCGACCCCGGGCGGGGGCGTGGTCGGTGAGGGTGGCGGTCCTGGGCGGCGGGCACGGTACCCTGGTCACAGCCGCCAACCTTGCCCTGCGCGGCCACCGGGTGCGACTGGCGCTGCGCAACCGGGGGCGTTTCGCCGAGGTCTTCCGAACCGGCCGGATCGCGATCGAAGGCGTCCCCGGCGAGGGGGTGGCCCGGCTGGGCGAGGTCACCGACGGCCGTGCCGCCGCGGTCCGGGGGGGACCTGGTCCAGATGCCGATGCCGGCCACCGCTCAGGAGGAGATCGCAGAGCGGATCGCGGAGGTGATGGCGCCGGGTCAGGTGGTCTGCCTGACGCCGGGCGCCTGGGGCGCCTTGGTGATGGGACGGAGGATCCCGGGCGGGGTCTTCGCCGAGACGGCGGCCCTGCCCTACGGCGCCCGCCAGAACTGAGATCGTCAACGCCGGGGGCTACTACGCCTACTCGGTGCAGGGGCTGCGGGGTGCTGGCGGTCTGGTTCTGGGCCGGGGAGAACCTGACCAGCCCCACCTTCGCCGTGCTCAGGCTGAGTTCGTTCGTCCACCTGATCGGCTCCGCGCTCTCCAGGCTGGGCTGGATCTGGGCCCCGATCTCGGTCGTGGTCCTGCTCTTCGGCGTGGTGCTCTCCTACCGGGCCTCCGGCCCTCGCTGGCCTACCCCATGTGGGCGGGCTTCGCCGAGGTCGCCTTCCTGGTTGTGATCGCGGTCCGGCTCGGCCAGGCCAACACCCTCGACCCGTTACCGCTGAGGGAGTGATGGTCCCATCAAGCGGTACCCTCACGGGTTGCCCTTACCGCGACTCTGCGCTTCACGGAGGCTCCAACTGCGCCTAGAGGGTGTCTGAAAAGCGCAAGCCGGGTGGCCTTGTGGGAAGGTGGCCGGCTTCGGCATGGGGTGGCGGCGATGCCCGGCCGCCGTGGCTCCCCCACCGATCGCCCCGATGCCGAGTGGGAGCCGACCCAGCCCTCGATCCCACCCGGGAAGCCGGGAGGCCCTGCCCCCCCGGCGGGAGATCGGCGCTGGCGTACCGGGTGCGCGTGGCGGCTGCTGCCGCATGACCTGCCCTCCCGGCAGACGGTGGACCACGACTGGCGCAGCCGGCGAGTCGAGGGTCGTTGGGAGCCGATCCTGGCGGGGCTGCGGGAGCGGGAGCGCCAGGGCCGTGGGCCGACCCCGAGCGCGGCGATCCTGGGCCGTCAGAGTGTCACGACCCCCGAAGGGGGGACATGGCGACGACGGGGGCGAGAAGGGGCGCCAAACGCCACCTGCTGACCGACACCGGCGGGGTCGTGGTCGAGGCCCTCGGGACCGCTGCTGGGCGGCCCCGGCAGACCGGGGGGCCTTCCTGGCCTGGGCCCGGCGGCTGGCCAAGGAGGACGAGCACCTGCCCGTGAGCGCGGAGCAGGCCATCTCTCTGGCGCCGGCGCTCACCCTGGCCGGCCGGATGACCCCTCCGGCCGATGGGCTGGGCGCCCCCAGCTCCGGCCGCGCTGGCGCCAGCGCACACGCAGCCGCGGTGGGCTGCTCGTGACCCCGCGAGCCCGGGCCAGCTGGGCCAGCGTCCAGATCCCCGGCTCCGCGGCATCCCGGGTCCGCAACCCCTCCATGGCCCCCAGGCCGTCATCGTCCGGCTTGGGCGGGCGACCGCGGCGGGGCCGGTCCGCCAGGCGGATGCGTTCCAGGCGCCGTCGCCGCCGTCGGGGAAGCGTCGCCGACCTGGCCGTGGCTCGAGCGTGCCCCATCGCCCGGCACGAGCTGCACCCCGGGTTTCAGACACCCTCTAGCGCAGAGGTGGGATGACCAGCCCACCAGCCCGAGTGTCCCCTCCGGAGCCGGTCGGGATGAGTCTTGGGGGATTCACAGATCCGGTGCAGGGGGTCCATATGGGGCGTGGCGACCGTCGTCTCAGCGGGCTGGTCCACCCTCTCCTCGTACCCCACGCGGGGCTTGCCGAGGCGGGAGGAACTTGCGCAGGCGGTTGAGGTCGGGCTCATCCTCCGGCGGCATTTCTCACCCCGACATGAGCCGGACCATCACCAGGGCTGGCCAGCCTCCAGACCGCTGGGGTCTCGAACGGGGCGTCAGTGAGAAAGGGGATCCGGTCCCGTTGCCGACCGCTCCGCGACCACGGCCAGGGGTGCCAAGGCGCCCACTCCGGCAGCCGCGAAGAAGAGGACGGCAATCACGACCAGCGTCACGGACGTTCCGGCATGGACGTAGATGACACCAGCCATGCCGGGGCCCAGCGCCGGACCAGTGGTCTGCGCCAGCCGTACCCCCCCGAGCGCAGCGCCTGTGGGCACGCTCAGCGCGCGTGCCGAGCGCGCGGCAAGGCCTGCTGCCAGGGCAGGCGTCGACATCGCGCTCGCTCCCAGGGCGAAACAGGAGGCAACGACGACGGCAGGGTGGACGCCAGCGGTCGCCATCGCCATGGCCGCAGCGCTCCCCATGGGGAGGAGGCCTCCCAGCGTGGCTCTGTAGCCGAGCCATCCCACGGCCCGACCAGCGAACGGGGCGCCGACGATCGCACCGAGAAAGTAGGGCAGCAGCAGCAAGCCCCTCGCACCGGCACCCATTGACGCGCCCCGGAGCGCGAATGGCAACACGTACAGCGCGGCGTTGCCGGCGGCCAGAGCACCCGCCGTGACTAACGCGATCTGCGCTGGCCCCCGCGAAGCCAAGAAACGCAGCGAGTCGAGTACCGCTGAGGCGATCGGGACCCGGACTCGCAAGATGGGATCGGGCATGATCGCTGCCATTGGCAGCACCAGGAGGGGCAACAATCCCATCCCGGCCGAGAGCTGACGCCAGGTCATGACCGAACCCAGGCTGCCGATGACGAGGAAAGCGGTCGCTTGCCCCAGACCGGTGCCTGATTGGATGTAGCCAAGTGGCGTTCCCCGACGCACCTCGCCATAGGCTGCTGCCACGGCAGTGATCGATCCGGCCGCGTAGAGGGGAACCGCCAAGCCCATCATCATCTGACCCAGCGCGAAGGCCACGATGTTCGGCGCCATTGCCCTGATCACGGTCGCGACTGTGGTCAGGGCCAGACCCGCGACCAGGAATGGCCTCGCCCCGAGACGGTCGATTAGGACCCCAACGGGGATCTGGCACGCGATCGAGATGACGGCAGCGAGGCCCACGATCGTGCCCAACAGGTCAGCGCGAACTCTGAGCGTCGCCGCTAGCTCAGGGTAGAGCGGGGTCAGGCCGGTCCAGCAGGCGACGACCACGAAGCCCCCAACAACCGCTGCGGACAGGACCCTGCGCCGTTGAGCGGCAGGCAGCACGACGGCCGTCACCGTCTTCCCCGTACCTTCTCGTCAGGGCTCCGCACCTTCACGGTGCGGCGAGCGTCCCCTGGATCCTCCACCTTGCCGGCTGACCATCCCGATGCCTGGGGGTGCCCTTGGTCGCTTGGGGCAGCACCTCAGCCAGACGAATCGAGCCCGCCGCGACTGCTTCCCAAGTACGTCGCCGGTCCGAGCACGGGAGTAGGATACCATTTGATCGATCGATCGGTCAAAACCGCGGTCGTCTGTGAGTATCGACCTTCGTGAGTGGCACAATCGGCAGAGATGGCAACGCGGGAAGCGCCAGCACCAGTTCGCATCCGGAGAGCCGCGCTTCGTTTGTTCGCCGCCCAGGGGTTCTACGCGACCGGTATCCGCGAGATCGCCGAGGCTGCCGGCATCCCCACCTCCTTGCTCTACCACTACCGGCGATCGAAGGAGGAGATCCTGCACGACTTGGTCGTCGAAGGGGTTTCGCGTCACCTCGAGAGCAGCCGACGGGCGCTCGACCTCACGCGGACGCCGGAGGAAGCGCTCAGAGCGATGGTCGCCGTGCACGTACTCGTGCCCGTTCGGAACCCGGACATGGCCCGCATCATGGAATCCGAGGTGCGAGCTCTCTCCCCGGCCTCCCAGGAGACCGTCCTCGCCATGCGCCGGCAAGGCGATGCTCGCTGGGAGGAGGTTCTCCGCGCCGGTATCGCCGAGAGCGTCTTCACCATCCCCGACGTGGTCCTGGCTCGGCGTCTGTTACGTCGGATGTGCACCGGGGTGACGCTCTGGTTCACCCCCGCCGCCGAGGCCGAGATCGAGAACGTGGTCACCGGTATGACCGATCACGCGCTTGGCTTGGTCAGAGCCGTAAGAGACGGGAAGCTGGTCCGTGCCACCGCCGTGACGCATCCACCACTGTCGGAACTCCAGGAGATCGTCGAGAGTGTGCACCGTGAGCCCGACTTCAACGGAGTCGCCAACCGTGCGATGACGAGTGGGCCAGGGGGGCGCTCTTCTCCGTGAGCCCCTGAAACGGCCTGCGTCAGGGAAGCAAGGGGAACGAGGTCGACTCGCAGCGTGGCTCCCACGGCGAGGGGACAGGCCACCCTCAATGGTCTACGCTCGAGTTCCGTGAGGATTCACGCGGTGGCCTCGTCGGGGAAGTCAGCTCGGCCAGCAACCACGGTCACATCCTCGACGCGGGATCGAAGTCCTCACGAGCGAGCTGCCAGCGGATCGATCTTGCCTCTCGCGATCGCCGGCCGCCAACGACGGGATGTGCGACGCGAGTTCCAGCAGGCTCTTGGCCACGCCAGGGGTCAGAGTCTTCCGCTTGACGATCCTGACTCCATCTCCACCTGGTTCAGCCTGCTGGTATGGGCCAGGGCTTGAGCCAGGACGAGGTCCGGGTGGTGCTCCTGCCGTCGCTGGACTGCCGCCCCGCTCCGATGCGACGAGCCGTTGGATCCCATGACCTGAGCGATCCGCCATAAGGAAGGCCTCAGCTCCGGCCTTCAGCTCGACGTGTCCGAAGAGAGGTCTCCCGCATCCATCCCCAACACCAGGTCGGAGCGCACCATGAGGCTCCTCCTCGGTGTGCTCGACAGTGTGCTCGGCCCGTCCCGCCTCGCCTGGTGAGAGGCTACAACCCGGTGGTGGCAGGCCTGGATCGAGGTCCTCTCCATGACGGAGATCACCTGGTCGTTAGGATGCCACGGCTGGCCCTCCCAGATCTTCCGGGAGGGATCGAGGATGGGCTTGAGCTTGGACACGAACTCGGGGTCGCGAAGAGGCACCCAGCTCCGATCGTACGAAGGATTGAGGTGCTCCCGGGCCAGGGTCCGCTGGACCGTACGGATCCTTATACCGACGCCCCGTCGTTGACCACCCGATCGATGCTGGAGAGGAGGTGATGGCTGAGCGATGAGGTTGGGCTGGCAGCTCGTGGGGGATCCTGATTACCTGCGCCCGCATCCCCCAAGAAGCAGGGCAGACGCCCCAATCGCTTGGCTCGCCCAATGTGACCCCCCTCGCGCCCATTGCCGATGCCACTTGCGGACCCAGGAACCCTTCTGACCTCATTGCCGTATGGCCTCGGGGCTCCGAAGGTCGGATCGCTCGTGGAGGGACAAGGCCAGGCGAGCGTGTTGGAGGTCGCCCTGGGCGGCTTTCCACGGCTTGAACACGTCCCAGGTTGAACACGTCCCAGTCCCGGGCGATCCGGACATCGGTGAGGCCGGGCTGAGATGCGGGAGGTGGGCCACCGTGCCAGCCTCGACAAGCACGGGGTGGAGGTGGCCAACGGTCACCGACGTCGGTCGGGTCAGCTCCACGGTGACCCTTCCAACGGCTCGCCACCAGGGCATCATCTCGGTCGGCGACCCCACTACGCCGGGCCAGCGACCCGACCCGGTAGGGACGACCCCATTCGAGCCACGCTTGAGGACGAAGGCGGTAAGGCAGGGGCTTGGGCAGTGGTGCCCTGAAGCCGCCTCCAGGCCGATCGCCCCCAGCCCACACGAGGGGCGCCCTCCGGTGCGGGGTTCCCCGGTCCATCTGGCTTGAGGCGAGCCAACCCCCCTGGCAGATCCATGAAACGCAGGCTTGACCGATCGCTCGATCAAGCTCATACTGACCGGCAAGTGCCATGAGGTGACGTCCGGAGGGCGACGGAGGGATGGAATTGGCCGTTTCGGGACCACTGACGGTTGAGGATAGGCTCCTCATCCGGGAGCTCTACGCTCGTTACGTGTGGGCGATGGATAGTGGCGACCTCGACGCGTTCGTCGATTGCTACGCGCCAGGAGGGCGACTGGATGTTGGCAGGACAGCGACTACACCAGAGGAGATCCGCAATTGGTTGGCGGAGTTCCTCAAGGACTCAGCCTTCCCTGGTAGCCAGCACCACTACAGCCAGTTCGTGATGGATGGGAACGGATCATCCTGCCATGTACGAGCGTACTGGGCACGGCTTTATCGATTGCCAGGAACGACTAGCTCTCAGATCATCGCGCAGGGCTACTACACAGATACCGTCGTGAAGATCAACGGTCGCTGGTGCTTCTTGGTCAAGCGGTCACATCCAGCCCACGAGCTGCGCGAGCAGAAGTTTGACCAGGAGCCAGTGGCCTCGTCTCCAGTTGGGGAAGATTCGCTCTACGATGTCGGGAAGCCCTTGTTCTAGTCGCATCCCAGCACGCTAGCATGAATGGAGTCGAAAAACGTGGAATTGACCGTCGAAGACCGTCTCAAGATCATGGAACTCTATGCACACAACGCATGGGCTCTCGACGTCGGCGATGCTGATCGATTTATCGCTACCTTCACGCCTGATGCTACCCTCCAGATGAAGCATCGTTACGTAGGCCGTGAGGGCATTCGGCGGTTTATTGAGCTCTTCCTCCAGCAGGATTTCGGCTTCCCAAGGGCACAGCATTTACTCTCACATCTTGTGATCGAAGATGCAGGCGAGGGAGAAGGTTGCCGGAGCCGGGCGTACATTACCCGCGTTCATCGCCTTCCCGGTCAGCACCGTGGGAACTGCCAGGTGATATGGACTGGCTATTGCATCGACACCTGCGTCAAGCTGGAGGATCGTTGGCTCTTTCGATCTCGCGCACTCTACGCATGGGAAGGAGACATAATGGCTGCGATCAATGGAATAGACGAGATGGTTGCGCAGCAAGGTGGTTGAGAATGGCTGAGGATATCACCTTCGGCCTCGACGTCTGGCAGTTCCGCTGCAGTCTCGAGGAACTACGCACAGTTTGGCAGCTTGCTGACCAGGGTGGGTTCGATAATCTGTGGGTGTGCGATCATTTCCTTCCACTGCTTCCGAACGGTGACTATCAGGTCGACATCTTCGAGGCTTGGTCACTGGTGGCGGCGATGGCTGAAGCAACCCATCGCGTACGAATTGGCGTGATGGTTTCTGGCAACACCTATCGTCACCCAGCTATCTTGGCCAAGATCGCAGCGACGGTAGATCATCTCTCTGGGGGCCGACTCGAGTTCGGGATCGGGGCCGCTGGGACAGCGAACGCACCTGACGAGCATGCCATGCTAGGACTCGAGTTCCCATCTACTGCAGAGCGCGTCCGGCGACTGCGCGAGGCCTGCGTCGTGATCAAGAAGCTCTGGACTGAAGAGGTCGCCGATTTCGACGGCCGTTACTACCGGCTCACCGGGGCGATCGCAAAGCCGAAGCCACTCCAGAAGCCGTTCCCACCCTTCTGGATCGGTGGCGATGGAGAGAAGCTCACTCTCCGGGTGGTCGCTGAGCACGCCGACGTGTGGAATGCCATCGGGCGCAATCCGACCGGCCAGCCCGGCGGCGGGATACCAGAACTCGCTCACAAATTGGCGGTGCTCGATCAACACTGTCTCGCCGTTGGCAGGGATCCCAAGAACATCAAGCGCTCGGTTCAGGTGCATCTCGACCGAGAGAAAGACCTGGACGTCACCACACGACGGATCGAGGATCTGCTCGCGGTAGGCTTCACCGACATCGTCCTTCTGGTCCCGCCTCCCAATCCGATCCCTCGGGTCGAGCTCGCGATTCATAAGCTGCTACCGCGCTTTCGCTCCTCAAAGACATCGATTCCAACCTCCTGATCGGGGAGGAAGACAAAGAAAGGAGGGAGTCACTTTGGATAGGAACATCCGTTCCGGTAGGCACAGGTTGAGCAGCACGGTCGCCGGGACGTTCACGATGATCATCCTCATGGTCATGGCTGCTTGCGGAAGCGGGAGTTCGACGACCACCAAAATCACCACTAACCCGTCATCCATTCCCAAGCTCAAGGCGATTCCCGCCTTGCACGACATGTTGCCGGCATCGAATAAGAAGAGCGGGGAGCTGATCTTCGACACCGTGCCCAATCCCCCCTGGGCGATTGTCGGACCAGACGGCAACGTCGATAGTGGCGTTGACATCGATCTTGGCAACGCCCTGGCGCAGGTCCTTGGCCTGAGGCTTCACACCGTCTTGGTCGGCGATGCAGCCACGCTGCTCGCCGGCATCTCCGCGGGGAGGTACGACACCTTCCTGGGGCCACTCGGCATCACCGCACAGCGTAAACAGACGCTGTATGAATTGATCTGGGTGACCAACACCTTCTACTTCGAGGTCCAGAAGACAAGCCCCATCCGCACTGTTGGTGACCTCTGTGGCAGGAATGTTGCCGTTCTGACAGGAACGATCGGTGCCACCATCGTTGTCCCTGGAGCCTCACAAAGTGACTGTCTAGCTTATGGCAAGCCTGCGATTACCATGGTGAGCTTCGCAACTGATCCGGAGGCACAGCTGGCGGTAAAGGCAGGACGCGTGGACGCTTACGCTCTCAGCGACGCCTCGTGCGTGTATTCAGTCAAGCAGCCGGGAGCGAGCACACTGCGCTGCGTTGTCCCGAAGCCAACAGACAACATCGCAGTGAACAAGGCGGCATTGGCCGTTTCCAACCAGAACCCTCAGTTGCTGAACGCTCTCAAGGCAGCCCTTGAGGAACTCTACCGACAGGGTGTCTATCAGAAGATCATGACGAAGTGGGGCCTAGAGCACGACATGGTCACGGAATTCGTGGTGGGGTAAGTCAGTGGCGAAACAAGAGCGGAGAGAGCCCGCAGGTCACTTCTCTGAGGATCCCATCATCGACGTTGCCACGGCAAGACCGTCGCTGCACGTGTGGCGCCTGATCGCAACGGGGATCGTTCTCTTGTTCGTCGCACGGATGTTGCTGTTCCTAATCCAGACACCGAACTTTCAATGGGACGTGGTCGCCCAGTACCTCACCTTCCCCTCTATCTTGCACGGTCTTCTGGTAACGATCGTGATCACGGTCAGCTGCACGGCCCTGTCCATCTTCTTAGGAACGCCAATCGCCCTGTGCCGCCTGAGCCCTGTGCTCGCGCTGAGGGCGGTCGGCGGAGCTTACGTGTGGCTTTTTCGCGGCTTGCCGGCTCTGGTACAGATCGTGTTCTGGTTCAACCTAGCCTACCTACTTCCTCGAATCTCGTTAGGGATCCCGTTTGGGCCTGTCCTCTACAGCTGGTCGACGAATAAAGTGATTTCTCCGTTCGTGGCGGCCTTACTTGGTCTCGGCCTAACCGAGGCAGCCTACGTTTCCGAGATCATCCGAGCAGGGATTCTCTCGGTTGACGTCGGCCAGCGAGATGCTGCCCGTTCTCTAGGTCTGAGCGCATTGAAGACCTTCTTTCTGATCGTCGTCCCGCAAGCGATGCGCTTCATTCTGCCACCCATGGGAAGCCAGCTGATCGGCTTAGCGAAATCGACCTCCTTGGTCAGCGTGGTGGCGACGAGTGACCTCCTCTTCTCGGTCGAAGTCATCTATGCGCGAACGTTCGAGGTGATCCCGCTGATGCTGGTGGCATGTTTCTGGTACATCGTGATCGTGTCGATCCTGTTCGTGCTTCAAGTCTATCTCGAACGGCACTTCTCCCAGGGGCGGGCGGAGATGCGCAGCCGTGGCACGTGGTGGCCCTGGGGACGTCATCGGCCGGCGGCGGTGCCGGGCATCGACCTGAGATAACGGAGGCTGCTGGTGGCTGGGGAACGGCAGGTGCCGGTCCTGCGGCTTCGTGGTGTGCGCAAGGCGTTCGGATCCGAGCTGGTCCTGGACGGTATTGACCTCGACGTCTATGAGGGGGAGGTGGTGGTAGTCATCGGCCCCTCCGGTTCCGGCAAGACCACGCTGGTTCGGTGCATCGATCAGCTGGAGTCGATCGACGCTGGAGCCATGTACCTCGACGACGAGCTCCTCGGCTTCGAGCTCGTCAGAGGTCATCTTCGACCGATGAGCGAGCGTGACGTCAACGCTCAGCGCCGTCGGATGGCCATGGTTTTCCAACAGTTCAACCTTTTCCCCCACAAGAGGGTCATCGACAACGTGACGATTGGACCGATCCAATCGAAAGGGCAGGCGCCGGCAGATGCGATTCGGACAGCACGAGTTCTTCTTGATCGCGTCGGCCTTGCCGAGAAGACGCAGTGCTATCCGCAGCAGTTGTCCGGTGGTCAGCAGCAGCGAGTCGCGATCGCCCGGGCGCTTGCCATGGAGCCACGGATCATCCTCTTCGACGAGCCGACCAGTGCCCTTGACGCTGAACTCGTCGGGGAGGTCCTGGAGGTGATTCGAGAGCTCGCACGCGAGGGCATGACGATGATCGTGGTGACGCATGAACTACGGTTCGCGCGCGAGGTGGCTGATCGATGCGTGTTTATGGAACGTGGCCGGATCGTCGAAGTCGGCCCTCCTGCGCAGATATTCGGCCAGCCTCGCTCAGAGCGCCTGCGCGCCTTTCTCTCCGAACTCCAGAATCCGGCGAGGCTGGATGCCGAGCGCGAGGATCGACACACTGTGCGATAGGCAGCATGATTGGGCCATGCTCTGCCCATGGGAGTTCCAACTGCCGACGTGAGACGGCACACTCGCCCCCGTTGGGGAGCGCCTAGCCGACGATCCACAATTGCGGCCTGACCCCAGTCGCTCACAGCTCAAACCGTACCAGGAGGGAGCTGACCCGAACCTAACCCAGCTCGATCTCGGCGAGCCCCCGGCTGGTGCTGGCATGGATACCGCGACCGAATACTAAGTGGTCTCCCATACGTTCTGCGCGTATCCCTCGGGCAACCAGGGTGACCGGAACGGTGAGGCACACCGCAACCGCCGCTCCTCACCTCGTCCCCCCAAGAAGGCCTACACCTGACGCACCCGACCCGCCATGGTCTCCACCGGGGTGGTGGCCAGGTAGGTCCTCATCGCCCCCCGGATCCGCTCCACCGGGTGGTGGTGGGGACAGGAGCGAAGGCCGAGGATGAGCCGGACCCGGGGGTGCTCCCCGAGCCAGCGGGTGACCACCCGTCCTGGGAGCTGGAGGAAGCCGGCGTTGGTGGCCCGGGTGGTGACCGACGCCCGCGGGCCGGCTCGATGGCGCCGAGGAGGGTCCGGCGCCGAGGGGACCCCATCGAGACGTGTCTTCGGGCACCCCATCGAAGCTTGCTCCGATAGGGACCCCTTCCAGGCCCGGGGCTCGGCCAGCCGGCCTCGGATGCGCGCTTGGAGCCGGGGGCTGCCCAGCCGGGGCCGCCCCGAGCGGGGACGGTCGCTGGGCCCATGGAGGAGGGCCAGGAGCCGGGTGTGATCGTCGATGGTGGGCGGGACGAGGACGTGCGCTGGGGGCAAACTCGTGGTGGCCTCGTGGTCGTCAACCTGGTGGTGGCTGCACGGCCTGGCTCCTGGTCGACCTCGGTGTGACCTGACTGGCATGCCCGCCATCCCGACCTGCTGCAGCTGGGGCTGAGGCCCGGGCCGGAGGTCCGGACCGGCCTCACCGGCCGGGATGAGGCTGCCGGACGTGGCCCACGACACCGTTGCCGCCCGGGCTCGGAGGGAGCGGCCATCCGGCTCCGGTGCCCGCTGCCCCGGGCCGGCCTTCGGGCCCGGCCAACCCGGTCTCCCGGAGCCGCCAAAGCATGACCTCGTAGCCGACCTGGAACTCCGCCGCCAGGCGGAGCACGGCCTCGGTCGTGATCCTCGCCGGCGTCCGCGCCAGCAAGGCCTGGCGGCCAACCAGGAAGCATGCCGCGAAGGCGCTGGCCCGCCACTGGCGGTCATCGCACCCGGGCCGCTCCAGGTCCCTCTCCACCCCCCGCTCCACGTGCGGCTCATCCCCGTACAGGTGGTGGGCGAGCAGGTGGGCGGCCACGAACCGGGTGTGGGTGGGCAGCCCGGAGGGGTTGAGCAACGCCAGCCCCCGGCCGATGGAGATCGCCTCCAGCCGCTCACGACCCAAGGGGCGGCGAGCGACCAGCAGGCCCAAGGCGTCGAGGGCCCTCTCCAGGTCGGGTACCGCTGTCTCCGGTGGGATGCCCACCTGCTGGCGGACCCGCTCCGCGTCGGCCTCGACCCCCTCGAGGCCGGTCACCGTCCCTCCCCTGGCGAAAGGATCAGACATCCTACCAGTGGGCATATGCTAATCCAGCTTCCGCCGGGGCGGGCTGACATCGCGCGTTCCTTTGAACGTGGAGGAGGCTGAGGGGCGGGGAGAGGGGGACGGTGGTGCCTTGACAGGACCCTCAGGGTCGGCAAGAATGGTCCTACCAATGATCCAATTTGCCGCCGCATCGACATGTCCGACGCCCTGAACGTCCGTCAGGTCAAGAAGGCGAAGGTCTACCACGAGATCGTCGCCCAGCTCAGGGAGCTGATCGCCCAGGGGCGCATCAAGCCGGGTGATCGCCTGCCCCCGGAGCGGGAGCTGGCCGAGCTCTTCCGGGCCAGCCGAAACTCGGTCCGGGACGCGTTGCGGGTGCTCGAGCAGATGGGGCTGATCGAGAGCCGACAGGGGGATGGCACCTACGTCCGCAGCGTCAGCCCCGAGGAGCTGACCGAGCCCCTGGCCTTGCTCCTGCTCCAGAGCCGGAACCAGATGCGCGAGCTGTGGGAGGTACGCCGGCTGCTGGAGCCGGCGGTGGCGGAGTTCGCCGCCGCCCGTGCCACCGAGGAGGAGCTGGCCGAGATGGCCTCCATCCTGGAGGCGCAGCGGCGCAAGGTGGAGGCCGGGTTCCTGGCCCTCGAGGAGGACACTGCCTTCCACGAGCTGATCGCCCAGGCCGCTCGCAACACCGTGATCCTGCGGGTCATGGACACGCTGGTCGACCTGCTCCGGCAGTCGCGCGAGCGCTCCCTCCAGCGGGGTGATCGGCCGGTGCTCTCCCTGCGCGGCCACCTGCGCATCCTGGAGGCGCTGCGGCGGCGCGACCCGCAGGCGGCGCGGGCCGAGATGCTCCAGCACCTGCGCGAGATGGAGGAGCAGGCGCTGCCCGACGACGAGCTGTGAGCGGGCTGGAGGCGGCGGGCTCACGGGTGGCTGCCCGAGCCCGGGGGGAAGCGAGCGATGGGCGCACGGGCAGGCCGAGAGGCCACGGACGGAGGGTGTGATGACGGCGACACGTGAAGGGAGGATGTGATGGCCGCCGGTTCCGTCGACGTCACCTATCGAGGCGTCTTCCAAAAGAACCTCGCCGGCGTGATCACCAAGGAGCTGGTGAGGGCGGCCCGGCGCGAGGGCAAGATCGGCGGCACGGTGCAGCGCTATGGGGACTCCCCGGAGCGCAACGGGATCCCTGCCAAGCAGTTCGCCGTGATCGCCGAGGACGAGGACGCGCTACGGGTCGAGATGACCAAGTACGAGCCCGACAACGTCGTGGCCGTGTGCGTGATGGACGACACCCTCACCAAGGGGGTGGAGTCCTGGGCCTGGTACGGCGTCCAGCCGATCAACATCAACTTGGCCCCTGGGGGCACCTTGCTGGTGGTCTCCCGGCGCACCCCGGAGGAGCTGCTGCGCTGGATCCCCCGCCGCGACTTCGACTGGAACCTCGCCATCCTCCCCGGCGACCCCTCCTTCGGTGGGCTCTGGGTCTACCACGACGACGGGACCGACTACCGCACCATGGGGGCGGTCTCCCGGGTGACGGGAGGGTTGGTCGGCCTGCAGAGCCTGGTCGCCCAGGCCGAGTCCGGCCCCGACGCGGCCCGGCGGGTGGGCTTCCTGCACGAGGGCTATGAGGCGGTCCAGGTCCACCCGGTGCCGGCCGGCGTCGGCGCCGAGGACACCTACCGGCCCATCGACAAGCCGGGGTGGACGGAGATGCGCGAGGGGCTCGTGGTCCCCGCCGTCAAGGTGGGCGCCAACAACGAGCTGTTCAAGAAGTTCACCACCCGGACGGCGCGGCCGCTGGTCAAGTTCGACGCCTGTGTGAAGTGCCAGATCTGCTACACGGTCTGCCCGGACGAGTGCTTCGTCCCCACGCCCGCCGGCCACTACGACGTCAACTACGAGCACTGCTGCGGCTGCGGCATCTGCGCCCAGACCTGCCCCGTCCCCGGCTGCATCGAGATGGTGGACGAGCTCGTCTTCGAGTCCAACCAGACCGTGTACGAGCTCTACGAGCGCGATCCCGAGGCCTACGAGCAGATGCGCCAGGAAAAGCTGGCCAAGGCCGGCGGCCCCATCCCCCACTACGGGGTGCTGTGAGCCGTCGGGGCGGCACGAGGAGGAGGGTATGACGACGACCCAGGGGACGGCCCCCACCCTGACGGAGAGCGGGGAGCGGGAGGAGATCATCACCGGCTGCGAGGCGGTGGCCCAGGCCCTGCGCCTGCTGGACGTGGACGTCCTCGCCGGCTACCCAATCCGGCCCTACGACAGCGTGATGTCGGCGGTCAGCAAGATGATCGCCAACGGCCAGATGAACGCCGAGTTCATCGTCGCCGAGTCCGAGCACTCGCAGTTCGAGATCGGCAAGCACGCCTCCATGGTGGGCGCCCGCTCCTTCATCGGCTCCTCCGGCGTGGGCTGGATGTACGGCATGGAGGCACTGGTGGTCACCGCCTCCCTGCGCCTGCCGGTGGTGGCGCTGGTCGGCAACCGGGCCCTCGATGACCCCGGGGCCTTCGGGGTCGAGCACAACGACGCGCTCATGGTCCGGGACACCGGCTGGCTCCTGTACTGGGTGGAGACGGCCCAGGAGGCCCTGGACATGACCCTGCTGGCCTACCGGGTGACCGAGGACCCGCGGGTGATGCTGCCCTGCGCCCTCTCCATGGACGGCGCCTTCCTCACCCACTCCCAGCACATGGTCCGGGTCCCCGACGCCGAGCTGGTGCGTCGCTTCGTGCCCCCCTACGACCTGGGGGACCGACGCTTCCACCCCGACAACCCGATCTCGATCGCGCCCCAGTTCAACGAGGACTGGGTGATGGAGGCCCGCCGCCAGGCCGACGCGGCCATGCGCCGGAGCCGGGCGGTGATCCAGGAGGCGAGCCGGGAGTTCGTGCGCGTCTTCGGCCGGGGCCCACAGGATCCCTTCCTGGACCCCTACCGGATGGAGGACGCCGAGTACGCCCTGCTCGGCATGGGCACCGTGGGCATGGTCGGCAAGGTGGCGGTGGACCGCCTCCGCGAGCAGGGGAGGAAGGTCGGCTTCGTCCGCGTCAAGTGGTTCCGGCCCTTCCCGGGACCGGAGCTGCGCTCGCTGCTGCGTGGCCTCCGAGGCGTCGGGATCGTGGACCGGGACTACTCCTTCGGCTCCAACGCCCATGGTGGCGTGCTCTACACGGAGGTGGCGGCGGCGCTCTACCCCGAGCCGGAGCGACCCCGGCTGGTTCCCTTCATCGCCGGGCTGGGCGGCCGCGAGGTCTCGGTGGACAACCTGCAGGAGATGCAGGAGATCGTCGAGCAGGTGGTGGCCGACCGGGAGCAGGAGGTCACCTGCCGGTGGATCGGGGTGCGCGGGCCTCAAGAGGATCCCCGCGAGACCGTGGAAGGAGGTGTGCGCTGATGGCTGCGCCAGAGTCGACGTTGCCGGAGCTGGCCGTCAACCGGCGGCTCACGGTGCTTCCCCTGCAGGAGTACTACACCTCCGGGCACCGCACCTGCCAGGGGTGCGAGAGCGCCCTGGTCATGCGGTACCTGGCCAAGGTGGCGGGGCCACGGACGCTCATCACCGGCACCACCGGCTGCATGTACGTGGCCAACACCAGCTACAACTCCACCCCGTGGGCGCTGCCCTGGGCCCATACCCAGCTGGGGGCCGCCGGCTCCTCGGCCCTCGGCACCGCCGCGGCCCTGGAGGCGCTGATGCGCAAGGGCAAGATCCCCCGGGAGCGGATCAACGTCATCGCCTTCTGCAGCGACGGCGGAGGTGGTGACATGGGGCTCTCCGCGATCTCGGCGGCGATCCAGGACACCCGCTACAACCTGCTGATCCTGCTCTACGACAACGAGTCCTACGCCAACACCGACATCCAGGCCTCGGGGATGACGCCCTGGGGCGCGGTCACCGCCTTCACCCCCTCGGGGTCGGCCAAGCGCATCACCCACCACCGCTGGAAGAAGAACGTGCCCGCGCTGCTCATGGCCGGCCACCCTCAGGGCCGCTACTTCGCCTCCGCCTCCTCCGGCTTCGGCATGGACCTGATGGAGAAGGTCCGCACCGCCCTCGACGTCGGCGGCCCCACCTTCGTCCAGACCCATGACCCCTGTCCCAAGGGCTGGGACTACGACCCTCGTCGCTCCCACGACCTGGCCGTGCTCGCGGTCGAGTGCGGCATCACCGTGCTCTGGGACTGCCTGGAGGGGGAGCTGCGCTACCAGGGGATCACGCGCCAGATCGTCGAGGGGCGGCTGCGCCGGAAGCCGGTGGCCGAGTACCTGCGCACCCAGGGCCGCTTCGCCCACTTCACCGACGAGGACGTCGACTACTTCCAGTCCCAGATCGACGAGATGTGGGAGCGGTGGATCCTCCCCGGGGTGGTGCGGGTGACCCAGACCCCGTTCGGGACCCTGCCCCGGCCGTCGACCTCCCCCGAGGCCGGCCAGAGCGATGAGGCCGAGGTCGTGGTCGCCGGGGAGGTGAGCCGTGGCTGAGCTGCTCCCGGTGACGTCGGTCACCGACCTGGGGACGCTGGGCCCGGCCGAGACGCTCGCCGCCTATCGGGCCCGCGGGGGGTACGAGGCCTTGCGCCGGGCGCTGACCATGTCGGGCCCCGAGATCGTGGCCGAGGTGCGCGAGGCGGGGCTCACCGGGCGCGGAGGCGCAGGGTTCCCCACCGCCACCAAGTGGGAGGCCACCGCCCGCGGTCCGGCGCCCCGCTACCTGGTGGTCAACGGGGCCGAGGGAGAGCCGGGCTCCTATAAGGATCGACACCTCATGGCCCGGGCCCCGCACCAGGTGCTCGAGGGCCTGCTCATCGCCGCCCGGGCGGTGGGCGTGGCCGAGGTCGTCGTCTACATCAACGACGAGTTCGGCCCGGCCCAGCGGGCGCTGGCCGAGGCCATCCAAGCGCTCGGCGGCACCGACCTGGCGGGGGCGTTGGTGCCGATCCGGCTCCGGCTGGAGAGCCACGTCTACATCGCCGGCGAGGAGACGGCGCTGCTGGCCGTGCTGATGGGCAGGCCGGCCTGGCCCCGGCCCAAGCCACCCTACCCGAGCGAGCGCGGCTACCGCGGCCAGCCCACGGTGGTCAACAACGTGGAGACGCTCGCCCACGTCCCGGTGATCCTGCGCCGGGGCGCGGCCTGGTACCGGGAGCATCGTCCCACCCTCTTCTCGGTCAGCGGTGACGTCGCCCGTCCCGGCGTCTTCGAGCTGCCGATGGGGATCCCGGTGCGCGAGCTGATCGAGCGGGCGGGGGGACCACGCCCTGGCGACCGGGTGGAGGCGGTGCTCCCCGGCGGCTACTCGCTGCCCTGGCTGCGAGCGGATCAGCTGGACCTGGCCCTGGAGCCGGAGGCGCTGGCGGCCGCGGGCACCGGGCTCGGGGCCTCGATCATCGTGGTCGGCGCCCAGCAGGGGCTGGGGCGGGCAGCGGCGCGGGTGGCGGCCTTCTTCGCCCGCGAGACCTGCGAGACCTGCCCGATCTGCGTGACCGGGACCGCGCGCCTGGCCCAGCTGCTCCGGCCGGCCGCGGAGCGGCCGCTGGGCTCGGCCGAGGCCGCCGAGGTGGCCGCCCTGGCCGCCGAGCACCGTCACCGCGGCATCTGCGCCCTGCTCGACACCGCGGCCGTCATGGCCCTGACCAGCGCCCCGCAGCTGGTGGGCGAGGAGGCCGGGATGCGCTAGGCGGACACGGATCTGCGTTCGGCATGGGGGCCGTGCCGAGGGAGAGTTAGGAGGTGAGTTAGGGAGATGGGCGAAGCGTATCGAGAGATCGTGAACGAGACGGGTCGCATCTTTCGCGTCGGAGAGGACCCGAGGTCGATCTTGGGCTACCCACGGTGGGTGCCGATCATCGCTGCCTGGGTGGCGATGTGTCTGGCCGGCCTGCTCGAGTACACGTGGGGGGCGCTCTCCGATTCCCTCTCGAGCCAGCACAACTGGGGGGCGGCGCCGACGTTCTGGCTGTTCTCCGTCTACGTCGTCTTCGAGTCGTTCGTCCAGCCAGCCACCGCGTTCCTGCGCGGTCGTGGCATCCTGCCGGTGCGGTGGGCCGTGGTCCTGGGCGGCATCATCTGCGGGATCGTCGCCTACGGCTGGCTGGCCAACTCCACCAGCATCTGGGAGGCCTACCTCTCCTACGCGGTGCTCGGCGGCATCGGCTCGGGCATGGTCTACTCAAGCTGCATCAACATCGTCGCCAAGTGGTACCCCGAGATGAAGGGGTGGAGGACCGGCTTCGTCAACGGCGGCTGGGCCTACGGCGCGGTCCCCTTCGTCATCGGCATCGGGGCGACGGCCACCGCCGGCGGCGCGAGCAACATGAGCCCTGCGGCGACCAACCACTACATCATCATGCAGGGGATCATCATGACGGTCGGCATCGTGCTGGCCGGCCTTTTCATGAAGGATCCCCCCAAGCACTGGTGGCCGGCGAGCGTCGACCCCCTCAACTGGAGCAAGAGCAAGAGGACGACCAGGGACCTCCTCAACAACCCGCCCTCCCTCAAGCAGTACAGCCTCCGGGAGATGTGGTACACGCCGCAGGCGAAGTGGATCGGGATCGCCTTCGCCCTCTACGTCGGCTGCTCGCTCTTCGGGGTGGCCTACTACTACCCCTTCGCCCAGGCCATGAACCTGGGGACCGTGGCCGCGGTCGTCGGGTTCGCCGGCTTCGCCTTGACCGACGGCCTAGCGCGTCCGATCTACGGCCTCATCTCCGAGTTCATCGGGCGTCAGCGGACGATGGTCGGGGCATACTCCCTGAACGTCATCTTCCAGCTCCTGGCCTACCTCTTCGGCTTCCTCCACCAGCCCATCCTGTTCGCGATCTGCGCCATCATCTCAGGTGGGCTCTCCGGCGCCAACTTCCCGCTGACGGCGGCCATGGTGGCCGACTACTACGGTGAGACCAACAACCACCTCAACTACGGATCGATCTACCAGTTCAAAGCCCTGGGAGGGAGCTTCGCCGGTGGCCTGGCCGCGTTGGTGATGACGGGGACCCTGTATGGCACCGCGCACTTCAACTGGCTGTTCGGCTTCCTCTTCGGGGCCTTCTTGGGGGCGCTCGCGGCCGTGGTCGCAGCGGTGAAGCTGAAGCGGCCGACGCTCGAGCAGATGCGGGCGGCGGAGGCCAGGGCGCTCGCCCACCAGGCACGGGCGCAGGCGCCGACCGCGACGGCGACATGACGTCCCTGGGGTGAGCTGAGCCTCGCCAAGGGGAGGGGGCCCATCGGCGCCCCCTCCCCAATGCATCATCTCCCTGCCTTGGTCCGGGGGCGAACCAGGCTACGACCACCCCGATGCCATCCACCCGGGCGCTACCAGT
Organism: Candidatus Dormiibacterota bacterium; assembly: GCA_035294145.1. GTDB lineage: Bacteria > Chloroflexota > Dormibacteria > Dormibacterales > Dormibacteraceae > CADDZO01. The sequence continues at coordinate 20,099 of DATGLL010000136.1, read as the reverse complement.
CCCCACTGGTGCCGGAGCCCCGGTCCCCGATCACCGATGAGTTCCCTGGACGCCGTCTTCCGGCCCGGCTCGGCGGCGGTCTACGGAGCCTCCCGGCACTCGGCCGGGCTCGACCACGTCCTGCTCCGCAACGTCCTCACCGGCGGCTTCGAGGAGCTCGTGGTCGCGGTCAACCCAAGCCGGGAGAGGAGGCGCTGGGACGGCGCTCGGTGGACCGGCGCGAGGAGCCGGTCCACCTGGTCCTGATCTCGGTGCCGGCGGCGGTCGAGGACGCCGCCGAGCGGCTCGACCTGCGACTGCCGCCGCCCTTGGAGCCGGCCCCGCCCTTCGCCGCTGGCGGCCATCCGGTCGACCTCACCCCCCCAGTGCCCGCCGGCTGGCTTTCAGGCCGCGGTCCGGGCGGTGTTCGAGGCCCGACCTACGAAGAGGTCGTCGTCGTCGGTGGGCTCGACGTCCCGGAGCTCGGACAGGGGGGCGAGGGCCACCGGCAAGCCAGCCACCGCCTTCGTGTTGACGGCACCCCGGGTGGGGGAGGCGTTGCGAGCCGCGGGCATCCCCTTGCTCCCCTTGCCGGGGCGGACGATGGCCAACGCGGTCGCGGTCGAGGTCCGCCTCCCGCAGCTACCCGCTGGCTCCCTGGAAGGCCCTGGAGTGGATCCGCTGGGGGGAGCGACCGCGGGTGGTGCGACGGCCGCCGGGGGGTCAGTCGGCTCCGGCGTCCTCCCGCACCACCATGACCCCGTACGGGCCGAGGCGGATTCGCTGACCGTGCTCGATGCCCTCCCCGGAGAGCAGGTCGAGGCCGGTGACGACCGCCGCCACCTCCACCGGCTCTGCACGGTGATTGAGCAAGAAGAGCAGCCGCGTCCCGTCGGGTGCGACCCGGAGGGCGGTCTCGAGGCCGGGCACGTCCCGATGGCGCCCCTCCAGCCCGTGCCGGGCCAGCACTTGCTCGACGACCCAGGAGACGCCCCGCCGATCCAGATCCGTGGCCACGTACCAGCCGTGTCCGGCGCCGAACTGGTTCCTGGTGACGGCCGGTGTCCCGGCGTAGAAGTCGGCCTGGTAGGTGCCGAGGACCTCGGCCCCCTGGGGGATCACCAGCTCGAACACCAGCCGCGATTCGACCTGGAGCCGGTCCGGGCCGGTGCCGAGGCAGACCGGGTTCGTGACCTCGGGCTCGCGCGCGTCCCATTCGTCGATGCGGATGCCCATCAGCGGCCCGAGGGGTCCAGGCACGTCCATCAGGAAGGCGTTGTCGTTCTCGTCCACTCGTCCCGAGAGGAAGGTCGTCACCACCGAGCCACCCCGAGCGGCGACCTCCTCCAGCCGCTGGGGCAGGTCGCCCTTGACCATGTGCAGCGCGGGTGCGAGGACGACCTCGTAGCCGGAGAGGTCGGCCGTCACGGGGATCACGTCAACGTCGATTCCCGCCTCCCAGAGCGCGCGGTAGTAGGCCAGCACGATCGGCTGATAGCGGACCAACCGGGAGGGGCCGTCGGACATCTCCAGCGCCCACCAGCTGTCCCAGTCGAACAGCAACGCGACTCGGGCGGGCGTGCGCGCGCCCAGGGCGACGCCGCCGAACCGTTCCAGCTCGGCCCCCAGCTGAGCCACCTCACGGAACACCCGGGTGTCCTGACGGCCAGCGTGACCGATGACCGCCCCATGGTACTTCTCGCAGGCCCCCCGCGAGGCCCGCATCTGGAAGAAGAGCACCGCGTCGGCGCCGTGCGCCACCGCCTGCCAGCTCCACAGGCGCACGACCCCCGGCCGCTTGAGCGGGTTCACGTCTCGGCTGGCGGTGACGCTCGGTGTCTGCTCCATCAACCAGAACGGCTGCCCCCCCTTGAGGCCGCGTATCAGATCGTGGCTCAGCGCCATCCACTCCGGTGAGCGATCGTCGGGCGGGTAGTTGTCCCAGGAGGCGAAGTCGAGATGGGGAGCCCAGCGGTGGTAGTCGATCGGCCGGTACATGCCCATGAAGTTGGTGGTGACTGGGACGTCGGGACTCGACTCACGGATGGCGGCCTTCTCGTCCAGGAAGTTGGCGAGCATGGCCTCCGACATGAACCGCCGATAGTCCAGGGTGATGCTCGGGAAGGCGGTGTGGTCCGGCCCCTGCCAGTGCTCCGTCAGGGCCGAGGGCACCTCGATCTCCTCCCAGTCGGAGAAGCGGTGAGACCAGAAGGTGGTGTACCAGGCCTCGTTCAGCGCCTCCAGGGTGCCGTACCTCCTGCGCAACCAGTCTCGGAAGGCCGCGCCACACCGCTCGCAGTAGCACGCCCCCCCGTACTCGTTGCCGACGTGCCAGGCGATGATCGAGGGGTGACCGGCGTAACGGTGGGCGATGCGGCGGGCCAGCTCGGTCGACAGCCGCCGGAAGACCGGGGAGCTCGGGCAGGCGTTGTGCCGCTGGCCGTACCGGTGCCGACGTCCCTCGAAGTCCACCCGCGTCACCTCTGGGAAGGCCCGCACCAGCCAGGCGGGGAGGGCGGCGGTGCCGGTCCCCATGCAGATGGCCCGGCCCCGGGCGGCTGCCCGCTCCACGATCCGATCCAGGACGGTGAAGTCGTAGACGTCCGGCTCGGGCTGGACCAGTGCCCAGGCGAACACCCCCAGCGTCACGATGTCGATCCGGGCGAGGTCGAACAACCGGTAGTCCTCCTCCCAGACCTCCTCCGGCCACTGCTCCGGGTTGTAGTCCCCGCCGAAGGGGATCTTGGCGGTGACGGGCAAGCTCATGTGGTGAGCTCCCGTTGGATCTCCTCGATCACCGGTCGGCAGACCCGCACCAGCACCAGCGCCAGCACCGAGCCGAGCAGCGCAAGGGCCGCCTCCGAGGCGAGGAGGATGGCGGCGGTGGCGACCAGCAGGCAGGTGGTCGCGAGCGTGACCCCGGGATGGCGGGCGAGGGAGAAGGCCGCCAGGCGGGCGACGTCCCTCGCCCGAAACGAGAGGAGGGAGGTGATGGTCAGCGCCTCGACCGCCCAGACGGCGGCGGCCACCGCGATCAGGACCAACAGCGTCGCCCACCATCTGGGGATGCCTGCGACGGCTGGGTGGGTCAGGTTCACCGCGACGATCGTCTCGAACCCCAGCCAGGGGGCCCAGACCTGGAGGGCCCCGCGGAGGTTGGCCCGGTATCCACGCCAGAACGCGGCTGCGGGACTGAGGTCGGTCAGCGCCCGCCGCCGGTGGTGCAGCGCGTAGAGCGCGGCGGAGAGCGCCGGGCCGAGCGGCAGCGCGCAGAGCGCGATCAGGGGAGCGTCGCTGGCGTCGGGGACGATCAGGAGGGATCCGGCCAGGCCAGGGGCGGTGGCGAGCAGCAGCAGGAGCTCGATCACCAGGAGGTTGTAGACCAGCGCCGCCACGCGCGAGAGCGGCCCCTCACCGAACGCCCTCCGGCCTGGGTCGGGATCGCTCATATCGCTACCACTCGGTGGTGCTCCGCGACCAGGTCGACGCGAGAGAGCGGGCCAGGGACAGACAACCCCCACCGTGAGGTGATCAGCCGTGGTGCGCTTTGAAGCGCTCGTAGGCGTTGGTGATGAGGTCCATGTACTGGGTCATGTTCCTCTGCTTGAGCTCGTTGACGTACTCGCCCCATTCGCTGAACGACCGCTTGCCGAGGATGAACCTGAGCGATTGCGTGGTGACGTAGTCCTGTAGGTTCGTCTCCCACAGCTGGGCCTCTTGCCGCTCCGCGGTGGTGAGAGGAGCCGGTGGTGGTAGGGGAAGCGTCCTTCGCTTGTTCATGACCTTCTGGAAGGCCAGCTCCTCGGGGGGGAACTGCGTGTCCAAGAGCTTCGTGCTGCCCCCGTAGGCGAAGATCCCGTTGAAGAACCCGTAGGCCACCTGCAGGTTCTTCGGGGCGCCGGGATTGAGCCCACCCCAGTCGATGTCGGGCTCGAGTTTGAAGGTGCCCTTGTCGACGCTGCCGGTGTAGGTCACCCCCTCGATGCCCCACTTGGCGAAGACCTTCCCCTCCGGTGAGTACCAGAGCCAGTCGATGAACTGCATCATGGCGACGAAGTCGCTCGTGTTGCGAGCCTTCGATAGGATCATGATGCCGTTCTCCAGGCGGCTGCCCTGGTTGACCGGGCCCATGGGCCCGATCGGCACCGGGATCTTGTGGACGGTCGCGCCCGGGATGCCCTTGATCGCCGGTCGATAGTCGTTGACGATGGTCTGGGCGTTGGTGCTGATCACGAGCGACTTGCCGGCTCCAAACTTCTCGATCGCTTGCTGGTCGCTCTGGGTGAAGCTCTCGGGGTCGAGCAGGCCCTCCATCACCAGCCGGTTGAGGAACTGGAGCATTTGCTTCCACTGATTCATCGTGCCGGTGAAGACGTACTTCTTGGCGCTGTAGTCCCAGGTCGCGTTCTGATAGCCCCAGCCGCCAGGGGCTCCATAGGCCGTGCCCAGGATGTTCAGCAGGTTGCCCCCTGGAGTGGGGATGCTCCAACGGTCCGAGAGCGGATACGAGTTGGTGTAGGACTTCATGGCCTTGAGGACGTCGTAGACGTCGCTCCAGGTAGGCGGTACCTTCTGCCCGTACAGCTCAGGCCAGCTGGAGGGAAGGTTGAGCTTGGCGAGGATGTCGTAGCGCATCGCCAGCGTGTAGTCGACCCAGAGCTGCTGGTGCAGCCCGGGCAAGAGGTAGTACTTCCCGTCCGCTTGTCTAAGCGTATCGATGTCAGGCTGGAGGTTCCACTCGGTGATCGTCCTGGTGTAGTTGGGCATGAGGCCGGTGTAGTCGCTCACGGGAAGGATGGCACCGGAGGCGATGAAGGGGACCTCCTGGGGATGGTAGATCTTGGGGATGATGACCGGGGCCTGGCCAGCTCCGATCAGTAGGCTCACCTTGGTGTTGTAGTCGCTCAGGTTGGCGATCACAGGATCCAGCGTCACGTTGGTCCGTTTGGTGAGCTCGGACCAGAACAGCCAGCCCTTGTTGTAGGGGTACCCTGGGTTGTTGTCGTACATCATCGAGAACGTGAGGGGCTTGGTGGCCCTGAACTGCACTCCGGGCCCATAGTTGTTCATCGCCCCGTATCGATTCCCCGAGTATGGGGCCTGCCCCCGGCCCGAGCCCCCACCAGTGGAGCAGCCGGCGAGCGCTAGCGCAGCCATCCCCCCGGCGACGAGCAGCTCGCGACGGGTCATCCTGTACATCGTGACTCCTCTCCCTTCCGAGACAAGTTGCACTTATCCCTTGACGGCGCCGAGCCTGACGCCCGAGATGAAGTAGCGTTGGATGAAGGGGTAGACCAGCACGATCGGGAGGATCGTCAGGATGATCGTGACCGACTGGATGTTGGCATTGATCTGTGGTAGGTATCCCATGGCCGCGCCGGTTTCGGATCCGCTCGTCGCTCCAGCGATCAGGTTGCGCAGGTACAAGGTCACCGGGAACAGGTTGGGACGGTCCATGTAGAGGAAGGCGCTGAACCATGAGTTCCAAAAGGAGACGGCGTAGAAAAGTGTCATGGTGGCGACCACGGCCTTCGACAGAGGCAACACGATCCTCAGCAGGATGCGGTAGGTGTCCACCCCGTCCACCGCAGCGGCTTCTTCCAGCTCCGGGGGCAGGCTCTCGAAGAACGCCTTCATGACCAGCAAGTTGAAGGCGCTGATCGCGTTTGGCACCACCAAGGCCCACATGGTGTTCCTCATCCCCAGCGTGTTGATCAACACGTAGTTGGGGATGAGGCCGCCGGAGAAGAACATGGTGAAGACGGCGATCCCGATGAGGAAATTGCGACCACGCAGATGCTTCTTCGAGAGCACGTATGCGTAGGAGGTGGTTAGGGTCATCGAGATGAACGTCGCCACCGCCGTGTACACGACGGTGTTGCGGTAGTTGGTCCAGAACGTCGGATCCGAGAGCACCGCCTTGTAGGTGGTGAGGTTGAACCCGCGCGGGATCAGGTTGACCTGCCCCGATGCGATGTAGGTTTCGCTGCTGAAGGAGCGGGCGACGATGTTTGCGAAGGGGTAGAGTGTCACCAACACGACGCCGCACAGGATCACGACGTTCACGATCTGGAACACCCGATAGGCCCGGCCGGGCCGCGGCTCCCAAGGTCGTCCGCCGCTCAGCTCCATCTTTTCCCCATCCGAGCTCACCACAGGCTCGTCCCCACCGTGCGGCGGGCGATCAGGTTGGCGGACCCGACGAGGAGCAACCCGATCAGGCCTTCGAACAGCCCGATCGCCGCGGCGTAGCTGAAGTCGTTGGAGACCACGCCGAGGCGGTAGAGGTAGGTCGTGATCACGTCCGCGGTCGAGTACGTCAAGGGGTTGTAGAGCAAGAGGATCTTCTCGAACCCGACGTTCATGAAGGTCCCGATGTTGAGGATCAACAGGGTGATCATCGTGGGCAGCAGACCGGGAAGGGTGACGTGCCATGTCTGTTGCCATCGATTGGCTCCGTCGATCGCTGCCGCCTCGTACAGGCTGGGATCGATGGTCGTCAGGGCGGCCAGGTAGAGGATCGTGCCCCAGCCGACGTTCTGCCATGCTTCGGAGGCGACGTAGATGGGTCGGAACCACTGCGGTTCCTGCAGGAAGGGGATGGGCTGAACCCCGATCGCCTTCAAGATCTGATTCAGCGAGCCGTCGACGGCCACGAACTGCATGACGATCGCCGCCACCACCACGATCGACAGGAAGTGGGGAAGGTAGGACACCGACTGCACGAACCGTTTGAAGGCCGAGGCGCGGACCTCGTTGAGCAGCAGCGCCAGGATGATCGGCAGCGGGAAGGTGAACACCAGGGTCGCTGCCCCCAGGATCAGCGTGTTGCTGAACACGTGCCAGAAGGTAGGGTCGTGCAGGAACAGCTGTACGTACTGGAGGCCCACCCATTGCTCGCCGAAGATGCTGCCGCCGGGCTCGTACTGCCGGAAGGCGATCACGTTGCCCACCATCGGCAGGTAGCGGAAGATCAAGAAGAACAGCAGGGGCAGGACTGCCAACGAGTACAGCTGCCAGTCCCGGCGTAGCGCCCGACGCCAGGCCCGACCGGGAGGCCGTCGAGGGACGACGGCCTCCGGTGGCGCTGGAAGCTGCCCCTCCGGCGCCACCGGCGGCCGGACCAGGGTCGTCGGCGCGCTCATCCGAACATCCCCCCGTGGGGGGCGAGGGCGGGGCCATTCCCCTGAGGTGCGCGATCGATCACCCCGCCTGAGGCCCGGTCCAGCCTCCGACTCCCTCGCGACCGACGGCCCGCTGCTCGCCCGTTCCCAGCGAGGCGCCCGGCGTCGGGGTCGCCGACCCTCGGGGTGCGAGGATCGAAAGTTTCGAACGCTCCTCCTCCCATCGCTCGCTACTATAGGTGGTGGGAGTTCGGTCGTCAACGACCCCTCCGCGGTCGAGCGCGGTTCGGTCGGCCAACGGGACGGCGCGAGCACGGACGTTGGTGTCGAAAAGTTTGGAGATCAAATTTCGGGGCGGGGACCGCGCCCAGCGGCTCCGCGACCCGGAGGGGTCACGCCTGTAGCCCTCCCCGCCGCTGCCCCCTCGCCCTCGCGGCGGCGCGAGGGCGGGTCGGGGCGGAGCGGGTCGAGGGCCGCCCACGGCCGCGGCGGCACCCGCTGGCGAGCGCGTCGCCGGGCCATCCCCCCGCCCGGTGGGATCCGGGCACCGACCTGCCTACGCGTCGGCCGTGGAGAGGGTGACCGGGGTGGTCAGCACCCGATCCGACCCGACCACCCGCTGCGGACCCTCCAGCTCGATCCGACCCGTGAGCCGTGGGTCGGTGGACGAGGAGCCGATCTCCACCTCGATGATGCCCGGCTCGACGATCCGATCTCCGGAGAGGCCGCAGAACGCGGTCCGGTCGGCGTGGAGGTGGAAGGTCACCCGGCGGGCGACGCCCGGCTCGAGCCCGACGCGGGCGAAGCCGGCCAGGTAGCGGACCGGCCGGGTCACCTGGGCCACCGGGTCGCGGAGGTACAGCTGGACGACCTCGGTCCCGGCCCGCATCCCCGTGTTCCGGACGGTGCAGGTGATCTCGACGGCCCCGTCCGTGGGGATCCGGGCCAGGGCCCCTGTGGCCGTGCCCGAGCTGCAGGCCGGCTGGATGGAGAGGTCCGAGTAGGCGAAGGTGGTGTAGGAGAGCCCGTGGCCGAAGGGGAAGAGGGGCGTCGGATCCACCGAGCTGACCCCGCTGCGGCCGGCCAGCGACGTCCCCAGGTAGCTGGCGGGCTGGGCGCAGGGGGACGCCGGCACCTGGATGGGCAGCTTGCCGCCCGGGTTCAGTCGCCCGGAGAGGACGCCCGCGATGGCGCTCCCGCCTTCCTGTCCGGGGAAGAAGGCCTGCACCACCGCCGCCAGCCGTCCGGCGTTCTCGATCGCGTACGGGCGGCCGGTCACCAGCACCAAGACCACGGGCCGGCCGGTGGCCAGCAGCCCGGCCAGGAGGTCGGCTTGGATCCCGGGCAAGCGGAGGTCAGGGGCGTCGCAGCCCTCCCCCGAGGTCCCGCGGCCGAACATGCCGGCGTGGTCTCCGAGGACGGCCAGGACCAGATCGGCGCCACCGGCGCACTCCAGGGCCGTCGCCAGCTGGGAGCGGTCCGGGGAGCGAACATCGCAGCCGCGGGCGTGCTCGATCCGGGCCCCGGGAAGCTCCTGGCGCAGCGCCTCCAGCACCGTCACCACCGGGACCCCGAGACCGTCCGATGGCTCCAGCCCCAGGTGGCCGGGGAAGGTGTAGCAGCCGAAGAAGGCGCGTGGGTCGTCGGCCAGGGGGCCGACCACCGCCAGGTGGGCGGAGGGATCCAGTGGCAGCGACCCGTCGTTGGCCAGGAGCACGATCGACTCCTCGGCCAGGCGCCGTGCCAGGGCTCGGTGCTCTGGGGGGTCGAGGTCGATCTCACCCACTGGCGCGACGGGGGCGCCCGGCGGGTCCAGGAGACCCAGCTCGAGCTTCTGCCGGAGCACCCGGCCCGCGGAGCGGTCGACCAACGCCTCGCTCAGCCGCCCGGCCCGCACCTCGGCCGCCAGCCCCGGCCCGTAGCAGCGCACGGTCGGGAGCTCCACGTCCACCCCGGCCCGCAGCGCGATGGCGGCCGCCTCGGCCGGCGATCCCGCCACCTGGTGCAGGGTCTCCAAGAACGAGATCCCGTAGTAGTCGGCGACCACCACTCCCTCGAAGCCCAGCTGCCCCCGCAGGACCTCGGTGAGGAGCTCGTGATCAGCCGCCGCCGGGAGGCCGTCGATGGCGGCGTAGGAGTGCATGACGGAGCGGGCGCCCCCCTCGCGGATGGCCATCTCGAAGGGGGGCAGGAAGACGTCGGCCAGCTCCCTCCTGCCCACCCCCACCGGGGCCATGTTCCGGCCCGCCCGGGAGCCGGAGTAGCCGGCGAAGTGCTTGAGGGTGGCGATCACGCCGGCGGACTGGAGGCCGCGCACGTAGGCGGTGCCGATCACCCCGACCAGGTAGGGATCCTCGCCGATGGTCTCCTCGACCCTCCCCCAGCGCGCGTCGCGGGCTACGTCGAGGACCGGTGCCAGCCCCTGATGGACGCCGACCGAACGCAGGCTGCGCCCGATCGCCGCTGCCATCTCCTCGACCAGGGCGGGGTCGAACGAGGCCCCCCAGGCCAGCGGGACGGGGAAGGCGGTGGCGGTCCAGGCGGTGAAGCCGCTCAGGCACTCCTCGTGGGCGATGGCCGGGATGCCGAAGCGGTTCGCTGCCACCACCCGGGCCTGGAGCTCGGCCAACGTTCGAGCACCCTCGGCCGGGGGCACGGGCCGGGTGCCGATCACGCGGGTGAGCTGCCCGAGCCCGCTCTCGATCAGCTCGGCGAAGGTGGGCACCCCGTCGGTCTGGTGGCCGGGCAGCGGGGCCGTGACCTGGTCCCGGGCGGGATCCCGGAGCCACACGCTGGTCATCTGGGCCAGCTTCTCCTCGAGCGTCATCCGGGCCAGCAGGTCGGCGACCCGCTCCTCGACGGGCAACGACGGGTCGCGCCAGGGCTCCACGACATCCTGGCCGGCGGCGGGGGATCCCGACCGCCTGGACTCGGCGTGGGCTCCGCGGGGACCCGCCTGGTGACCGGGCGTTGGCTGCGGTCCTACCTTCCCCCACCTCCTGCCCGGTCGGGCCGGTCCGTGGAGCTCGCCTGAGGGCGAGCCGACGCGGCCCGAGGGGGAGCGGTGGAGTGCCGAACCATCAGCTCCGTGGACAGCTCCACCCGCTGGGTCCTCAACGGCGTCCCCTCGATGAGGTCACCGAGCATCTCTGCGGCCACCTTGCCCATCTCGGCCAAGGGCTGGCGGACGGTGGTGAGCGGCGGCGACACCCAGCGGGCCAACGGCAGGTCGTCGAAGCCGACCACGCTCAGGTCCTCGGGGATCCTGAGCCCCCGCTGCCGGGCCGCCTCGTAGACGCCCAGGGCCTGCTGGTCGCTGCCGGCGAAGATGGCGGTCGGGGGGTCGGGCAGTTCGAGCAGCTCGCCGCCCCGGATGAAGCCGCCCTCGTGGTGGAAGTCGCCGTAGCGCACCAGCGCGGGGTCGTAGGGAATGCCGGCCCGCTCCAGCGCCGACCGGTAGCCGGCCACCCTGGCCTGGCTGCAGAGGTAGTCGGCGGGGCCGCTGATGATGGCGACCCGCTGATGCCCTAGGCCGAGCAGATGGTCGGTGGCGGCCATCCCTCCCGCCCAGTTGGTGGCGCCGACGCTGGGCACCTCGGGATCGGGGAGGTTCACCGGGTCCACCACCACCAACGGGATCGACTCCTCCCGCAGCTGACGGAGCTGGGGAACCGTCAGCTCGGAGGTGACCAGGATCACGCCGTCGGTGTCGTGGCTGGCCAAGGCGCTGGTCCAGCTCGTCGGTCGCGCGTTCCCGTGCCGGACGGCCGACACCGCCGTGCCCATGGCGTGAGCCGAGCACCACTCCTCGATGCCGCGCAGGATCTCGACCGCCCAGGGACTGTCCAGCCCGTTGAAGATCACGTCCACCAGGCCGGCCCGGCGTCCGCGGCGGCCGCCCGGACGGCGGTACCTGAGCTCGTTCAACAGCCGCTCGACGCGCGCCCGGGTGGCGGGGGCGACGTCGGGACGCCCGTGGACGACCTTGGAGACGGTGGGGAGCGACACCCCTGCCCGGGCCGCCACCGCCGCTAGGGTCGGACGTTGCCCCCGCCCCCCGGCTCGGGCCGCCACCGCCTCTGCGGGGCCAGGCTCGGGGCCGTCTTCCGAGCCGGTCGCCTTACGCTCGGCGTCCACCTCACCATCATCGGCGCTGCCGGGGGTGCCGTCCAGGGAGCGGTGAGGACCTGCTTTCGAAATCATTCGATGGCTTTATCGTACGGCATTTCCGTTGGCAGCGCCGGATCTCGCCCAGAGCCTGCTCGGATCCCCTTCGATTCTGGGCCTGCTAGGCGGTGACCGCTCGAAATCTCTCGTAAAGAGGGCTATAGTGGGCGTGATGGCGGAGGCGCGGCCGTGGTGAGGCCGGTCCGGGTCGCGATCGTCGGGGCCGGGAACGTCGCCCGTCTGCACGCGGAGGGGCTATGCCGGCTGGGGGGCCGAGCGCAGCTGGTGGCGGCGATGGACGTCGACCCGGACCGATTGGCCGCCTTTTGCGATGAGCACGGAATCCCCGGTCGCTACTCCGACCTGGACGAGCTGCTGGCCGAGGCGGAGCCGGGCCTGGTCCACCTCTGCACCCCGCCCGCCCTCCACTTCGAGCAGGCCCGGCGCTGCCTCGAGGCCGGGGTCTCGGTCCTGGTGGAGAAGCCGCCGACGTTGAGCCTTCGCCAGCTCGACGAGCTGGCCGCCATGGGGAGCGCCGGCCCCTGGCTCGCCACCGTCTTCCAGCACCGCTTCGGCTCCGGCGCGCGGCGGCTCCGGGCGCTGGCCTCCTCGGGGGTGCTGGGCCGGCCGCTGCTGGCGATCTGCCACACCACCTGGTTCCGGGACCAGGCCTACTTCGACGTGGCCTGGCGGGGCCGCTGGGAGTCCGAGGGCGGTGGGCCGACCATGGGCCACGGCATCCACCAGATGGACCTGCTGCTGTCGGTGCTGGGTGACTGGGCGGAGGTGTCGGCCGTGGTCCGACGACAGGCACGCCGGACCCAGACCGAGGACCTGTCCCTGGCCCACGTGATCCTCGCCAACGGCGCCGTCGCCAGCGTGGTCAACAGCGTCCTCTCCCCCCGCGAGGAGAGCTACCTCCGGTTCGACTTCGAGCGCGCCACCGTGGAGCTGAGGCACCTCTACGGCTACGGCGACGCCGACTGGCGGTTGACCCCCGCCCCTGGGGCCGAGGAGGTGCTCGATGCCTGGGAGGCGGGTGAGCGGGGGATCCCCAGCGGCCACCGCTCGCAGTTCGCCGAGGTGCTGCGCAGCCTCGAGGAAGGGGCGCCACCCCCGGTGACGCCGGCGGAGAGCCGCCGCACCATGGCCCTGGTGGCCGGCATCTACGCCTCCGGGCTCGGTGGCGGGCCGGTGACCCCCGCCGATCTGGAGGGCTCCCCTTTCTACGACCGCATGGACGGAGGCGGCGCCCGGTGGTGATGCGGCTGGACAGCTCCGAGGCGGGGGCGGTTCGCGTGCTCTGGGGGGACCGGGAGCTCTTCCGCTACGTGTACCTCCCCGCCGACCCCCAGCTGGAGTCCCCCCGTCCCTACCTTCACCCGGTGTGGACCTTGGACGGCGATCTGGTGAGCCTGTACCGCCCTCACGATCACGTCTGGCACAAGGGCATCGCCTGGTCGCTTCCCAACGTCGGCGCCGCCAACTTCTGGGGAGGCCCGACCTACCTCCGAGGACAGGGCTACCGCCAGCTGCCCAACAACGGGCGGATGCGCCACGACCGCTTCGTCCTCCTCAAGGCCGGCGCCACGGCCTACCTGGAGGAGGAGCTGACGTGGGTCACCGAGCCAGGGGAGGCCTGGTTCTGGGAGCGGCGCCGGATCGCGGCCCTCGTCGTCCCCGAGCGCGGCGCCTGGCTGCTCGCCTTCGAGACCACCATGCGCAACGTGAGCGGGGCCGCCGTCACCATCGGCAGCCCGACCACCGAGGGCCGCCGTGACGCCGGCTACGGAGGGCTCTTCTGGCGGGGGCCGAGGTCGTTCTCCGGGGGCCGAGTGGTGACCCCCAACGGCGAGGGAGGCGACGAGTACATGGGGTGGCGAGGTCCTTGGATGGGCTTCGTGGGACGCCACGACGGCCATGGCCGGTCCTCGACGTTGGTCTTCCGCGACCATCCGACCAACCTCGGTCACCCGACCCGCTGGTTCGTGCGCAGCCAGCCCTACGCCTGTCTCTGCCCCGCTCCCTTCTTCAGCCGGGAGCACCGGCTGGCCGACGGTGAGGCGCTGAGCCTGCGCTACCAGGTGGCGATCGTGGACGGGGAGGCGGGGGTGGTCGGCTGTCGCGCCCTGGCGGACCTGGTCGAGGCCCGTGACCCGCTGGGGGTGCGGCGGTGACGGCCGCTCGGGCGGCGGGGGCGAGGCTGGCCTTCCCCGGTGCGACCGCGCTCACGCTGCTGGAGGTCTACGACTGGCCGGGCCCCGACGGCCGGCGGGGCGGCTCGGCCCACGTCCACCTGGCCTGCAGCGAGGCCTACTTCGTCCTGGACGGCAGGGGCCGCCTGGAGACGCTGGGGGCCGAGGGCCATCGGGAGGTGCCGCTTCGGGGTGGCGACTGCCTCTGGTTCACCCCTGGCACCGTCCACCGCCTGATCAACGACGACGCCCTCCGGATCCTGGTCGTGATGCAGAACGCGGGACTGCCAGAGGCCGGGGATGCCGTCTTCACCTTCCCTCCGGACGTGCTCGCCGACCCCGAGCGCTACGCGGCCGCGGCCGGCCTCCCGGCCGGCGACGAGGAGACGCTCGAGGCCGCGGCCCGCCGGCGCCGGGATCTCTCCGTCGAGGGCTACCTGGCCCTGCGCGCGCGGGTGGCGGCGGAGGGGCCGGGTGCGCTCGGCGACTTCCTGGCCGCGGCCGTTCGGCTGGTCGCGGACCGGGTGCCCGAGTGGCGCCGGCGCTGGCGCGGTCAGGCGCCAGCGGTGGCGGCGCTGACCGGGCGGTACCTGGAGGCGATCCAGGCCGGGCGCACGGACCACTTGGGCGGGGTGCTGCTGCGGAGCCCGGGGCGCCGGGCCTACGGGATGTGCGGGCGCCTGACGACCTATGCCGCCCCCTGCCCGCCCGGTCCACCGGAGGTGGCGCGGCCGGGGTCTCGCCCGTACGGTGTCGAGGCCGAGCGGCCGGTCGGCCCGGCCTGATCGGTGCCCGCGCGGACGCGGCCCCACTCGGGCTCCCGTCCGACGACGAGATGCCCGTGGGGGGGCCGGCCGCCTTGAGCGGGGTGGCCAGGGCGAGCTCGGCGCGACGGGCGTGGAAGGCCGGGCTAGGATGGCAGGGGAAGGAGATGCGGATCGCGATCGTCTCGGACGTCCACGGCAACCTCGCCGCCCTGGAGGCGGTGATCGCCGACCTGGCCCGGACGGCGCCGGACCTGGTCGTCCACGGTGGGGACCTAGCCCTCAACGGCCCCCGCCCGGCGGAGTGCGTGGACCGCATCCGCGAGCTGGGCTGGCCTGGGGTGGTGGGCAACACCGACCAGGCGCTCTGGTGGATGCCGACGGAGCTGCCCGAGAACGCGGCCCGGGTCTTCGCCCGGCTGGTCGAGCGGACGGCGGAGCTACTGGGCGAGGAGCGGATCGGCTGGCTGCGGCGGCTGCCGCTGGAGTGGCGCCGTGAGGACGAGGTCGCGCTCGTGCACGCGGTGCCAGGCGACACCTGGAGGGGGGTGATGCCCGAGGTCCCCGATGAGGAGCTGGAGCGCCACTACGGGTCGCTGGGGGCGGCGCTGGCGGTCTACGGGCACATCCACCGTCCCTACGTGCGCCGGCTGGGCCGGTTCACGGTCGCCAACTCGGGCAGCGTCGGCCTCCCCTACGACGGCGATCCCCGCCCCTCCTACCTCCTGGTCACCGATGGCGAGCCCGAGGTGCGGCGGGTGGCCTACGACGTGGAGCGCCACCTGCGTGACCTGGAGTCCTCCGGCTACCCGAGCGCGAGCTGGCTGGCGATGCAGGCCCGGACCGCTGCCGGCGGCTTCCCCCGGCTGGACCAGGGCTGAGGACGCCGGGCGGCCGGCGGTCCTGCCCCTCCCAGGGCGGCCGGCGACCTCCTTGAGGCCTCCGCTGGAGCCCGTACAATCGGCTGCGGTGGCCATGGCCCAAGGGCGGGAGGTACGGCTCGAGGACCGCTACGCCCTCGAGGGGGGGACGGTCTTCATGACCGGCGTCCAGGCCCTGGTCCGGCTCCCCATCGAGCAGGCCCGCCGCGACCGGGCAGCGGGGCTCAGGACCGGCACCCTCATCTCCGGCTACCCGGGGTCACCGCTGGGCGGCTACGACCTGGAGCTGGGTCGGGCCCGGCGCTTCCTGGAGCCGCTCGACATCCACCACGTGCCCGGGCTCAACGAGGAGCTGGCGGCGGCCAGCGTCTGGGGCACCCAGATGATCGAGCTGTTCGGTCACTCCCGATTCGACGGGGTCACCGGGATCTGGTACGGCAAGTCGCCGGGGGTCGACCGCACCCTCGACGTCCTCCGGCACGCCAACGTCGGCGGCGGCCCTCCCAACTCGGGGCTGCTGGCCCTGGCCGGCGACGACCCCAACGCCAAGAGCTCGACCCTGCCCAACGCCAGCGAGTGGGACTTCGTGGCCTGCGCCATGCCCGTCCTCTACCCGGCCACGGTGGCCGAGCTCTTGACCCTGGGTCTGCACGGCATCGCCCTCTCCCGATTGGTCGGCCTGTGGACCGCGCTCAAGTGCGTCACCAACCTCTGCGACGGCGGGGCCAGCGTGGAGGTGGGGCCGGACCGGCCCGTGATCGTGCTGCCCGACCTGGGCGACTTCGAGAAGCCCCGGGCCTTCTCCCTCCTGGCCCCCATCTCGATCGAGCTCGAGCAGCACCTCTTCGAGCAGCGCCTCCCGGCCGTCCATGCCTACGCCCGCGCCAACCGGTTGGACGAGATCGTGTGGCGGGGCCCGCGCGATCGGGTGGGCCTGGTCGCGGCCGGCAAGACCGCCACCGACCTCCGTCAGGCGCTGGTCGACCTGGGGCTGGGCGAGGCCGAGCTGGCCGCGCTCGGGGTCCGGGTGCTCCAGCTCCGCCTCCTCTACCCGATCGAGCCCCAGATCGTGCGCGAGTTCGCGGAGGGGCTGGAGGAGATCGTGGTCGTGGAGGAGAAGCGTGACCTGATCGAGGGCCAGCTCCGGGCCATCCTCTACCCTGGCCCCCACCGGCCGGTGATCGTCGGGAAGGCCGACGAGCAGGGCCGACCACTCTTCCCCTGGCACGGCGAGCTCGACCAGGATCTGATCGCCGAGCGGGTGGGGCCGCGGCTGCTCCGGCTCGGCCGGGTGCCGGAGTCGGTGCCCCGGCGCCTGCGGGAGATCGAGGAGATCCGGGGGCGGCGGTACACGGCCTTCGCCCGCCGGCTGCCCAACTACTGCTCCGGCTGCCCCCACAACCGCTCCACGGTCGCGGTCGAGGGCGAGGTGATCGGCGGCGGCATCGGCTGCCATGGCATGGGGACGCTCATGACCCAGGAGGAGCGCGGGCTGGCCTTCACCACCCCGATGGGGGCGGAGGGCGCGCCCTGGATCGGCGCCGCCCCCTTCGCCGACCTCGACCACCTCGTGCAGAACGTGGGCGACGGTACCTTCTTCCACTCCGCCTCGCAGTCGCTCCGGGCCTGCGTCGCGGCGGGCGTCAACATCACCTTCAAGCTGCTCTACAACCGCCACGTCTCCATGACCGGCGGGCAGCACCCGGAGGGGGAGTCGGACGTCGCCACCCTGACGCACGCTCTGAGGTCGGAGGGGGTGGCCAGGACCATCGTGGTCAGCGAGGCCCCCTCGACCTATGCCCGGGCTCGGCTGGCGGACAACGCCCGGGTGGTCGACCGCTCCCGGTACGAGGAGGCGGTGCGCGAGCTGCGCCGGGTGCCGGGGGTGACGGTGCTGATCTTCGACCAGGAGTGTGCGGCCGAGAAGCGTCGAGCCCGCAAGCGGGGCAAGCTGCCCGCCCCCACGCGCTACCTCTTCATCAACGAGGACGTCTGCGAGGGCTGCGGCGACTGCGGCGACGTCTCCAACTGCATGTCGGTGCAACCGGTGGAGACCGAGCTCGGCCGCAAGACCCAGATTCACCAGCCCTCCTGCAACCAGGACTACTCCTGCCTCCAGGGCGATTGCCCCTCGTTCCTCACCGTGACCGCCTCGAAGGGCCTGGCGCGGCGCCAGGTGCCGGCCCTTGCCGCCGACGAGGTGCCGGAGCCAGCCCGCCGGGTCGGCGCCCGCCACGGCTACCGGGTCTACCTGCCCGGCATCGGCGGCACCGGGGTGGTGACCACCAACCAGGTGCTGGCCTACGCGGCCTTGATCGAGGGCAAGCAGGTCCACCTCCTCGACCAGACCGGCCTTGCCCAGAAGGGCGGCGCGGTGCTCTCCTCGCTGCTCGTGTACGAGGGCCGAGAGAACCCCCACCTCGCCAACAAGGTGGGCCTCGGCAAGGCCGACCTAGTGCTGGGGCTGGACCTGCTGGGGGTGGTCGCTCAGGCCAACGCGGACCGCATGTCGCCGGCGTGCACGGTGGTGGTGGCCAACACCACGCTCGCGCCCACCGCGGAGGCGATCCGCCACGTCGACTTCCTCATGCCGGGGGCGAGCGTGCTGCGACGGGCCGCCGACCAGCACAGCCGCGCCGAGGAGAACGTGTACGTCGAGGCGGGCGAGGTGGCCGAGGCGCTCTTCGGCGACCAGGCCATGGCCAACGTCCTCCTGGTCGGCGTCGCCTACCAGGCGGGCCTGCTGCCGGTGTCGGCGGGCTCGGTCGAGGCCGCCATCCGGCTCAACGGGGTGGCGGTCGAGGCCAACCTCCAGGCCTTCCGCTACGGCCGCCTCTACCGGCACGACCCCGAGCGCGTCCGACGGTTGATCGGGCGTCCCGCCTCGACCCTGGAGGAGGTGGAGCGACGGCAGCTGGCCCGGCTCGGCGGTGCCGGCCCCCGCTACCGGGAGCTGCTCGACCGCTGTGCCGGGATGTCGGAGGAGACCCGGCGCCTGCTGGCGCTGCGCGTCGGCGAGCTGATCCAGTACCAGGACCTCGCCTACGCCGCCGGCTACGTGGACGAGGTGGTGGCGACCTGGGAGCGGGAGCGGATGGTGGTGCCCGGCCACGAGGAGCTGACCCAGGCCGTGGCGCGCTACCTGTACAAGCTCCTCGCCTACAAGGACGAGTACGAGGTCGCCCGGCTCCTGCTGCGGGACGAATGGCAGGAGCGGCTTCGGGAGACCTTCGTCGACCCGAAGGTGAGCTTCAACCTGCACCCGCCGCTACTCCGCGAGTGGGGCCTGAAGCACAAGCTCGAGCTGGGTCCCTGGTTCCGGCCGGCGCTGCGGGCCCTGGTCAGGATGCGGGGGCTGCGAGGGACCCGCTGGGACCCCTTCGGCCGGACCCGGGTGCGCCGCCTGGAGCGGGAGCTGATCGGCTGGTACCGGGAGCTGCTGACCGAGCTGCGGTCGGGGCTGACGGTGGCCAACCACGGCTTGGCGGTGGAGGTCGCCTCCATCCCCGATCGCATCCGCGGTTACGAGGGCATCAAGCTGGCCAACGCCGAGGCCGCCCGGCGCCTGGCGGCGGAGCGCCTGGAGCGCTTCCGGGCCGGAGTTGGGGCCGCGCCCGAGCCGGCGAGCACGGCCTGAGCGACCGCCCGCCTCTGGGAGCTGGCCAGCGAATGTGGCCAGCCCCAGAGCCAGGTCATCCCCGACACGCTCCTGGCCCCCGGTCTCCCCGAGGAGCTGGGACGGCTACAAGACCCTACGCCGGCTGGGTCCCCGTCTCTGTGGGCGGCGCCTCTGCCACCTCGAGCCGATCTGAAGCAGGCGCACCTGCTTGTGACCGGCCACGCTCGTGAGCCACCCAGGTCAACCCCGACGCTGCGGCGGAGGTAGCAGCGGCGCGGTGACAGGCCGGATCGTGGGGCCGGCGTGCCAGCAGGCCCAGATCACGCCCAGCCAGGCGCGCATGGGGATGCGAGTCGCGTGGGGGTGGCGCTGGGCCTGAGCGTCGGCCCGAACCACCCGGGGCAGGCGGGGGGAGCGAGGGAGGCAGGGCCTTGAGGACGCGGGGGTTGGGGGCCAGCGGAAGCCGACCGATTGGGAGGTGCCGGAGGTCCTGGGGAGGGAGAGGTACCGCACTCGGCCCCGGCTCGACACGGGTGGTGCGATCGAGGATGGGGCGACCCGGCCGGGACCTGGCTGAGGTTGGGATGCTGGCCGAGACGGGGCTGTGGGGCGAAGAGGATCTCGGGGTATTCGGGGTGAGGGTGGCGAGGGCGCCCTCCGGGCTGGCGGGGGAGGACGGGGGCGCCTCTACCCAGCTTGGGAGCTGGGCTGGAGGGCGGTGTGAACGCCCTCCACCTCATCCGACTTGAGGACGTGGGCCCAGTTTGGCAGTGCACCGCCGCCGATGTGGCCAGCTCCTACGCCGTTCTGCTGGCTCGGCGAGAGCCGCGACGGCGAGCAAGCGACCACCTTGCCGATCTGCTCCAGGCCACTGCCAGGACCTGAGCGTGCTCCTGCGATGGATGCCGACCGGCAACGGCGCTGAGGGCATCAGCCAGCACTTCCGGGATCGCCTCTACCGCGCCCCGGCTGGACTTCGAGCGACGCGGCCAGCTGCATTGGACGGTGCAACCATCGGCGACTCGCTTTGGGCATCGTCTCCGCGGCAAGACCGTTGCCGCTGAGTAAGCGATCGTCTCATGCGGCACCCCTCACGGGGTTGCCCTCGCGGGCTTCGCGCTTCCTCCACGTGCCCGGGAAGCCCGGGTCTCACCGGGGTCCCACGAGGCCGGCCTCGTGGGGCCCCCTGACCGCGGCTCTGCGCCTCCCGGAGGCGCCAACTGAGCCGTCGGGCGGGGCCCCCACCAAGCCAGCTTGGTGGGGTGCCCCGGGCCGATACCTCGCCAGGTTGATCGCGGCGTGGTCATCGCGCCGGTGGCGCGCCCCACCGCCGTCACCCCTCCAGTGCTCGGCCCACCCGAGGTCCTGGA
>DATGLL010000135.1:0-5701 GCA_035294145.1 Candidatus Dormiibacterota bacterium | reverse complement strand
CCCTCTGCCCGGCGTCGCCGCAGCCCCACCACATGACCTGCCTCGGCGCCTCCCTCGCCCTGGCCCCGTTGCTCCCATCCCCGTCGCCATCGCCGGAGCAGACAGGGACGGCCTCCTCCCTCGGCGCGAGCCGCGGTTGAGGGGGCGAAGTGCCCAGGAGGCAGCGGGCGTCGACCCACCATCTCTCCTGGCCCCTCGGGCGGGTTCCGACCAGTGGAGGTGTCCACGCTCGCGGCAACCTCGCCGGTCGACCTGTCTCGCCTGGTCACCTACTCGTCGGCTGCCGATGCCACGGCTGTTGCCCGGACCGGGGCCGGCTCGCAGCGCAAACGACCGTTCCCGGTGGCATCGAAGCCCCTCCTTTCGGCTCGGATGAAGCCTCCAGGTGCCAACGGTGGAGCGTGATCCTCCCGTCGCCTGAGAGGCCACCTGCCTCGGCGGGCGGGGTCGTCACCAGTCCCGACTGAGGCGCAGCGCATTGGTCCCTCGCGCTGCCCTCCACACGGCTTCGAACAGGTGACCGGCCAGGGCGAGGAGCAGGAAGGCGATCCATTCGCGGCCGCGCAAATCCCGGCCGGCCAGCACGCCGCCGAGGCCAGCGAGGGCGAGCATCGACCAGCCCAGGCCGGTCACGATGCAGTGGGCCTCCCTGCAGCGCACGAAGTTGGCCAGGCAGTAGGCTCCGGCGGCGAGGAAGAAGCCGGACTCGAGGAGGAGGCCGCCGGTTGACCCGAGCGCGAAGGCCACGGCGGCCACGATGGCGACGGTCACGAAGGCCGAGCACCCACGGATGAACGGTGCGGCGACGTCCACGTATCGGTCCAGGAGACGTTCAAGGCGGTTGCGCGGTGGGAGGACGGGCGGGGCACAGGCGCCGCCCACGCACGTCCACTGCTGCCACCAGGATTCCACCCGCTGTTGCCTCATCTGCATCCCTTCCCCTCCTTCTCCTCTCCGCCGGTCGACGACCAGCCGCTCGCCAACAGTCGCGCCATCTTGGGCCACGAGAATGAGCCTGGGCGCAGGTGCCACTCCACCATGAGCCCGTGGATGGCGGCCAGGATCAGCCGGGCGTGGTCCTCGGGATCCGTGTCCGGCGGCCATTCGCCCCGGGCCACCCCCGCCCCGATGAGTCGTGACATCCTGGCCTGCGCCTGCGCTTGAGAGGCGCGGACGACCTCGGCCACCACCTCCGTGTAGGCCGCCTGGGTCCTGGCCTCGATCAGCACGCGGCAGAGGTCCGCGTGCTCGGTGACGTGGGTGCCGACGGCGGTGAGGACCGCGGCCAAAACCCGGCGGGGGGAGTGCCGTGCCTGGTCGTCGAGGCCAGCGAGCACGGTCTCCATGCGGTCGGAGAGCCCGCAGCTCCAGGTCTCGTACAGGGCCCGGAACAGCGCCTCCTTGCTCTCGAAGTACACGTACGGTGCGCCCTTGGAGACACCGGCCTCGGCAGCGATGTCATCGATGGTGGTGGCGTGGTAGCCACGTCGTGCGAAGCAGCGCAGCGCCGCTCTCAGGATGTGCCCACGCCGGGTTTCCCTCGCCTCGGCCGTCAACCTGGGCACGGATACCTCCCTGATGATCGAAGGTGACCAGTCAGTCATCAATTGTAGGTCGCAAGACACCTCCCTGTCGCTCCTTTTCCCCGCCACCACTGGGCCGGCCGGCTCGGCCGTCAGGGGAGGTGGTCGAAGCGGGTGCTCGCCGTGCCCGACCATCGGTACCGGCCGGCCGTGGGTGATTGCTGCCTGGTGCTCATGGTCTCGGTCCAGCGCTAGCCGTCGATGGCCTCGATCCTCTCAAACCGCTCGGGCGTCCCGGTGACGCTCAACCAGGTGGTGGTGCCGAGGTCGCTCATGCCCTGGAAGGCGATTCGACCGCTGACGATCACGCTGGAGACGAGTTACAGGCGGCCCGGATGCTGGCGGGGCCATCGCCGGCGGTGGCCCGGCCCCTGTTCCTTACTCTGCTCGAGCTCCTCCTCGATCGTCCGGCGCGGCCCCCCGCCCAGGCCATCTCGGCCCGGCCGGCGATCGGGATCGGCGGTGGTGCCCCAACGACGCCTCTCAGTGCTGGCCCGGTGCCTCAGCGTCGGCGGGCAGGGAGGGTCGGGGACCCGATGTCAGCCATCGGGCGCCCCCTAGGGCGGCGGTCAGGGCCAGGGCGCCGGCGGCGACGGGAATGGAGAAGGCGAGGTGGGGCCCCAGCCGGTCTACGCCGACACCCCCTAGGGCCTCGCCAGCGGCCGCCCCCAGGACGAGGGCGGTCGTGACCCAGGCGATGCCCTCGGTGAGTTCGGTGGGCGGGACCGAGGCCTCGACCAGGCTCACCTGGGTGATCAGGGTCGGTGCGATGGTGAGCCCGCAGACGAGCAAGACCCCGGTCAGCGCCCCCACGGAGGTGGGAAGGAGGAGCAGGAGGGAGCTCAGCCAAGCCGCCGTCACGCAGGCTAGGTAGCGGCACCGGAGCGAGCCGCGAGGTCCCAGCACGCCATATCCGAGACCGGCGAGGGCGCTGCCCAGCGCCCAGCAGGCCAAGACTAGCCCCACCAGCGCTCGGTGGCCCGCCTGTGACACGAAGCCCACCGTGATCACCTCGATGGCGCCCAAGGCCGTGCCCAAGAGGGCGGCGACCGTCGCTAGGGCCCGGATCCCGGGCAGGCGTGCAGGCGAGCCGTGCTGGCTCCCCTCGGCCGGGCCAGGCTCCGGCTGGGTGGCGCGCAGCGCTGCCAGCCAGAGCAGGCCGCTCACGGCGATCGCCAGCACCACCAGCAGCCCAGCCGTGGGCCCGACCTGCGTCGTGAGGAGCGTGACGACGATCGGCCCGGTGATGAAGACCAGCTCGTCGATCACGGCCTCAAGCGAGTAGGCGGTGTGGAGGAGCGGGCTGCCCCGATAGATTCGGGCCCAGCGGGCCCGCACCAGCGCGCCTACGGAGGCGTTGCCGCCGCCGGCGACCGTGGCGGCAAGGAACAGCGTCCAGCCTGGCGCCCCCCATGCCGTGCAGCCGGCCAGGGCGAAGATCCCGGCCGCGAGCAGGCCGGTGCTGAAGGGAAGGACGCGGGACTGGCCGTGACGGTCAGCGAACCGACCGACCTGGGGTGCCGCAAGAGCCCCCATCAAAGCGTAGACGGCGGTCACCGCGCCAGCGAGCGTGTAGTCGCCGCGGAGCCTGGAGACGACCAGGATGATGCCGAGCCCGACCGTGGACATGGTGATCCGGGCAAGGAACCCAGCAAGGCAGAAGGACCCGGCTCCCGGAGCGTCGAAGAGTGCGCGGTACGGTCCCAGCATGGGGTGAGCCGCTCAACTCTACCGTTGCCGCTGAGGGGGCGATCATCCCATCAGAGGGCATCTCTCACGGGGTCGCCCTCGCGGGGCACCCACGAAGCCTGCCTCGTGAGGGGCGGCCGTGGCTCGGGGACTCGGGTGCACGGTGGCGATGAACGACCGGATCCACGTCGCGCGCTTCGTCCGCAGGGCCCATGTCACCAGCCCCGGAGTGCCCAGCTCCCCCTCCTGCGGGCCGCTGGGGTGGGTGACCGAGGGCTATGTCCGGGCGGCCGTCGGTCCTCCTCGCCTCCGGGCCCTGCGGCTGGACCGCGTCCCCGACGTGGTGCCGGTAGCGTTGGCTCAGGCCGCGCTCGGGGACGGTGGTCGTCTGCTGCGCGCCCTCCCTGGGCTCGGCTATCGGGGCACGGTGGTCGAGGCCATGGGGGGCGGTCACCTGCCTCGGTCCTGGGCCTCGCCGTGAGAGGATCTGGCAGGTGCCATGCCTGTGGTGCTGGCCTCGCGGGCCGGGGGCGGCGAGCTGCTGCACCGGACCTATGGCCTCCCCGGCTCCGCGACCGACCTGCTGGCCAGGAGGCTGGTGCCGGTGGGGGAAGAGGATGCGGCCGCTGGCCCGTCGCCTCGAGGCGAGCCCACGCTGAGGAGGTTGTGGAATATCGGCCCCCCGCTGGGGACTTCCCAAGTCCGTGGTCTCACCGCTTGCGTCGTTCCGCATCCTCGGCATCTCGGGCAGCTTGCGCAAGGGGTCGTACAACACCGCCCTGCTGCGCGTGGCCCAGCGGCTCGTGCCGGATGGGGTCGAGCTACGCATTTACGACGGCCTGGGCGAGGTCCCGCTCTACAACGAGGACGTCCGCGCCCAAGGGGAGCCGGAGCCAGTGCAGCGACTGCGGCGGGCGATCCTGGAGGCCGACGCTGTCCTGATCGCCACCCCTGAGTACAACTGGTCGGTGCCTGGCGTCCTCCAGAACGCGATCGACTGGGTGTCGCGCCCGGCCGGGCAGGGCGCCTTTCGGGGCAAGCCGGTGGCGATCATGGGCGCCAGCACCAGCATCGCCGGCACCCTGCGGGCCCAGCTCCAGCTCCGCCAGGTGCTGCGCTCGGTCGACGCCTTCACCGTGCCCAAGCCGGAGGTGATCGTGACCCAGGCCTCCAACAGGTTCGACGCCGAAGGCAACCTGACCGACGAGACCGCTCGTGAGCTGATCGTCACCTTGCTCAAGAGCCTGGTCGCCTGGGCCCATCGGCTCAACCCGGAGCGAGCGCTGGTCGAGTCCCGCTGAACGGCCGGGGCGCCATACCAGCCGGCCTAACCGTCCGCTGCCGTCGGCGCCTGGCCTCCTCGTCGGACCTGCACCAGCAGCCGCCCCACCACCAGGACGGTGAGCAGGGAGGCAACGCCGGTCGAGAGCCGCTCGAAGAGACCAGCCGGCCCCCCGTGAGTGGAAGTCCATCCGAAGAGGGCGATGAAGACAAGGGTCGCAACCCCGGAGAGGGCCCGGCCACGGCCCCACCGGGGCCCGAGCACGAGCCGTCGGGCCAGGAGAAGGCTGCCCAGGCGATGGCAGTGATGGTCATGAACGAGAAGAGGAGGTGGATCTCCGCCGATGTGGTGGGGCGCGGCGGCGTCGGTGCGCCTGGCGGATAGCCGCCGGCCGGGTCCTGGGAGAAGAGCCCGAGCACGGCCAGGCCCAGCCCCTCAATCGCTTTTAGAGCCGGGTAGCCGACTGCGGCCGCGCCCGGGCGCAACGCCAGCCGCCGGCCCGGGGCGGTCACAAGCGAGGTCACGAGCCCGAGGAGAACGAAGTTCGCCCGCTGCACCCATCCCCGGGGCCCAGGCTGAGGAGGCTGACGGCGTCGGCCCAGGCGTCATGGCCAGGCCGGGTCGCCCCCTCGAGGAGATAGACGGTGGTGAAGAGCAGCGCCCCCAGCACACCGATAGCGAGGAGCAACCGGGTGGCGGATGGGAGCGACGTGCCCTCCAGGGGCGAGGGGACAACTACATCTCCCTTCGTCACCGACCGGACGGCACCGGGTGGTCGAGCAGCGGACGTGGGTGCACTCTATATGGGCCCCGCGCACTGGCGAAGGGCGAGCTCGACGCCCCTCAGGCTGGCTCATCGCTCTGATGGCCGAGGTGAGCGTCTGACCGTACACCGGCTTCGCCGCCGGGTGGCTGTCTCGATGCCGGGAGCGGGACCTAGGGTGTCCTCTCCCCGAGATATGGCGACGCCTCTGCGGGGTGAGGTCCACAGCGTACGGTCCATCAGGGCTTGCTCCGGAGTCCGACCTTGGGTGCGCCGGCCTTGGTGGGCGCGGTCGGGGTTGTCGACGTGGAGCTCGCGCTTGAGGTCGCGCCGGAGGCCGGTGGACTTGGGGGTCGGGTAGCGCGCGAAAGCCGGTTTCCAGCA
>DATGLL010000134.1:0-71931 GCA_035294145.1 Candidatus Dormiibacterota bacterium | reverse complement strand
GGGCGGGGGCGGTGGTGCTCCCCTCCTCGAGGACCTCGGCCGGGATCCGCTTGCGGATGCCGATCTCGAGGTTGGTGGCGGTGAGCACCAGGCCGTCGCTGGCGGTCTCGAGGAGGACGTTGCTCAGGATGGGCAGGGTGGTCCGGGTCGAGATGGCGCGGGAGACGGTCTGCAGCGCCTGACCGAGGATGCTGGGCTGGCAGGTGATTCTCAAAGCTTGCTCCTTATCCCCAGTGGAAGCCTACGACTAGTGATCTCTTGAATCCCTCGTAGTCACAGTAGGTGCTGTGGAAACTGTGGAAGCCGAACGAGGCCCCAATTCGTTGAGGGGGTGGAAAACCCGGGGAGATCCGGGAGAAACCGGTGCCATAGGCGGTGGCAGGACGGCTCGACGCAGCCCTGTCCACACCGATGGTCACAGGCTTTGCACTGGATTTGCACAGCCATCTGTGGATTTCCCTCGCTCACTGGTCGGCGTAGAGACGCTCGCGGATCGCCTGGAGCTCGTAGCGGAGCCGTTCGTCCTCCTTGAGCTCGTTGGCGATCTTCTCGATCGAGTGCAGGGCGGTGGTGTGGTCGCGGCCGCCGAATGCCTGGCCGATGGTGGGGAGGGAAGATGGCGTCTCCTCGCGGACCAAGTACATGGCCACCTGTCGGGGGAAGACGATGTGCTTATCCCGACGCTTGCCCTTCATGTCCTCGACCGAGATTTGGTAGAACTCGGCCACCGTCTCCTGGATGCGCTCGATGGTGAGGGGGCGGCGGACGCCGGCTGGGATGATGTCCTGGAGCAGCCGGGCGGCCTCCTCCTGCGAGATCCGCCGTTGGTGGATGGCCGAGAAGGCCAGGATACGAGTCAGCGCCCCCTCCAGCTCCCTGATGTTCTTTTGGACCTTGTGCGCGATGAAGGTCAGGACCTCCTCGGAGACCAGACCGCTCTTCGGCCCCAGTTTGGAGCGGAGGATGGCCAGCCTGGTCTCGAAGTCGGGGGGCTGAATGTCGGCCAGCAGCCCCTGCTCGAACCGGGAGCGGAGGCGGTCTTCCAGGGTAGGGATCTCCTTGGGGGGGCGGTCCGAGGAAATGACGATCTGCTTGTTGATCTCGTGGAGGGCGTTGAAGGTGTGGAAGAACTCCTCCTTGGTGCGGTCCTTGCCGGCCAGGAATTGGATGTCATCGATCAGCAGCACGTCGACCGTGCGGTACTTGACCCGGAACTCGTTCATCCGGGCGGTCTGGATGGAGGCGATGACCTCGTTCATGAACTGCTCCGAGGTCAGGTAGACGACCCGTCGGACCGGGTAACGACTCCGGACCTCATGGCCGATCGCGTGCATCAGGTGGGTCTTGCCGAGGCCCACGCCTCCGTACAAGAAGAGCGGGTTGTAGGTCTCCCCAGGAGCCTCGGCGACCGCCTTGGCGGCAGCGTGGGCGAAACGCGAGTTATTGCCCACCACGAAGGTGCTGAACTTGAACTTCTCGTTCAGTTCCGTGTTGGGGATCTCGGACGCCACCTCGCTACCGTCGTCGATGGGGAGGAGGAGGTCCTCTTCCACCCCCGGGGCGGATTGGTTCTGGGGAGAGACCACGAAGTCCACCTCCACCTCGCTGCCGGTGATGGCCTGGAGCGTCTCCTGGATCAGCCCGGCGAAGCGGTCCTCCAGCCAATCCTTGGCCAGCTTGCTCGGGACCCCGATCCGGAAGACGCTCTCCTCGGCGGAGAGCAGAGTGGTGTTCTTGAGCCAGGTCTCGTAGCTGGGCTTGGCCAGCTGGAAGCGAAGCTCCTCCTGGACGGCGCTCCAGATATGGTCCGGTCTCACGGTCGCACTACTCCTCGGCCTCGAGCTTGTGGATAACCAGGTACGGCCGGCTCTGCCATCGGCCGGGAGATGGGTCTCCTCACCGTTGGGAGGGCGAGCGGCGGTGGCGTGCGGCCTGTGGAAAACCTGGGGACGAAGTGGGAATCCATGGTGGATTTCCCGCCTCGGCCTTTGCATCTCCTGTGGAGAACCCGTTCCGGTAGGGCCCCTTCCTGGTCACAGGGCCGCGGCCTCCATGGCTCTCGAGCGGAGTCGTGGAGACGGCGGCAGGCATCCAACCCGTACCGCACGCTGGCTCTCCCTGTTGAGACTTTGTGGAAAAGCTGCCACCCGACGGCAGCTGAGAGCCCCCAGCCTTGGTGGTCGATTTGCTGAAGGGATGCGTCGGCCTAACGAGACGGCTTCTGATGTCAGCTCGGCCTAGGGCGCCGACGTGCTGCGACGGTCACGGTGGGGGCGGGTGGCGCGCTCCGGTCAGGAAGCGTAGCAGAGCCCCCCGGGCGGTGCAATGCGACGTTGACCTTGAGCGGGGCGCCTCCTCTCACGGTCCAGCAGTCCGGGCCAGAGCTGAGGCGGGGGCAAGGGGCGAGCGAGATCCCTCTGAGGTTGGCTGCCGGGGCGGGGGCGCCACCGGCCGCCCCAGGCCGGGCGCCGGGCCCTCCTCCCTCCTGCCGGCTAGGGAGGACGGGCCCAGGTCCATGGGTCGTCCAGGCCAACCTCTAGGCCGCGGCGAGGATGCTGGCGGCCCATCGGAGGCCGACGGTGGCCTTGAGGTGCTCGGGGGGCGGGGCAGCAGGGGCGATCTCGGGGTCCAGGCGCTCGAAGAGGGCAGCGACGCCCGACCGGCGGGCGTCGAGGAGGGCGTTGAGCTGGTTGGTGACCCTTGGCTCGACTGGGTCGTCGCAGCCGCGGACCAGGCCTGGAGGTGATGAGCGACCTGCTGAGCGGGTCGAGCCGGCTGATGGCTGTCGGTGCACGCGACCTTGGTGGGTGAGGGAGGCGACCATGGCCGGCGGTGCCATGGTGATCCTGGACGGGCTTGCGGCGGTGGTCGTGCCGCGGAGGTTGCGACCATCCCTCGATCGGGTCGCAGGCCCCACGGCGCCGCAAGGAGCGTCGGGGTCGGGGCCGCTCGAGGAATGCGCCGCCGACACTCGGAAGCCGACCTCGCCGCCTGGCTAAGCTATACTCCGCACGCTCGGCAGGCGGCCTGCCGAGCGAGGCTCGTTCGTCGATTTTGCATAGTTCGAGGGATCAGTCATCAAGCGCACCTACCAGCCCAAGAGGCGATACCGGCGCCGCGTCCACGGGTTCCTACGCCGCATGTTGACGCCGGGGGGCAGGCGGGTCCTCAAGAGCCGCCGCCGAAAGGGCCGTCACCGGCTCACGCCTCGCTGAGCAGCCTCCAGCGAGGGCCGTGAAGCGGCGCTTCCGGCTGCGGCACCGTCGGGACTTCGAGATGGTGATACGGGGCCAGCGTGTCTATGCAGGGCGGGCGCTGGTCGCGTTCGCTCGGCCCAACCCGCGAGGAGAATGGAGGGTTGGGGTGGCGGTAAGCCGTGGCCTGCGCCATGCCGTGGATCGCAACCGTGCTCGCCGCCGCTTGCGAGAGACGGCGCGAACTCGGCTCCTCCCCCAGGATTTGCACGAGCTCCCCCGGGGGATAGGCTATGACGTGGTGCTCATTGGTCGACCGGCTGCGGTGGAGGTGCCGGCATCGGTGCTGGTCCAGGAGGTGACGGCGGTGCGCAACCGCCTGATGCGAAGATGAAACGGGTTCTCCTGACCCTCATCCGTGCCTACCAGCTCGGCCTCTCGCCCCTGCTGGGGGCGTCCTGCCGCTACTGGCCCACTTGCTCTCAGTACACTTACGAGGCGGTTGAGAAGCACGGCTGGCTCCGCGGGTCCTGGATGGGCATCAAGCGGGTGAGCCGATGCCATCCCCTGGCTAGGGGTGGCTACGACCCGGTGCCATGATCGCAGTGAGGAGTTCCCTGCCATAAACCTCGGGAGCCTGTTCGACATCTTCCTGCCGATCCACACCGCGTGGTGGGCGATCTTCGGCCAGACCCTTTCCTGGGGGCTGTTTGGCATCTACAGCCTCCTGGAGGCCAACCCGGTCACGGCTACGATCGGGGCCTACGGCCTGGCCATCATCGTCCTCACGCTGATCGTCAGGCTGGTGCTCTCGCCCCTGTTCCACTACCAGATCCGCATGGGCCGGCGCGCCATGGAGCAGCAGCGGAAGCTGAACCCCGAGCTCGCGGAGATCAAGCGGAAGTACAAGAACGACCCGCTCAAGCAGCAGGAGGCTGTGCGCGAGCTCTACCAGAGGCACGGGGTCAACCCTTTCAGCCAGCTCAGCGGTTGTCTGCCCGCTCTCTTGCAGCTGCCCATCCTGACCGCGCTCTACTACGTCTTCCGGGGCACGGCGCAGCGGGAAGGGTTCAGCGATCACTTCCTGTTCGTGCCCCACCTGACCGCAGTGCCCCAGTCGGTCCCTCTCGTTCATGGGCTCCCGATTCCGGCCCTGGCCTACCTGGTCATCCCCATCCTGGCGGCGGCGAGCACGTTCGTCCAATCGAAGATGATGCAGCAGCCACTGAGCACGAACCCGACCGAGCAGGAGCTCCAGACCCAGCAGCTGAACCGGACGATGCAGTTCATGATGCCGCTGATGATCTTCTATTTCGCGATCATCACCCCGGCAGGTCTTGGGCTGTACTGGTTCGTGTCGAACTGCTTCTCGATCGCTCAGCAGTACTTCATCACCGGCTGGGGTGGCCTGGGTCGCCAACCGGCCAGCGCGCCTGCGCCGGGCGGACCGGCTGGAACCGGTGGCTCGGGAGCACCGAGCAGGCCCCCTGGACCGACCAGATCGACCCTTCCGCCGCCGAGCCGTGCCGCCGCTGGGCGGCAGGGCGCCGGCCGGTCGGCGAAGAGGACGAGGAGGGCAAGGAAATGAGATCTACTGAAGGCCGGGGTCGTACGCTCGACGAGGCGGTGGATGCTGCCCTGATCCAGCTTCGTGAGAGCCGTCGCAACGTCGACGTGAAGATCCTGAGCGAGAGTCCAGAGGAGACGGTGGTCGAGGTGACCGTGATCGAGCACCAGGCAACGGAGCCGTCGGGAAGGACGGCGACCGACGACGGTGAGGTCCCGACCTCCGGTGGCTCGGCGGCGGCCGAGGCCGCCCGCGAGATCGTGAGCCAGCTCCTGACCAAGATGGGCATCCGGTGCCAGGTGGCATCGCGGACCACCCCTGAGGCGATCGTCGTGGACGTCACCGGTCGCGACCTGGGGATGCTCATCGGCTGGAGGGGTGAGACCCTGCGTGCCCTTCAGACCATGACCAACCTGTTGGCCAGCCGGCGCCTGGGCCCTGACCAGCGGGTGATCGTGGATGTGGAGCGATATCGTCAGCGCCGTGAGCA
Organism: Candidatus Dormiibacterota bacterium; assembly: GCA_035294145.1. Lineage (GTDB taxonomy): Bacteria > Chloroflexota > Dormibacteria > Dormibacterales > Dormibacteraceae > CADDZO01. The sequence continues at coordinate 66,680 of DATGLL010000134.1, read as the reverse complement.
CACGGTCCGTGAGATCGCCTACCGTGCCGCCCGACAGGTGAAGGCGACTGGTGACCCTATCACTCTCGACCCGATGCAGCCCTTCGAGCGGCGTGCCATCCACCTCGCCTTGGAAGGGGACCCCGATGTGATGACTGTCAGCATCGGCGAGGAGCCAGAGCGGCGCGTCGTGGTTGGTCCCAGGCGACGGCAGGAGGATTGAGCGCGGAGTCCGGCGTCGAGCTGATCCGGCGTGCGATCGCCCTGACCAACGCGGCGGCGGATGACGCCGGTGACGAGGAGGTGACCCCGAGCGAGATCGCGGAGGTGATCCGCGATGCGCTGGAGTCAGCCGAGGTGGGGCAGGACCGGCAGGTGGTGAGGTACCTGCACGAGGCTCTGGATGCCGTGTCGGACGGGATGCCTCCCGATTACACGGCCATGATCCTCTACTCGGCCCTGGGACGGCTGCGTGAGCGGTGACGCCCCTGCATCTGGGGCAGGCCGTCCCTGCCTCCTCCGGAGCTATACTGGCCGTTCATGCGCCCCGCCCCTGAGCACCTGAGGTACGAGCTGACCGGCGGGGCGAGGCTGCTAGCTGCGCCCCTACCGGATCGGGCCTCCGCCAGCCTGGTCTTGATGCTCGCCGTGGGCTCGCGCTTCGAGGAGGACCGGATCGGCGGTGCTTCTCACTTCATCGAGCACCTGTTCTTCAAGGGCACCCACCGGCGGCCTACGGCGAAGGAGATCGCCGAGACCATCGAGGGGGTCGGCGGCGTGATGAACGCCTACACCGACAAGGAGTTGACGGTGTACTGGAGCCGGGTGCCGGCCGACCGGATCGAGCTGGCGATCGACCTCATGTTCGACATCGTTTCGGATTCCCGGCTGGCGCCGGAGGACGTGGAACGGGAGCGGATGGTGATCCTCGAGGAGCTCAAGATGTACCTCGACCAGCCGCAGGATTACGTCCACAGCCTCTTCGAGCGCCTGATCTGGCCGGAGCATCCGCTCGGTCGGGACGTCATTGGCACCATCGAGTCGGTGTCCACCACCACCCGTGAGGACCTGCTGCAGTACATCCAGGGGCACTACTGCCTCCCCAACCTGGTCATCGGCCTGTCGGGAGCTGTGGACGTCGAGGCCACCAAGGCGATGATCGAGCCCCGCTTGACCCTGCCCGCGAGCTCAGACGGTCGGACCTATCTCCCAGCGCCGCCGCTCCCGCCGGTCCCCAAGGTGATGCTGCATCGCAAGGACACCGAGCAGGCGCACATCTGTATCGGGACCAGGGGGGTCTCCTATCTCGATCCGGAACGCTACACGCTGGACCTCCTCAACACCATCCTCGGCGAGGGGATGAGTTCTCGGCTCTTCCTGGAGATTAGAGAGCGACGTGGCTTGGCCTACGACGTCCACAGCTACGTCAGCAAGCACAGCGACGCCGGGCACTTCGCTGTGTACATGGGCGTCGACCCGAGCAAGGCCGAGGAGGCGGTGCGGGCGGTGATCGACGAGCTGCATCGGATCGCCGAGGAGCCGTTGAGCGAGGCTGAACTGAGCAAGGCCCGGGAGTTCACCAAGGGACGATTGCGGCTTGGCCTTGAGGGCACCAACTCCCTGGCGACCTGGCTGTGCCAGCAGGAGCTCCTCACCGGCGAGGTCAAGGCCGTGGATGAGGTGATCGCCCTCTACGAGGCTGTGAGCGTGGAGAATGTCCGACGCCTGGCGGGTCGGCTCCTCGCCCAGCCGCTGCAGATGGCCGTCATCGGACCGTTCCCCTCTGACGAGCCCTTCCGCGCCGCTATCGGGGCCTGACCGCCCGGGGAGAGGTAGGAGCCTTCCTCACGTTCCCTCCGAGTGGAGGGCTGGTCGCGGTTGCCTGCGCCGCTGATCCGCGGCGAGCGTGGCCGGATGGCATCTCATGGGCCCGCGCCTCGGTGCCGAGCAGCGGGCGGGTGATGTCCATCCGGCGCCGGCTCACCGGCAGGAGCGCAAGGCCTGCCATCACCGCTTGCGGGAGTTAGCGGCCCCGACCAGGGACCTGATCTCGGTGGGCTTTACCGAGGCCTCCCTCCCCGGCTCACCCGCCGACGTCGTTGAGTGGGCATGGGCGCTCTTGGGCCCTGCCGGTGAGATCAGACGAGCAGGAGCTCAAGCAGACCCTGCAGCTCCTCAGGGCTGGCGTAGTGGAGGCTGATCTGGCCCCGAGAAGGGGTGCCGGTCACGCTGACCGAGGAGCCGAAGCGCTCTTGGAGCCGATCAACCAGTCGGGCCATCTCGGGATCCAGGGGCTCTTCGGGCTGATGGCGTCGTCTCGCCCTGACCCGGGGCTTGGGCGGCTGGTATTCCCGTACCCACCGTTCTGCCTCTCGCACCGAGAGGTTCTTGGCCAGGATGACCTTCAGTCCCTGCTCCTGGGCCTCCGGCGTGGGCAGGCTGACCAGGGCACGGGCGTGGCCAGCGGTGATGGCTCCGGAGGCTGTGGCCGAGAGCACCGCTGGGCAGGCGTTGAGCAGACGAAGAGCCTGGGTGACGGCGACGCGATTCTTCCCCAGGCGTGCGGCCGCTTCCTCGTGCGTGAGGCCGAACTGATCGATGAGCCGCTTGATGCCTCTGGCTTCCTCGACCGGGTCAAGGTCTTCTCGTTGCAAGTTCTCGATCAGGCCGAGGAGCAGGCTGTCCTCGGCCTGGGTCTCGCCACGCACGATGGCGGGGATACGGTCGACCCCGGCCAAGCGGGCGGCTCTCCAGCGCCGCTCGCCGGCGATCAGCTCGTAACCGTCGGGGAGACGACGGACGAGGATGGGCTGAAGCACGCCGTGTTGGCGGATGGAGTCCGCCAGCTCGCGCAAGGATTCGGCCGGAAAGTGCTTGCGCATCTGCTCGGGTGAGGGCTGGATCTGGTCGACGTCGATGAGCTGGGGGAGACCTGGCCCCTTGCCGTCGTTGCCCGGAGCGATCGGGATCAACGACTCTAGTCCACGCCCGAGCGCCGGTCCACGTCGTCGGCTCATCGGCTCATTACCTCCTCGGCGAGCTGACGGAAGGCCTGCGCGCCCCGACAGGTCGGGTCGTAGACGATGACAGGCTGACCGTGGCTCGATGCCTCGCTGATCCGGACGTTGCGCGGGATCAGGGTCTGGTAAAGCTTGTCGGGATAGGCCCGGCGAACCTCGTTGAGAACGTCCCAGGCGAGCGTGGTCCTGGCGTCGAATTGAGTGACCAGGATGCCAGCCAGCTCAAGCCTGGGGTTGAGGCTCATGCGTACCAGTTGGATGGTGTACAGCAGGTGGGCGAGGCCCTCAAGGGCGAAGTACTCCGCCTGGAGGGGAATCAGCACCTGATCGGCAGCCGCCAGCGCGTTGAGGGTCAGGAGGCCGAGCGAGGGCGGGCAGTCGATGAGGACGTAGCCGAACCCTCCGTCAAGGGCGGCGAGCGCTTTCCGCAGCCGGCCTTCACGTTCCTCTTGGCCAACAAGCTCGATCTCGGCTCCGGCCAGAGCTACCTGGGAGGGCACGAGGTGGAGGCGTGGAACGGCGGTCGGGGTGGCCACCTCGTCGATGCCGGCCTCACCCGCTAGCAGGTGGTAGACGGTCAACCTGGCCCGAGAGGGGTCGACGCCCAAGCCGCTGGTGCTGTTGGATTGAGGGTCGAGGTCGATGATGAGCACCTGAGCGCCACGCTCGGCCAGGGCAGCGCCCAGGTTCATGACTGTCGTCGTTTTGCCCACCCCGCCCTTCTGGTTCGCCACTGCCACGATGCGAGGGGAAGATATCAACAGGTTGGGGTCTACCTGGGGAAACTCGACGACATGTCGTGTCACCGCTGGCACTCCGCTCCGATTCTAGGTTGCGGCCAGAGAGCTGGCCGCAGGGTCGGGCATGCCCATGCTCTCACGTCGGGCTTGGCAGAATCCCTGCCTTGGTCGAGCGGAAGTCTGAGCGCCATAGGGTCTCAGACCTGCTCGGACCGACCGACCGCCGCGGCGGGGTCGCCCGGCGGCAACCGACCGCTGAGGTACGCGGCGAGGCTGACCAGGATCAGTCCGGCCTCCGTCACCAAGGCGACCGCTAGCCAGACCCCGCTCATCCCCACGGCCACCAAGGTGTCGTAGACGACGTGACAGATGATGCTGCCGGTGGTGTTCGTCAACCGGCGGACCGCACCGAGGCCCAAGGCGAGGACGAAGACCGCGACCTCGTCGATGGTGAGTCCGTACTCGGTGTGGAGAGCGGCGAAGACCAGGGCCGCGACCAGCAGGCCGAGCCGCGGTTGGATCGCGCCTCGAAAGAGCGTCTCCTCGCAGATGCCCGCTGAGAGGGCGAGCACGGCGATGCCGCCTGGCCCGTGTAGGCCGCCGAACAGGCGTTGGTTGACGATGTCGAGGCGGTGCGCCGTGACCGGGGTGAGGAGGTGGGTGAGACGGTCGGCTCCACTGCCGAAGGCGTAGAAAAGGCCAGCCGCGGCCAGGGCGAGCAGGACTTGCCATGGGCTCGGCCGCACCCACCCCAGACGGCGCAGAGTCAGGCGGGGTGGGCGTCGGATGAGGAAGCCGACACCGAAGAAGGCGGTGAGAAGGAAGGGCAGCTCCTGAGCGATCATGTCCTCGACGCCGAGTGGCTGGAGGCTGGCCTGTCGGGCGAGGACGTCCACGGCAAGCTGGTTGGCGAGCTGGTACCCGATGGTGACCAGGACGAGGACCAGGGCGGTGGCGTCAAGGGCACTGTCGGGGTCGATGGGCAGGAGGTTGCTCAACCGCTCTCGGATCCCGCGGTGGCTCACGGCGCCAGCCGCGACGCCCGTCGCGGCCATCACCGCGGCGAAGAGCCACGGGCCCGGCCCGGCATGAGCGGGGTTGGCGGTGTAGAGCAAGGAGCCGAGCAAGAGGCCGAGGAAGACGGCGGCGACGGCGATCAGGACCAGCACCGGCCAGATCATGTCGGCTACCGCCGCCCCCAGACCTTGGAAGGGATGGCTGCGGTGGCGCTCGTGCCAGTTGGCCAGGAGAACGACCGGCAGGGGAAGGAGCAGGAACCAGTCCTGCGCCAAGGCGGATCCAGCCACGAACAACTCAGCCGTGAAATGTTCCACGTTTTACATTTCCGCGCTTGGGTCGGGGCGATGCCGGCGCCATCCCCCCCTGGCCCGGGCGGTTGGGGCTGTGGGGGCCGCCTAGAATTAGCCCCATGGCACCTCGAGCCCGATGGAGTCCATCCTCGCATGGTTCGGACGCCGAGCGTGTAAGGACAACAGTGGTGAAGGCAGCGGTTGAGCCTGTTGATGCCGACGAGCATCGACGTTTGCTGGAGGCCGCTGGCTGCGGGGACGAGGGCGCTCGGGATCGTCTCGCTAGAGCCCACCTGGACTGGGTGGCGGGTGCCGCTGAGGAGCGCGCGGACCGTGGGCTCAGCCAAGGTGACCTGTTCCAGGAAGGCGTCATCGGGCTGTTGGAGGCCATTACGACCTTTCATGCCAGCGGATCGTCTGACTTTGAGCGCTTCGCTCGTGAGCGGGTTGCTCTGTGCATGGAGCAGGCCCTGAGTGAGGAGCAGCGCCAGGTCCGCGACTCCGAGATGCTCGTCCAAGCGGCCGGCGAATACGAGCAGGCGGAGATCGGCCTGCGACGTGAGCTGGGTCGCCAGGGAAGCGACGTGGAGATGGCGGCCAAGCTTGAGTGGTCCCTGCAGCGGACGGTGGCGATGCGGGAGCTGGTAACCGCGGCCAGGCGTCGCTACGACGAGGACCTCGTCCAGTACCTCGAGGAGGAGGATGTCGAGGTCGTCGGCCCGGATCCCGACGGAAGCCGACCGGGCGACGAGCCAGCATCGGAGGATGGCTGAGCGGACGCCGTTGCATGGTCGTCATCTCGCCGCTGGCGCGCGAATGGTCGCCTTCGCTGGCTGGGAGATGCCCTTGCAGTACACCTCCGTCCGCGAGGAGCAAGGGGCGGTGCGCACGAGCGCCGGGCTTTTCGACGTCAGCCATATGGGACGGTTTGACGTACTGGGGGCAGGTGCTGGTGCCTTCCTGCAGCACCTGACGGTCAATGACCTCTCCCGCCTCCTCCCTGGTCGGGCTCAGTACGATCTCTGCTGCCGCCCGGACGGTGGCATCGTGGACGACCTGGTCGTCTATCGGCTTGAGCGGGGGTGGCTGGTGGTGGGGAACGCCGCCAACCGTCACAAGGACCTGGAGTGGATGCGAGCCCATGCCCCGGCCGGCGTCGACATCGTTGACCGCACTGACGAGCTGAGCCTGGTTGCCCTCCAGGGCCCCATGGCCCTGGCGATGTTGCCAGCGAAGGACGGAAGGCTGGAGTCGCTTCCTCGCTTCGGCGTGACCTGGGCCACCGTTGCTGGGGTCGAGGCGCTGGTCTCACGGACCGGCTACACCGGCGAGGACGGGTTCGAGCTGTTCGTCGCCGCTGGCCGGGCCAAGCAGGTTTGGGACGCCCTGGTGGAGGCTGGCGCCAGGCCATGTGGTCTGGCAGCGCGAGACGTCTGCCGGCTCGAGGCCGGCCTGCGCCTGTATGGCAGCGACATGAACGAGACCACCAACCCGTACGAGGTTGGCCTGGGCTGGGTGGTGAAGTTGGACAAGGGCCCCTTCGTGGGCCGGCGGGCGCTACGGCGCATCCGCGCTCGGGGGCCGGCCAGGACGCTGGTCGGGCTCGCCGCTCACGGTCGGACCATCCCCCGGCCTGGGGCGATCGTCCTCCGTGAGGGACGCTCGATCGGGTCGGTGACGAGCGGAACCTATTCCTTCTGGTTGGGGGCCGGGATCGGCATGGCGCTGGTCGAGGCAGGGGAAGCCCCGATTGGAGCCCAGGTGGAGTTCGACCTGACCGGCCGTCGGGGCTCGGCCGAGGTTGTCTCCCTCCCCTTCTACCGGAGGGCTGCATCTTCCGAGGCGGGGCGGGGCGCGTCCACCGGCCTGGGTCAGGCCGTGCGCCCGCAGCCAGCCGCCGAGGCCGCCTCAGGGATCACCGCCGAGGAGGACGACAGGCGTGGCGGAGCGCTATTACACCGAGACCCATGAGTGGGTGACCGTGGACGGCGGAGTGGCCACGGTTGGCATCACCGACTTTGCCCAGGCCCAGCTCGGGGACGTGGTCTTCATCGAGCTGCCACGTGTGGGGCGGCTCCTGGAGGCGGGCGACGCCTTCGGAGTGATCGAGTCGGTGAAGGCCGCCTCCGACCTCTACTGCCCGGTGTCCGGGACCGTGCTCGAGGTGAACGAGTCTCTCAACGACCACCCTGAGCGGGTGAACCAGGACCCCTATGGGCAGGGCTGGCTGATCCGGATCGAAGTGAGCGGCGGGCTTGGGCCGGGGCTGCTCGACGAGGCGGGCTACCGGCGGCTCACGCAAGGGGAGGCCGGGCGGCCCCAGGAGTTGGGGCGCTGAGGCCGGGAGATGACATCGGCCTGAGGGGGCAGGACGCCCCCGTTGGCGAGCCGATGGAGCTGGCTCATGGGGCGTCGTCGGATCCCGCCCTCGGCTCCCTCCGAGGAGAACCATCCGCTGCCTACCTGGTCCACTCCTCGGAGGATCGAGCGGCGATGCTGAGGACGCTGGGGATCGAATCGGTCGAGGATCTCCTGGTCGACCTACCGCCTTCGGTACGGCTGAAACGACTCGACCTCCCGCCAGGGGTGTCGGAGCTGGAGACGGCGGCGAGCCTTCGCCGGCTGGCGGCTCGGAACCTCGTCTACGAGGACCGTCTCTGCTTCCGGGGTGGAGGGGTGTACCGGCGCTTCATCCCGGCGGCGGTACGGGCGGTGACCTCAAGGCCGGAGTTCGCCACCGCTTACACCCCCTATCAGGCCGAAGCGAGCCAGGGGACCTTGCAAGCCATCTTCGAGTTCCAGACCTTGATCGCTGAGCTCACGGCTCTCGATGTCGCCAACGCTTCGCTCTACGACGGCGCCACCGCGCTCGCCGAGGCGGTGATGATGGCGGTGGTTCATACCGGCCGTTCTGAGGTGGTGGTCGCAGGGTACCTGCACCCCGAGTACGAGGAGGTGCTGCGCTGCTACGCGGCGGGTCGGGGATTTGTCGTCCGCTCCGACCTAGAACAGGTCGGCGAGAGCACGGCGGCGGTGGTGGTGCAGCAGCCGAACTTCTTGGGGCTGCTTGAGGACGTGGAGGAGGTGACCGAGCAGGCCCACCGCTGGGGTGCCCTGTCCATCGTCTGTGTCGACCCGATCAGCCTGGGGCTGCTCGCCCCACCCGGGGAGTACGGCGCCGATGTCGCCGTTGGAGAGGGCCAGCAGCTGGGCCTCCCGCCAAGTTTCGGCGGTCCCCACCTCGGCTTCGTCGCCTGCCGGCGGGAGCTGGTCCGGCGGATGCCCGGCCGGCTTGTCGGGCAAGCCTTCGATCGCCAGGGACGGCGGGGGTTCGTCCTCACCCTGACCGCCCGCGAGCAGCACGTCCGACGAGAGCGGGCCACCTCCAACATCTGCACCAACCACTCCCTCTGCGCATTGGCAGCGAGCGTGTACCTGACCTACCTAGGGCCAGATGGGCTTCGCCAGGTAGCGGAGGTGAGTTTCCAGCGAGCCCATGCACTGGCCGATCGTCTCTGCGCCTTGCCTGGCGTCGAAGCGGCCTTCCCCGACCGGCTCTTCTTCAACGAGTTCCCCCTCCGCATGTTCCACGTGGAACAACGGCTGCGTCGGCTCCGCGAGGCCGGCATCCTCGGTGGCCTCCCAGTAGCGCGTTGGTACCCCGACCGGCCGGAGCTGAAGGACGTGGTTGTCTTCTGCTGCACCGAGGTCAACGACCCGGCCGCCATGGAGCTTCTGGTGGAGGTGATGGCGAGGCATGACCGAGCCGCTGAGCTTTGAGAAGAGCCGTGCCTCGCTCCCACCTCCCCGACTCCCCCAGGCGGGGGTCGAGACCTCCCATGCTCTCCCCTCACGTTGGCGGCGGCGGACTCCCCCCCGCTTGCCGCGGTTGAGCGAGCCCGAGATCCTGCGCCACTACCATCGGCTCGCCTCCATGAACTACTCGGTGAGCGAGCGTTTCTATCCCCTGGGCAGCTGCACCATGAAGTACAACCCGGTCCTGAACGAGCAGCTGGCCCAGCTGCCCGGCTTCGCGGACCTCCACCCGTATCAGGACGAGGAGACCGTGCAGGGGGCGCTGGAGCTCCTCTGGCACCTGGAGCGGGCGCTCTGCGCCATCACCGGCATGGATCGGATGACCCTCCAGCCAGCGGCGGGTGCGCATGGAGAGTGGACCGCGTTGCGCATGATCCAGGTCTACCATCGCTCCCGAGGAGAGGAGCGGGACCAGGTCTTGGTCCCCGACAGTGCCCACGGGACCAACCCGGCCAGTGCGGCTCTCTGCGGCTTCACCGTGGTCGAGGTCCGCTCTGCCCCCGATGGCCGGGTCGACGTTGCCGACCTGCGTCGCAAGTTGTCCCCTCGGGTGGCGGCACTCATGCTCACCAACCCGAACACGTTGGGCTTGTTCGAACGTGACATCCTCCAGATCGCTGAGCTGGTCCACGGGGTCGGGGCGAAGCTCTACTACGATGGCGCCAACCTCAACGCCTTGATGGGCATCTGCCGGCCTGGTGACATGGGCTTCGACGCCGTCCATCTCAACCTGCACAAGACCTTTGCCACCCCGCACGGGGGAGGTGGTCCTGGAGCGGGGCCGGTAGGGGTCCGGACAGAGCTGGCCCCCTTCTTGCCCCGACCGACGGTCGAGCGCGATGGTGACCGTTTCTTCCTCGACCACGACCGACCCGCGTCGATCGGGCGGGTACGCAGCTTCCATGGCAACTTCGGTGTCCTTGTCCGGGCTTTCGCCTACGTCGTGGCCATGGGGGGAGACGGCCTTACCCAGGCCTCGCTCGACGCGGTGCTGGCCGCCAACTATCTGCGCGCTCGCCTGGCAGGGGCGCTCGATCTGCCCCACCCCGGCCCCTGCATGCACGAGTTCGTGGCTTCGGCCCGCAACCTGGTCCCCCTCGGGGTGCGAGCCGTCGACCTGGCCAAGGGGCTTCTCGACCGAGGGTTCTACGCCCCTACGGTCTACTTCCCCCTCATCGTCCCGGAGGCGGTCATGGTCGAGCCCACCGAGACCGAGACCAGGGCCACGCTCGACGCCTTCGCGGAGGCCGTCCACGACATCGTCCGCACCGCCCACGAGCGACCTGAGGAGCTGCATGCCCAGCCCCAGCGCTTGCCGGTCGGCCGGCTGGACGAGGTCGCGGCGGCCCGGAGGCCAATCTTGCGGTGGACGCCGGAGGCGGAAGGCGGCCCCCCTCGACCCTGACCGCGGGGGATGGACGGTCCGCGAGGGGATGGCGTGGGACGGATCCTTTACTCTTGGGACGGATCCTTTACTCTGAGGTCGCGCGCGATCATCAGAATAATGGCCGATCCGGTAGAATTGGTGCATCTACCACGTCGTTCATGTTCCCAGTAGTCGCCTCTTGAGTCCCACAACGCTGGGAGGGCATCCGCTCCAGACGGTCCTGGTGGTGGTCTGCGACCCCCGGAGGCAGAGATGAGGGCCCCGTCTCAAGGACTGCCACCGGCCGGAAGGAAAGCAAGGCTTCGCCCTCTCGGCGCTGACGTGGCCTACGACGTCGAGCAGATCCAGGTTCTGGAGGGCTTGGAGCCGGTGCGCCGGCGGCCGGGCATGTACATCGGCTCGACCGACAGCCGTGGGTTGCATCACCTGATCTGGGAGATCGTCGACAACTCGGTCGACGAGGCGCTTGCTGGCGAATGCGACCGGATCGTCGTGACGCTTCATGCCGACGGAAGTGTGTCCGTGGCCGACAACGGTCGTGGCATTCCGGTCGGTGTGCATCCCACCGAGCGGCGTTCCACCCTTGAGGTCGTCCTCACCGTGCTGCACGCTGGGGGCAAGTTCGGGGGAGGTGGCTACAAGGTCTCGGGGGGCTTGCACGGGGTGGGCATGTCGGTCGTCAATGCCCTGTCGGAGCGTCTCCAGGTCTGGGTCCACCGCGATGGGAAGGAGTACTTCCAGGAATACGAGCGTGGCACGCCGCAGCAGCCGGTCAGCGTGGTCGGGGACAGCGACCGCCGTGGCACCGTGGTGCGCTTCTGGCCCGATCGCCAGGTCTTTCAGGACACCCGCTTCGACCGCGAGGTCATCCGTCATCGTTTGCGGGAGATGGCCTTCCTGAACAAGGGCCTGACGCTGGTCCTGGTCGACGAAGAGCTTGGCTATCCGTACACTTTCTACTTCGAAGGCGGCATCCTCTCCTTCGTTCGCTACCTGAACCGTGGTAAGGGGCTGATCAATCAGGTGCCGTTCTATGTCGATCGGGAGGTGGAGTCCACCCAGATCGAGATCGCCCTGCAGTACAACCAGACCTTCGTCGAAAACGTCCAGGCCTTTGCCAACAACATCCACACCGCTGAGGGCGGAAGCCATCTCACCGGCTTTCGCTCCGCGCTCACCAACGTGCTGAACCGGTATGCACGTAAGGCAGGACTGCTCAAGGACTCGGATCCCAACCTGACCGGTGATGATGTCCGCGAGGGCCTGACGGCTGTGGTCAGCGTCAAGCTGCTCGAACCGCAGTTCGAGGGACAGACCAAGACCAAGCTCGGAAACCCCGAGGTCCAGGGCCAGGTATCGACCGTGCTCACCGACGCTCTCGGCCAGTTCTTGGACGAGAATCCCGGAGAGGGGCGGCGGATCATCGAGAAGGCCCTGACCGCTGCCCGGGCTCGGGAGGCGGCGCGTAAGGCCCGTGACCTGGTCCAGCGGAAGTCATTCCTGGAAAGTTCGACCCTCCCCGGCAAGCTGGCCGACTGCTCGGACCGGGATCCACGCAACTGCGAGCTGTTCATCGTTGAGGGGGACTCGGCCGGGGGGACCGCCAAGGCGGGCCGTGACCGGCGCACCCAGGCCATCCTTCCTTTGCGAGGGAAGATCCTGAACGTCGAGAAGTCCCGCCTGGATCGGGCGCTCACCTCGGAGGAGATCCGGAACCTGATCACGGCACTCGGAACCAGCGTCGGGGACCGGTTTGAATACGAGAAGCTGCGCTACCACCGGATCGTGGCCATGACCGACGCCGACGTGGACGGCTCCCACATCCGGACGCTGCTGCTGACCTTGTTCTACCGGTACTTCCCCGTGCTGATCGAGCGCGGGCACGTGTACATGGCGCAGCCGCCTCTGTACAAGATCACCAAGGGCAAGCAGACGAGGTGGGCCTACAGCGATGAGGAGCGGGACCGGGAGGTCAGGCGCCTGGGGACGAAGGGGGTTGAGGTCAGTCGCTTCAAGGGCCTCGGCGAGATGAACGCTGAGCAACTCTGGGAGACGACCATGAACCCGGCGACCCGGACCCTGCTGAAGGTCGAGATTGAGGATGCCGCGGCGGTGAACGAGATCTTCGAGAAGCTCATGGGCTCGGACGTGGAGCCACGCAAGAAGTTCATCCAGGCGCACGCCAAAGCTGTGCGCAACCTCGACATCTAGCCCTGAGCCAGTCGACGCCCCGGCTTCGCATCGCGATCGACGGCATGGGTGGCGACCACGCGCCCGAGCAGGTGGTGCTGGGTGCCTCCCGGGCGGCGGAGCGGGGGTTGGATGTGACCGTGGTCGGCCAGCCGGAGCGGCTGGGACCGCTGCTGGAGGACCATCCACACCTCCGCCTGGTCCCTGCAAGCGAGGTGATTGGGATGGAGGAGCATCCGGCCCAGGCGGTCCGTTCCAAGCCGGACGCCTCGCTCTGCGTCTGCGCGCGGCTCTGCAGCCGCGGCGAGGTCGATGCCTGGGTCTCAGCTGGCAACTCGGGCGCGGTCATGGCGGCAGCCCTGCTCATCCAGGGACGGGTCCGCGGGGTCGCCCGCCCGGCCTTGGGCACGGTGCTCCCCACCCGTGGGCGGCCGACCTACTTTCTGGACGTGGGTGCCAATGTGGACTGCCGCCCGGACTTCCTGGTGCAGTTCGCCTCCATGGGCTCGGTCTACGCCGAGCGGATCTTGGGGCGGCCCCAGCCCAAGGTGGGCCTGCTCAGCAATGGTGAGGAGGAGACCAAAGGGGACGAGCGTGTCCGCGAGGCGCACGAGCGTCTACGGCGGGCTCGGTTGAACTTCGTGGGCAACCTTGAGCCCAAAGATGTGCTGGCGGGGGCAGCCGATGTGGTGGTCGCGGACGGGTTCCTCGGCAACGTGGCCATCAAGATGGCCGAAGCCACGGCGGAGCTGCTCTTCAGCGTCCTGCGTGAGGAGATCCCGCGCTCGGTAGCGGGCAAGCTGGGTGGTCTTCTGATTCGTTCCCAGGTGGGTCGAATCCGGCGAAGGCTCGACTGGCGAGAGTTCGGTGGCGCGCCGCTGTTGGGCATCGATGGGGTGGTGGTGGTGGCCCATGGACGCTCGGACGCACGGGCCGTCGAGAACGCTGTCTGGGTTGCCGCCCAGGCGGTCGAGGTCAACCTGGTCGGTAAGATTCGAGAGGCATTGACAAGGTGAGGCCGCTGCAGCAACCGTTCCCGGGAGGCCGTGTATGAGCAGGGACGGCAGGAGGGTCGTTGTGACCGGTATGGGCACCGTCAACCCAATCGGGAACACGGTCGACGAGTTCTGGGAGGCGTTGATCGAGGGGCGCAGCGGCGCCAGTGTCATCGAGCGGTTCGACACCTCGCAGTTGACCACCAAGTTCGCCTGCCAGGTGCGAGATTTCGATCCCGCCAACCACATGGACCGACGGCTGGCCCAGCGCACGGCCCGTTTCGTCCAGCTGGCGCTGGCGGCCTGTAGGCAAGCGATCGATGACGCTGGGCTTGACATGGAGGCTGAGGATCCCTACCGGGTTGGGGTAGAGATGGGCACCGGGATCGGTGGCTTCGACATGATCACCGACGATGCCCATCGTTACCTCGCGACCGGGCGTATGCACCCGCTCTTCGCCACCATGGTCATCCCGAACATCGCCGCCGCGCAGCTGGCCATGGTCTTCGGCGCCAGGGGGCCCAACGCCACGGTCACCACCGCCTGCGCCGCCTCCACGCACTCGTTGGGCAACGCCTTCCGCATCATCCAGCGTGGCGACGCCGATGTGATGCTGGCTGGGGGCACTGAGGCTTCTCTCTGCCGGGTGGGAATCGCCTCCTTCAACGCCATCCGCGCCTTGTCGACCCGCAACGATGCCCCTGAGAAGGCCAGCCGCCCCTTCGATGCCCACCGTGACGGGTTCGTGGCCGGCGAGGGGGCGGCGGTGCTGGTCCTCGAGTCCCTGGAGCACGCCATGCGTCGTGATGTCCGCATCCTAGGGGAGATCGTCGGCTTTGGCATCACGAACGATGCCTTCCATGCCGTGGCCCCGGACGAGAGCGGGAGCGCGCCGGCCCGCTGCATCACCAACGCCCTGGCTGATGCTGGCCTCACGCCGCAGGAGGTCGAGTACGTCAACGCCCATGGGACCTCAACCCCGCTCAACGACACAGCCGAGACCCGGGCTCTGAAGATGGCCTTGGGCGACCACGCCTACCGGGTGCCGATCAGCAGCACCAAGTCGATGATCGGACACCTGCTGGGGGCGGCGGGGGCGGTGGAGGCTGTGGCCACGCTCCTGTGCATAAACCGGGGCATGATCCATCCCACCATCAACTACGAGACGCCAGATCCCACCTGCGACCTGGACTACGTGCCCAACCAGGCACGTTGCGCTGATGTCCGAATCGCGATCTCGAACGGATTCGGCTTTGGTGGGCAGAACTGCACCCTCGTGCTCAAGCGCTTTGAGGACTGAGGATATGGCTGGAGACTCGACGCCGCCGCAGAACGGGAGCATCGGCACGGTGCTAGGCAAGTCCTTGTTGGAGGAGATGCAGACCTCCTACATGGACTACGCCATGTCCGTGATCATCAGCCGTGCCCTCCCGGAGGCGCGTGATGGGCTGAAACCGGTGCAGCGCCGGATCCTCTATGCCATGCAGCAGGTGGGGGCCACGCCAGGCTCTCGATATCGCAAGTGCGCGGCCTTCGTGGGCGAGGTGCTCAAGGATTATCACCCCCACGGGGATGTTGCTGTGTACGACGCGCTGGTTCGCATGGCGCAGCCCTTCTCCCTTCGTTACCCCTTGGTCGATGGCCAGGGCAACTTTGGCAGCGTCGATGGTGATCCGCCAGCCGCCATGCGGTACACGGAGGCTCGCATGGCACCCATCGCGGCGGAGATGGTGGCCGATATCGACAAGGACACGGTCGACTTCGTCGACAACTACACTGCCGAGAAGCAGGAGCCGGTCGTTCTCCCCGCCCGTATCCCTAACCTGCTCATCAACGGTGCCTCCGGGATCGCGGTTGGCATGACCACCAATATCCCTCCGCACAACCTTCGCGAGGTTACGGACGCGGTTATCCACTTGTTGGAGAACCCTGAGGCCACCAGCGAGGACCTGATGCGGTTCGTGAAGGGGCCTGACTTCCCCACCGGCGGGATCATCATGGGCCGGGCTGGGATCAAACAGGCCTACGCCACTGGTCACGGCAAGATCGTCGTCAGGGGCCGCCACACGTTGGAGGAGGCCCCCAGTGGCCGCGAGCGCATCATCATCGACGAGCTCCCTTACGCTGTCAACAAGGCGAATTTGGTGGCCAAGATCGCCGAGCTGGTCAGCGAACGCAAGCTGGAGGGCATCGCCGACCTGCGGGATGAGTCGGACCGTCATGGGATGCGCATCGTGATTGAGCTCAAGCGCGAGGCCCGCCCGTTCACGGTCCTGAACAACCTCTACAAACACACCCAGCTGCAGCAGACCTTTGGCGTCATCATGCTGGCCATCGTCGACCAGCGACCGCAGGTGCTCGGTCTCAAGTCGATGGTCCAGATCTTCATCGACCACCGACGTGAGGTCATCCTTCGCCGGACCCGCTTCGACCTCGACCGCGCGCGCGAGCGAGCCCATGTCTTGGAGGGGCTCAAGATCTGCCTCGACCACCTCGATGAGGTGATCGCTGCCATCCGGGCGGCCGAGAACACTGAGGTCGCCAGCGAGGAGCTGCAGCGACAGTTCGGCTTGACCGATCGTCAGGCCAAGGCCATCCTGGCCCTCACCCTCTCTCGCCTCACCCGACTGGAGCGACAGAAGGTCGACGAGGAGTACCAGGAGGTGCTGCGAACCATCGGCGAGCTGGAGTCGATCCTGGCCTCGGACGAGAAGGTGAGGGCGCTGATTGCCGCCGAGATGCGCGAGATCGCGAGGAAGTACGGCGACGAGCGGCGGACCGAGATCTCCGACCAGGATCCTACCGAGCTCACCGCTGAGGACCTCATCCCCCGCGAGGAGGTGGTCGTCACCCTGACCCATCGCGGCTACATCAAGCGACAGCCGTCGCGCACCTTCCGAGCCCAGCAACGAGGTGGGGTGGGGCGGCGGGGGGCGCGACCCATGGCCGGAGCCGAGGCCCCGAGCGGGACGCGTGAGGAGGACTACAGCGAGCACCTGCTCAGCACTCACACCCATGCCTCGATGCTCTTCTTCACCCAAAGTGGGCGTGTCTTCCAGTTGCGGGTTCATGAGATCCCCGAGCGGGATCGGGCCGCCAAGGGCCAGCCCATCAACAACCTGATCGAGATCGCCCCCAACGAGCGGATCACGGCTGTCTTCGTCCGGCCGGAGGTCGACGACGACGCTCGTTACATGCTCATGGTCACTCGCCGCGGCTACATCAAGAAGACGCCGATGAGCGAGTACGCGAACGTGCGCCGCAACGGCTTGATCGCCATGAACTTGCAGGAGGGCGACGAGCTGCTTTGGGTGGCCCCAACCAGCGGGGATGACGAGGTCTTGATCGCCTCTCAGCAGGGCAAGGCGATCCGCTTCCATGAGCGAGAGGTGCGACCGATGGGCCGCGACACCATGGGAGTGATCGGGATGCGCCTTACCTCCGGCGACCTGGTCGCGGGCATGGCCGTGATCGCGCCCGACAGCGACCTGCTGGTGGTCAGCGAGCGTGGCTACGGGAAGCGCACCCCGTTGAGCGAGTACCCGACCCATCACCGAGGGGGCCAGGGGGTGTTCACCTTCAAGG
The DNA here is from genome assembly GCA_035294145.1 of Candidatus Dormiibacterota bacterium. GTDB lineage: Bacteria > Chloroflexota > Dormibacteria > Dormibacterales > Dormibacteraceae > CADDZO01. The sequence continues at coordinate 49,658 of DATGLL010000134.1, read as the reverse complement.
TGAACTCGAAGGTCGGGAAGGTCGCTGCGCTCCGGGTGGTCCCCAACCCCGACCTGAACCCCGATGAGGAGATCCTGCTCATCACCGCCAGCGGCATGGTGCTGCGGACCAACGTCCAGTCCATCTCTCGGTACGGCCGCCAGACCCAAGGCGTGATCGTGATGCGGGTGGCCCCGGACGATCAGGTCGCGGCGCTGGCCCCGGTCGGAGCTGACCACTCTTGAGGCCATGGACCTGACCATTTGGTTCGCGCGGGCGGCGGTGGCCCTAGGGGCCGTGACGGTCTTCGCCAGCTTGGTGACGGTGGTGCCGGCTGCACGTCGCACCCATCGACGTGCTCTAGGGTTGGTGGCGACGGCAAGGTCCGGGAAGGCGGAGGTTGAGGACGTGGTCCGGCATCTACAGGTCAGGTGGGCCGAGACCCAGGGGGCGCTGCTGCCATGGCGTCGGGCGCATCGATGGCTGCGGCATCCCTTGGTGTCCGAGTTTCTGCGCTGGTGCTGGCGCCGGCGGCCGAGGGCTGGCCGAAGGGGCTAGGCCATGACGGCATCGATCGGGGCCGTCGCGTCTCCCCGCGCTAGCGGTGAGCCCCCAGTGAGGGGCGAGCGTTCCACTCCGTGGCGATGGCCATCTCAGAGTTCACCTCCAGGTTGCCTGGCGTCGCTTCATCTCCCCTGGCCGGACCGGGATGCTTTGGAGACACCGGCCCGACGAGCTGACCCTTGAGGGGACGGAGGGAGGGGGGCATGATTCTGCCCGTCGTGAGGCCCGATGCCCAGCCACCCCGATGGCCTCAAGCCTCCGGGCTGGTCTAGGCCTCAAGCCGCTCGCGGAGGAGCACCACCCGGCAGGGCGCGTTCTTCAGGACGTATGGCACGGTCTTTCCCAGGTTGAACTCACCGAATCGACGCTTGTAGGGGAGGCCCATCACGATCACGTCGGCGTGCCATTCGTCGGCCTCCCCAACGATGGCAGGGCCGGTTTCGCGAGCCTGCACGATCTCCGTCTCGATCTCAAGCTGGAACTCGGCCGCAACCTGCTCGGCGGCGTCGAGGATGCGCTCGCCCTCCTCGACCTGACTCTCCACCGGGGCGCTCAGAGGCAGGGAACGGTTCACCTCCACCACGTGCACGGCGTAGATGGTGGCCTGATCCTTGCCGTTGCGGCGTGAGCGGGCCAGGCGACAAGCCAGGCGCACGGTCTCCTCGTCGACCCGATGGCCACCGACGGCCACCAGGATCCGCAGCCCGGTTGCCACCATCAGTTGGACTCACGTCCTGTGATCCTGCGCCAGACCACCCAGGAGCCGAAGGCGATCAGCACGAACGCCATCGCCACCTCGATGCCGCCGCTCACGGGGCCATCGGGTCCGCGGACCATGAGGAAGATCATGATCCAGAGGCCGAGGGCCAAGCACAGGATCCCCATGAAGGTGAAGGGGAAGCGCACGGTGCGCCCATCCTATCAAGCGCAAGCGAACCGACGAGGTCGTGGTGGGCCTGGGAAGCTACCCCGCGACGATCCCAGGCCTCCCTGGTCTCGCCCCAGCCGGCCGCGGGCCGGCGGGCCATCTCCTGCTCCATTGTGCCGTGCGGCCTTCCCGACCCCGACCCTGCCATCGTCCGCCGACCCAGGGGTTGGCGTCTCTCGCGCGTGTGATGCTGGAGCGGCGGCTGAGGGCTCGTCCCCGGCCGCTGCGCGGGTGTGCGTTCCATGCCTGAGGTCACGCACCTCTCGGGACCTTCTCTGCGCCTGCCCCACCCCCCGGTAGCCTTGGCCGTTCCCAGGCTGGCTTTCCTGAGCCAGCCTGGGTTCCGGCCCGACGAGAAGGGTGGGAGGGGATCCACCGGGGCGATCCTCTCCGTCATCCCTTCCCGCTCCTTCTTCCTTCCTTATCTGTCGCCCGGCCGCCCATAGAATTGTTCGGGTGAAGACCCTGATCGTCGGCTGTGGCCGGATTGGAGCTCGTCTGGCGCAGGCGCTGGACCGCGAGGGCCACGAGGTCACGATCATCGACCGCGACCCAGGAGCCTTCGATCGCTTCGCCACTCGAGGCGTCTTCGACAAGGACTTCCGCGGCAACTTCGTGGTCGGGGACGGCACCGAGGCGGAGGTCCTGCGCCGGGCGGGGATCGAGGATGCCGACTGCTTCGTCGCCGTAACCCAGGGGGACAACCGCAACATCATGGCGGCGCAGATCGCCCAGCACATCTTCAAGGTTCCCAAGGTGGTGTGCCGGATCTACGACCCCATCCGAGACGAAGCCTACCGGAAGTTGGGGTTGCGCGTCTTCTGTCCCACCACGGAGGGCGCAGCCAGGGTCCGTAGCATGATCCTAGACGACGGTCGATAGATGTACGTCATCGTGATCGGTGGAGGCAAGGTTGGCTACTTCCTCTCCCGTGATCTGCTTGAGCGGGGAGAGGAGGTCACGCTGGTGGAGAAGGATCCGACCCGAGCGCAGTGGCTCGAGAGTCAACTGGGCAGCATCGTGATGACCGGAGATGGCGACGAGATGGCGTTCTTGAAGACGACGGGGATCGACCGCGCTGACGCCGTCCTGGCCGTCACGGGAGACGATGAGGATAACCTGGTCGCCTTGCAGTTGGCCAAACGGGAGTTCAACGTGCCGTTGACGATCGCACGCGTGAACAACCCGGCCAACGTTGAGATCTTCAAAGCGCTGGGTGTGGATGAGGCTGTCTCGGCCACCGAGATCCTGCTCAACGCCCTGGAGACCAAGGTGATCCGTGAGGAGATTCGCCCCTAGACCCTTGCCGGGACGGACGTCCTGTCCCTCGTCGCGACGGTCAGGCCTATCCCTGCCGCCCATCCTGCTGTGTGGATGGGACATCCACCGGCCGGTTGGGCGTCTCTATGGCCTCGTCTTCTCCGGCCCAACCCACAGCGTGACGTGAGCGCCAATGGTCGGCTCGGCGCTCACGCCAGCGGGGCGACGGCACCGGCTAGCCGCCTGACTCAGCTACTGGCGGCCTTGCCGATTTTGTAGATGGTCGTGCCGCAGATCGGGCAGGTACCTTTTGTGGCTGGCTTCCCGTTTTTCATGGTGATCTGCGTCGGGTTCTTCATCTCGACCTTCTTCTTGTCCTTGAGGCAATACCCTTCCACGTCAATTACCTCTCTCTCGAGTTGTCAAGTTTTCCATCAGCGCAGCCGAACGGGCCGTATTGTATCGGTCCATCTTGCCCAATTCAACCACGTTCGCGCCGAGGACATGCGAGCCGATGCTAGACTGGCTCTCGATACCAGGCTACGAAGCGGTGCCCGAAGTCGATATCCATCTGAGGCGTGGGGGCACGCGCCGAGCCTCCTCGGTCCTGCCTGAGGGGGGCTGGGGAGCTGCACAAGGCATCGTCCCTGCGGTGCTGAGACAGGGACGTGGGGGTGTCGACCGCGTTGGCAGGCAGCGGTCGACATGGACGGTTAGGGCGGGCCTGCCTCACGTCGGAGAGCCGGATTGCTGTTCCTGACCGAAATCCTGGGGGCGGAGGTGATCGACGTGCACCAGCGTCGGGCGGGCACGGTGCGCGATCTCACCGCGCAGATCCGGGAGCCCTACCCGGTCGTCACTGGGCTTGTCGTCTCTCGTCGCCGGCAGCAGGTCATCCCATGGGCTGCGGTACGCACCTTCGCTGCGGTCAGCCGGGAGGTGGTGCTGCGCGGGAGCCGGGACGAGGTGCGTCCTCGCCCCGCCGATCAGCGGGACATCTGGCTAGGACGGGACGTGCTCGACAAGCAGGTGGTCGACACCGACGGTCGGCGAGTGGTGAGGGTGAACGACCTCCAGCTGGTCACGAGCGGGGGGGATCTGCTCCTGGTGGGTGCCGATATCGGCGTTCGGGGCCTGCTGCGCAGGCTAGGACTGGAGGGGGTGGCCAAGTGGGTGGCCCGTCTCTTCCACCGAGACCTGCCCATGGCGCTCGTCTCATGGGAGACGGTTGGTCCCCTGGCCCCCTCCAGTGAGGCTCAGGGAGGGCCCGGTGACGATGCCGTCCGGCTGCGGGTCTCGGCCCGCCGCATCGCCAGGTTGCATCCTGCCGACATCGCCGACATCGTCGAGAGCCTGGGCGCGAGGGAGCGACAGACGGTGTTCGCTGCCCTCAGCGGCGAGCTGGCGGCGGACACCCTGGAGGAGATGGAGCTGGCCGACCAGGTGTCGGTCATCGAGCACATGGATCCGCGTCGAGCCAGCCAGATCCTCGGCCAGATGCCTCCTGATGGGGTTGCCGACATCCTGACCGAGCTGCCTCGAGAACGCGCCGACCAACTCCTGGGGCTGATGCGGAAGGACGAGGCTGCGGAGGTCAAGGATCTGCTTGGGTACCAGGAGAACACCGCTGGGGGGTTGATGACGACGCAGTTCGTGACCGTCCCTGAGCTGCTCACTGCTCAGCAATGCATTGACGAGCTGCGGCGCATGGAGCCGGAGGCAGAGTCCGTGTACTCGATCTTCGTCACCGACCCTCAGGACCGCCTGAAGGGCGTCCTTTCCCTCCGCGACCTGATCATGGCGCCGCCTGACCGGCCGATCAAGGATCTCATGGTCCGTGACGTGATCGCGGTGAGCGCGGAGGACAGCGCCCAGGAGGTGGCGGCCGTCCTCTCCAAGTACAACCTGCTCGCCGTCCCGGTCGTCGACGACGAGTTCCGCATCCAGGGCCTGGTGACGGTCGACGACGTGCTGGAGGCCGTCCTGCCCCCTTCCGTGAAACGGAAGCTGCCCCGAACCGTGTGAGTTGCCTTCAGGGCAAGCGCAACCGCTCGCCCTCGGCCACCACCAATCCCTCCTTGATCAAGGAGCGTGCCACCGCCAGGGCACGGCGAGGATCCCCGGGCCAACCGGCCGCGGAGGGGACCTCGTCCCAGGTGAGGTGTCGATCGCGGAGGGCGCTGACCAACCGGCCACGGCCCTGGCGGTCGGAGCCTTCGAAGCGGGCTTGGGGGCGAGGGCGCGGCCAGGGGTCGGGTGAGTTCAGGCCGGAGGCCCGCCATGCGCACCCTCCGGCTTGGGCCAATGGGCAGGCGTCGCAGCGGGGACGGGGGCGACAGACCGTGGCGCCGAGGTCGAGCACGCCTTGATTCCACTCCCATCCCCGGCCGGGAGGCACCAGCGCGTCTGCCGCTTGCTGCGTCACGGCCTTGCCGAGAGCGCGTGAGAGGGCGCGCTGCGCGTTGGCGTCGAGGACGGCCACGTCCTGCTCGAAGGCGAAGGCCAGCACCGCCCGGGCGGTGTAGGGACCGACGCCGGGGAGCGCGGTCAGATCGTCCAGAGTGTCAGGGAAGTGCCCGCCACGATCGACGATGGCACGAGCGGCACCGTGGAGAGCAAGGGCACGGCGGTTGTAGCCCAAGCCGGCCCAGAGCCGGATGACCTCTGCCGGGGGCGCCGCAGCGCAGGCGGCCGGGGTCGGGAAGCGAGCCAAGAAGGCCCGGTACCGGGGGATGACGCGGGCCACCTGGGTCTGCTGGAGCATGACCTCGGAGACGAGGACCGCCCAAGGGTCACGGGTGCGCCGCCAGGGCAGGTCACGATGAGCGTTCCGTGCCCATTGGAGCAGGGCGTGCTGCAGCGCGATCACTGGCGATGAAGGGTAGCCGGCTGGCTCGGCCAGCCTCTCCCTCCATCTCATCGCCACGGGTGACGGCCGAGCGAGAGCCTCAGCTGCCGTCGCCGGACCTCGGGCCTGGATCCCGCTCCCCGCCGGCCTCGGGTCCGTCGAGGGCTCGTAGGCCGATGGCTGAGATGGTGAGAGCGGCGAGCTCTGAGCCGACCTCGAGCGCCTCCCGTAAGCGGTCGGGCGCTCCACCGTGCAGCATCCAGTGAGCGAGCATCCCAGCTGCCAGCGCGTCGCCGGCGCCGGTCGTGTCCTCGACCCGGCGGGCCCGGCTGGGCACGTGGACCGTCCCTCTGACCGTGTAGGCGGTCGCCCCGCCCGGCCCGTGCTTGACCACCAACCCCCCCAGGCCCCATCGGGCCCGGAAGCGCTCCGGCTCGCTGCCGCCCAGTGCGGTCAACTCCTCGTCGTTGCAGAAGTACCAGTCGACCAGACGCAGCACCTGGTGGACCAGGTCTGGAGCCTGGGTGACGTAAGAGCACATGGCGTCGGCGGCGAGCAGCCTGCAGCCGACCAGATCGCGGACGATCCGCAGCTGCTGATCGGGGCGCATGGACCCGACGAAGGCCCAGCCCCGAAAGCTCCGTGGGAGCCGGGGGTGCCATGCGTCGTAGATCGAGTCCTGGCTGCCGAGGTCGAGGTTCCGTCCCTCGCGGGCCTCTGCGAACCAGCGGTAGGTGGGCGCGTCGAGGACGTCCAGCCTGGTGGTGTCGATGCGTGGATGGCGAGCCAGCAGAGCGCGAACCCGGGCCTCGGCATCCCGACCTACAGGGGCAACCATGGCGACCGGCACCAGCCGGGAGGCGGCTAGGGCGAAGTAGAGGGCGGAGCCCCCCAGCTCTTCACGGATCTCCCCGCCCCGGAGCGAGTCGAGCGCGATGGAGCCGGCGACCAGAAGGCCGGGCATCGATGTCAGGGCCGGGGCTGGCCGGCTGCGTTGGCCCCCCGACCTCCAGGGAGGGTCGCTCCAACCTGGCGGTGACCGCTCGGCCGCTCGATCCCATCGTCACCGGGCAGACCGGGATGACGGCCGTCGCGGCCTCTTTGCTCGTAGCGGAACGGACTGGGGCCTCGCCGTGGGCGGGCGGTCAAGGCGGGGCGGCGCTCGGGCTCAGGGCAGAGGGCTACCGCTGTGCCTCCTGACGAGGGGACCGCCGCTGGCTCGATCGTGGCCTCGGCGAGCCCGATCGAAAGAGGGGGACGATGCGAGCTGGACGTCGGGAGCGCACCGATTCCTCCATCAGCCTGCCTTGAGCCTGGTACAGGAGCTCGATCAGCTCAGCTGGCCGGCGCTCCGAGCCAGCACGGCGGCTGAGGTCGTCGCCGGCGCTGGCAAGGATCTGCACCAGGCGAGGCATCAGCCATCCGGGCACGATCCGCAGGCGCTGGAGCAGGCACTCCTCGAGCCAGAACATCAGCTCGTCGGATTCTCGAAGAAGTCGGCGTGGGGTCACGCGATCGCGGCTGCGTCGATGCCAATACCGCGCTCGTTGCTGTTCTCGAACGGTGAGCTCGATCATGCCCAGCTGATGCACATCCTCCGCCGGCCCACTATACCCGGCTCGGCGCCAGGGGATACCGACCTGGGGGGCGGTCCCCGTGCCGACGCCGCCCAGGGTCCCGGCCGGCAAGGGGAGGCCCGGCCGCCAGGAGGCTTAGGGCTCTGGCCTGGCCAGCCGACGAGCGAGGGCGGCGACCTGATCCAGCGGCACGCCCACCGGGCAGACGGCCGAGGCTGCGGCCAGGGCGGCCGCTCCCGGCCCCTCACCGGCTACGTCGGCGGCCGCGCGCTCGAGCAGCGAGGGATCGCGCAGGTACGCGCTGGCCAGGTCGGGGAGTCGAGCGCGGCCAGCCCGACCTGCGATCAGCGCGCAGAGGCCGCAGCTCAGGCACCGCGACATGGCCGGCAGACGCGCCCGCTCGGTCGGGGTCAGGGGAGGACCTGCGCTCGCCCGCGCGATGACCTGCTCAGAGGTGCCCCAGGGCGCCTCCGAGCGTCGGCGGAGCAAACGCCCCCACCCTGGACGGTCGTCTCCGCCGGGCCGCGGGCTCATCGTCGCATCAGGATAGGCCTGAAGGGGTCCCCTGGCCTTCCACTGCCCCCGGGCCTCTCGGCCCTGAGCTTCTCCTCCCTTCCTGGGCCCTTCCCCCGGGTCTGTCGCTCAGCTGAGGAGCGCTCCCGTGACCCCCGCCGGCCCGACCCTGGGGCCTGGCGCGTGCTGGCGCTTGCCCAGGCTCGCCTCCCGCGTGCTGGCCATCATCGTCTGGATGCCAGCTGGAGATCAGCCAGGCCTACGGCCGCAGACTCCCTGGCCAGCCGCGGCGGGCCCCGTACGCGACCTCTTCCTGGGCCCACCCCCAGCGGTCGAGCACCGGGGCCCGACCGCGCCAGGTGGCGGCCACGTGATCGCGCCAGGCTTGGGAGCGCTGGCTGGCGCTCCAGCCCAGCTCTTGCGCCATCACCGCCGCGGCCCGCTCCAAGCAGCTGGTGCCGGCGCAGGCGCCGGTGGCCAGGCCGATCCGGCGCGAGGCATCGCTCAGCGTCAGAACCTGCTCGTGGCGGGCTGCGTGCACCAGCTCTGCCTCAGTGACCGCCTCACAGCGGCAGACCAGCCGGCCCCGACGAGTGTCCTCGAGCACCTGCGGTGCCTCGCAGCCATGGCGCTGGAGCAGGCGGGCGGCGGCCAAGGCGGTGAGGCCGTGCTCGCGGGCCAGCTCCTCGGCTGGGGGCATCTCACCTGCGCCACCGGGGAGCGGACGTCGTGCCGTGGTGGAGGGAGCCCGGATCCCCAGCCGGGCACACACCACGTCAGCGATGGCCTCCGCGCTGGCTCGGAAGGTCGATAGCCCGCCTCCTATCGCCGACACCAGGCCGGAGGCGCCTTCCCGCTCGTGGTCGTGGACCGCGAGCCGTGACGTGACCAGTTGAGCGGGCACGCCCCAGGCAGCGGTGGAGGGGAAGGCGGCGATCTGCGCCCGGATGGCGCGGCTGTCGCCGATGGCCGGGAAGGTCCGGGCCAGCGCCCAGCGTAGGTCGTCGAGCTCGTCGATGGTGGCTTGAAGCGTCTCTGGCCGGCTGTAGGTCTCGCTCTGAGCGGTGCCGAGCACGCTGGTGGTCCCCTGTGGGGCTAGGGTTACCCAGCGTCCGTCCGCCGCCCGGGAGGCGAGGCCGAAGACGGAGACGCGACGGTCATAAACGATCTCCAGATGCTTGACCAGTCGTGGCCGCAGCTCGATCCCGGCCATGGCCGCCACCTCTCGTGCCCAGGGACCGGCAGCGTTGACGATCACGCGGGCGCTGACCTCGATCCGCTGGCCGTCCGGGGCCCGATAGCGGACGCCGCTGACGGCTCCTGCCTGGGTCAGGATCGCCTCGACCGGGCTGTGGTTGAGGGCATGGGCTCCAGCACGGATCGCGTCGAGAACGTTGAGCCAGGCCAACCGTCGAGCGTTGAGCGTCCAGTCCTCGGATACCGCCGCAGCTGTGACCTCGGGGGAGATCCCCGGCTCAAGGCGCCGGGCCTCGAGGCCAGAGAGCCGCAGCCGGGGATGGAACAGCTCCGGTGGCCGGAAACGGTCGAGGAGGTCCAAGGCTGCCTCAAGCCGTTCCAGCGCCCCCCTGTCTTCGGGCCGGGCGAGGAAAGCCATCGTTCGACGCTCGACGAGGTGAGGGGCGATGGCGTGGAGGATGGTCGCCTCAGCCGCGGCGAGACGGATGAACTCTGAGTCCACGTCGAGCCGGGTGGGGAGCGTCTCGGAGGTCGAGTCGCACCCGCTTGCGCCGGCGCCCCAGTCCTCTCGCTCGAGGAGGAGCACGTCGATCCCTCGGAGCGCCAGGTCGCGGGCGACCGCCGTGCCGGTGACCCCGCCGCCCACCACGATGGCGTCGTGGGCTTGCCGCTCCACCCTGGCCCTCCCCCAGGCCGCTCCCCAGCTCCCGGCCTTCCTCGGCAGAGCGGCGCGCCCTGGCCTGGGAGTGGCCGTTCACTCCTTGCCGGCGCTCTCCTTCTGGTAGGTCTCGATCAGCTGCTTGGCCAGGTGAGCGGGCAACTCCTCATAGTGCGAGAACCGGGTCCGGAACGACCCCCGCCCTTGGGTGATGGAGCGGAGATCGAGGGCGAAGCGCTGCATCTCGGCCTCGGGGACCTGGGCCCGCACCACCTGCCAGCCGTCATCGGGCTCGGTGCCGAGGATCTTGCCCCGCTTGCCGTTCAGATCCGACATCACCTCGCCAAGATGTCGCTCCGGGATTCGCGCCTCCACCTCGAGGATGGGCTCAAGGAGCACCGGATTGGCCTCCAGAGCAGCCTTACGGATGGCCAGCGAACCGGCGATCTGGAAGGCCATGTCGGAGGAGTCCACGGTGTGGTACTTGCCGTCCACCAGGGCGACCTTGACGTCGACCATGGGGTAGCCAGCCACCACGCCCCGGGCCATGGCGTCCTGGATGCCCTTTTGGACCGAGGGGCGGAAGTTCTGCGGGATGGCCCCGCCGAAGATCCGGTCCTCCCACTGGAACCCCTCACCCCGGCCGCTGGGAGCCACCTCGATGACGCAGATACCGTACTGGCCGTGTCCGCCGGTCTGCTTGACGTGACGTCCCTCGGCCCGAGCCGTGCCCGAGATCGTCTCCCGATAGGCGACGCGCGGCGGCCGCGTCGTTGCCTCAACGCCGTACTTTCGCTTGAGCTTGTCTAGCACGACGTCGAGGTGCATGTCGCCCAGGCCGGCGATCAGCAGCTCGTGTGTCTCCTCGTTCCGGCGCACCTGGAGGGCTGGGTCCTCCTCGGCTAGACGGGCGAGGCCGGTGGAGATCTTCTCCTCGTCGCCTCGCGCCCGGGGGAAGATGGCCAGGGTATACACCGGCTCGGGGACCTCCACCTGGGGGATGTTGCCGTCCGCCTCGCCCAGAAGGTCGTTGGTGAGCGTGGCTTGGAGCTTGGCCACGGCCCCGATGTCGCCGGCGCACACCTCGGTGGCCTTGACCTGCTCCTTTCCGCGCGGGAAGAAGAGCTGGGCGAGGCGCTCGTCAGTCCCTCGGGTCACGTTGGGCACATGCTGATCCGGCCTGAGGCAGCCGCTCAGGACCTTGAAGTAGGTGACACGCCCGACGAAAGGATCGGCAGCGGTGTTGAAGACCACGGCCCGAGGACGGCCAGCGACGTCGCCCTGGGCCGGCGGCAGCAAATCACAGATGGCCTGGAGCAGGGGACGCACCCCGACCAACTTGGTCGCCGAGCAGCACAGCACCGGGCAGATCCGGCCGGCGGCGACCCCGGCCCGTAGCCCTCGGATCACCTCCTCGTCGCTCAGGGTGTTCTGGTCAAGGTACTTCTCGAGCAGGCTGTCGTCGCCCTCGGCCGCGGCCTCGATCAGCTGCTCCCGGCGTTCCTCGGCTAAGGCGAGCAGCTCGCCGGGCAGGGGTGTCTCGGTGGTCCCATCGGGGCTGTCGAGGTACGCCTTCATCCTCATCAGGTCGACCACCCCTTGGAAGTCCGCCTCCGCCCCGATGGGGATCTGGAGCGCGACTGGCTTCGGTTCCAGCTGGGCCCGCATGGCCTCGAGCGTGCCCAGGAAGTCGGCGTGCTCCTTGTCCATCTTGTTGACCACGACCAGGCGCGGCCCGGCCCGGCGGTTCAACCGCTCCCAGGCGATCTCTGTGCCCACCGACACCTGCGCGGTGGCGCTCACCACGACCAGGGCCCCCTCGGCGACCGCCAGCGCGCTGCTGACCTGAGCGGCGAAGTCGAAGAACCCCGGCGTGTCGAGCAGGTTGACCTTGTGGCCATTGTGCTCGAGGAAGGCGATCGCCAGGTTGATGGAGATCTTCCGCTTCTGCTCCTCGGGCTCGAAGTCGAGGGTGGCGGTGCCGGCGTCGGTCGACCCCAGACGACCGATGGCGCCGGTGGTGAAGAGCATGGCCTCGGCCAGCGTGGTCTTGCCCTCGTGGGAGTGGCCGAGGATAGCGACATTGCGGATCCGGTCGGGCCCGTACCCAGGCATAGACGTCGAGTCTAAACCGAAATTCCATCCAGGTCCGGGATGGCAGGTGAGCGCAGGCGTCGGCAGGGTCACCATCATCGAGGGCGTCGCCTTGATCGTCTCGCTGGGCAGCGGCCTCGGCTCGGTGGCTGGCGTCCACCAGGGGGACCTGCGGGGGAACGGCGGCGTTGGCCGGCGGCGCGGCGTCGGTATGATCAGACCGTCATGGCCGCGAATCCACCCAGGCGAACCGCGACGGTGGAGGATGTGCTAGCCGCGATCGAGGCCGCCCGTGACAAGGTGATGGCCGATGAGATCAAGTCGCTGACGAAGCTGGGCATCCCCAAGGCGATGGCGTATCAGATGATCGCCAGCCGTTTCCATCAGAAGACGCCAGGGCAGGACGAGGGCGAACCTGACCCCTTCGAGGCCGGCGGCCCCGGCGCGTGGGACGAGTGAGGGCACCTCACGCGACCGCGTGAGGTGCCCCGCGATGGGACCCGGGTCCTCAGCCCGCTGGCGCGGGAGAGAACCGACGGGGCACAAGCTGGCGGCGGACCGTCTCATAGACCCTCACCGTCTCCTCGGCTGCCCGTTTCCAGGAGAACTCCCTGGCCCGGGCGAGGCCACGTTCCCGCATCCGGGTCCTGAACTCCTGGTCGGTCATCAGCCTTCTGATCGCCTCCGCGAACCCAGCATCGTCCTCAACCGGAACCTCCAGGGCGGCGCCCCCCGTGATCTCGGGCAGGGAGCCGGCCTTGGCCACCACCGCTGGGCAGCCGCAGGCCATGGCCTCCAGTGGTGGAAAGCCGAAGCCCTCATAGCGCGAGGGGAGGACCAGGCAGACAGCTCCCGAGTAGTAGGCGGGGAGGTCATCGTCCGGGACCCGTTCGGTGAAGATCACGTGGTCCTCCAGGCCCAGCTCCCGCACGAAGCTCAGGGTGCGGGCGCGGAAATCGGCCTCCCGCCCCCCTGCAGCACCCACCTTGACCAACTTCAGGTCCTGGAACTCGCGCTCGCGTCTCAACCGCGCCAGCGCACGCAGCAGCGTCTCCAGGTTCTTACGGGGGTGCTCGGAGCCCACGTAGAGCACGTACCGGCCCTCCACCAGGCGTTGCCCCACGGGCCGAAAGCGCCGATGGTCGACGCCTTCGTAGACCACGAAGATGCGCTCCTCAGGGATGCGCAAGTGGGTGACGAGGTCGCGCTTGGTGGTCCGCGAGACGGCGATGATGGCCGTGGCTCGCCGGATCCCGCGATAGTCCAGACGCAGGCAGATCCGGTCCCGAAGGTTCGGGCGATGGATGAACGGCCCCAGGCCGATCAGGTCGAAGTAGCGGATGACGTCGTGGACCGTGATCAGGTACGGTCCGGGCAGGAAGCACCCATAACGCCCCAGATGGTGGTTGGGAAGGTGGAGCAGCCCGTCCTGCTGCCGCAGGAGCTGGATGAAGGAGAGGTCCCGGGCGAAGCCCCACACCGAGGTGGTGCTCAGCAACGGGACCTTGAACAGCTCCGCCGTCCTCTGGTACACGTCCGTCTCCAACGTCCGGACCTGGAGGTGCTCGACGAGCTGCTGGGCGTACCCGTCCATGGAGCCCTGGCCCGACGTGGCGACGAACACGACATCCGGTGCAGCGATGCGGGGCATCGCTGATGCCATGGGTAGATCACCCCCCGAGTTGGTTCGCTGCTAAAGGAACTTCCCCGGCGGGCCGGGGCTCCAAACCCCAAGCCCTGCTCGTCCGCCCCCGCCGGACGCCCCTGGCCCGTGCCAGGGGGGCTCGGTCGCCGATCGAGCCCGGTCGGGTGCAACACCTGAGGAGGTTCAGGGGATGCCATCCCAACCCATGGGTGAGGGCGGGCCCACCTCCGCCCTCTCCACGGAGGCAGTCGTGTTGAGCACCGAGGCCTCGTTCACCGACGAGGAGCGGCGGTTCATCTACCGCCTCATGGGCGAGCGCCGCGACATCCGGCACTTCCGCCCCGACCCGGTGCCTGAGGAGGTGCTGTGGCGCGTGCTGTGGGCGGGTCACCATGCGGGCTCGGTCGGCTTCATGCAGCCGTGGGACTTCATCGTCGTTCGAGACCTCGAAACCCGGCGCCGGCTCCGGGACAGCGCCGAGCGTCAGCGTCAAGCGGCGGCGCTCGCGATGCGCGAGGACCCCGCCCGAGCGGACCGCTTCGCCGGTCTCAAGGTGGAGGGGATCCTGGAATGCGGTGTGGTGGTGGTGGTCACCGTGGACCCGACCCGGGGCGGCAACCACGTGCTGGGACGCTACAGTGACCTGGAGAGTGACATCCACAGCGCGTGCTGCGCCGTCCAGAACATGTGGCTGGCCGCCCGAGCCGAGGGGCTGGGCATGGGCTGGGTCAGTTTCTTCCATCCAGGCGAGGTCCAGCAGGCGCTCGGCATCCCTCCCCACGTGCGCCCGCTCGCCATCCTCTGCTTGGGCTGGCCGGAGGCGTTCCCGGCCCGACCCCTGTTGGAGGCGATCGGGTGGGAGCGTCGGCGTCCACTACGGGCGCTCGTGCACCAGGAGCGCTGGGGGGCCGTGGGTCGCGATCCGGTCAGCCCTGCCGTGCCTGCGATCACCCCGCCCGATCAGCAGGTGATGGAGGTTGCTGCACGTCGGCAAGAGCAGCTCACCAAGCCAGCCGGGAGCTTGGGCGCGCTGGAGGAGGTCGCGGTGCGCTTGGCCGGCATGACCGGCACCCTCACCCCCAAGCTCGCGGAGCGGGTTGTGTTCGTGCTCGCTGCGGACCATGGGGTGGCCGAGCATGGCGTCAGCGCCTACCCGAAAGAGGTCACCGGCCAGATGGTCCTGAATTTCCTGCGGGGCGGGGCAGCGGTGAACGTGCTCGCCCGCCAGCACGGGGCTCGGGTCGTGGTGGCCGACTTGGGGGTGGACGCAAAGCTGCCCCAGCATCCCGACCTGGTCTCGGCCACCATCCGCCCCGGTACCTGGGATATCACCCGCGGACCGGCCATGACCCGAGAGGAGGCGGTACGGGCGGTGGAGATGGGTCGGGCCCTGGTCCGCCAGGAGCTGTTGGCCAGGGGGCTCGACCTGGCGCTGACCGGGGACATGGGCATCGCCAACACCACGTCAGCGGCGGCGCTCATCTGTGCCCTGACCGGCCTCGACCCGCGGCAGGTGGTAGGTCGGGGCACGGGCGTCGACGATGTTGGGTTGGAGCGCAAGCGCCAGGTGGTGCGGACGGCGGTGGATGTCAACCGCACCGTCTTGGACGACCCTCTGGACGCGCTCGCTGCCTTGGGCGGGTTCGAGATCGCTGGCCTGGTCGGGGTCATCCTGGAGGCCGCTGCCCATCGGCGCCCGGTTCTCTTGGATGGGTTCGTCTCCGGCGCCGCCGCTCTGGTAGCGGTCGCGCTCGAGCCCAACTGCCGTCACTACCTGATCGCCGGCCATCGCTCGCAGGAGCTGGGGCACGCGGCCACCCTAGCTGCGCTGGGCTTGCGACCCTTGCTCGACCTCGAGTTGCGTCTTGGCGAGGGGAGCGGAGCTCTGCTGGCGCTGCCGCTGGTGGAGGCCTCCGTGCGCCTGCTCGCGGAGATGGCCACCTTCGCCGAGGCCGGGGTGAGCGAGCGCACCCCCTGACCGCTCCCGGGCGCGAGGTCAGCCCTTGCCTGCCCCCTTCAAGGGCAGCAGGTGAAGCGGCCTGGGCTTGCGGTTCCCTGGCCACCGGCCGGGCGACCTCCCCGCGAGCCGGGCCGGCCCAGGCGACGGTCAGCTCTCTCCGTCCACCTCGGCCAGGGCCTCCCGCACCGAGCGTTGGAACTCGTCCGAGCGGTCGGGGGCGAGGCAGGTCACCCGCGTCCCCTCCCCCGGCACGGTCTCGAAGCGGACCAGGGAGCCGAGCCGGCCACCCACGACCTTGCGAACGCGGTCCCTGGCCACGTCACAAACCATCACCTCGGTCGCGCTCTTCACGGTGCACATGGTCGCCTCCTGAGTCTCGATCTTGGGATTCGACCCGGCGCCGCCGGGCCGGCGGGGGGAGGGGGAGGGGGGCGCCGGCGACCACCAAGTACCGCTCCGTGGATCGGGCGGCAAGGTCCTGGTTCAGCCGTCCCAGCAGGTCGGCGAACGCCCTTCCCAGGGGATGCAGGGGGACCGTGCCCAGGCCCACCTCGCTCGACACGCAGATCACCTTGGGGACCAGGGCGAGCACCTCCTCAATCGCCCTCAGGCAGGCCTCCTCCAGCTCGTCGAGTCGCTCTCCCGGTCCCTCCACCCCAGCTGCCTCCATGCGGTTGGCCACCCAAGCGTCGATGGAGTCGATCACCACCACCTCGACCTCAGGGTGGGCTCGAGCCGCCTGCTCCGGTCGCAACGCCTCCTCGGCCAGCGACCATTCCGCCGGGCGCTGGCGGCGGTGGGCGGCGATGCGGGCCTCCATCTCTGGGTCGGAGGCCCGGCCGGTGGCGATGACCAGCACCCGTCCCCCTTGCGCGTGAGCAAGGCGAAGGGCGAAGCCGCTCTTGCCGCTGCTGATTCCGCCCAGCACCAGGATCAGGAGGTGGTTGCCGGGGGGGCGAGCGGTCGGCCTCACCGTCCTTCCCCCGGCGCGAGGCCCACGATGCGATCCAAGGTGGCCAGGTCCAACGCCGCCTCCAACGCATCGGCCAGGGCGTCGTAGGGGTCGGGTGGTGCCGGGGCCGGAGGCGGCAGCCGGGCGCCCCGGCGCTCGGCCAGCGCCTCGAGGATGGCCCGACGCAGCTGTGGGCTGGCCAGCACGCCGTGCAGGCTGGTCCCCAGCACCCAGCCATCCGGGGAGCGACACCCCTCGCGATGGTGACCGAGGTCCCAGACCGGCAGCTGTTCGCCCCCGACCCGGCCTGCGTGGATCTCGTAGCCCTGGACCTCGAGCCCGCCGGCACGAGAGAGCAAGCCCGGGCCGCCCAGCACACGCCCACGCCGGAGCACCGTCACCTTGCCCGGCTCGAAGCGGGTCCAGGTGGGAAGGAGGCCAAGGCCGCAAGCACTGCCGGCCAGCTCCACGCCATCCGGGTCGTCGATGCTTCGACCCAGCATCTGGTAGCCGCCGCAGATCCCGAGCACCGCGGTCCCTGCCTCTCGCGCCCGCCGAATGGCCTCGACGAGGCCGTTGGCACGTAGCCGCTCCAGGTCCCTGAGCGTGGTCTTGGTCCCGGGCAAGATCACCAGGTCGGGCTGGCCGAGCTCGTCTCCGTGCGCGACCAGGCGCAACCCCACACCCGGCTCCAGGCGGAGCGGCTGCAGCTCGTCGAAGTTGCTGATCCGCTCCAGGCGCACGATGGCCAGGTCGAGCACGGTCGTGCGGGAGCGGTAGGGGAGGAGGGGGAGTTCGAGCGAGTCCTCCGCCGGCAGCCGCACGTGCTCGAGGTGGGGCACCACGCCCAGGACGGGGAGGCGCGCTCGCCGCTCGAGGAAGGCGACGCCATCGGCGAAGAGGGCGGGGTCGCCGCGGAAGCGGTTGACGATCAGCCCCGCGACCCGCCGCCGCTCGGCGGCTCGGAGCAGGCTCAGGGTCCCAAGGAGGGCGGCGAACACGCCCCCCTGGTCGACGTTCCCGATCAGCAGGACCGGTGCGTCGGCCTCCTTGGCCACCCGCATGTTGACGATCTCGCCCCGGCGCAGGTTGACCTCCGCCGGGCTCCCGGCCCCCTCGATGACGACCAGGTCGAAGCGTTGCCGGAGGTGGTTGAGCGCGTCGCGCACCTGGGGCCAGAGCCGCTGACGCAGGGCGGGCATTTGGGTGGCGTGGTAGGTCCCGAGAGGGCGACCCATGAGCACCACCTGGCAGGTGCGATCGCCCTCCGCCTTGAGGAGGATGGGGTTCATCGCTGCCTCGGGGGTGACACCCGCGGCCTCCGCTTGCGCCGCCTGGGCTCGGCCGATCTCGGCTCCATCCGGGGTGACGGCCGCGTTGAGGGCCATGTTCTGGGCCTTGAACGGTGCCACTCGGAGGCCCCGGCGGGCGTAGAGCCGGCAGAGGCCGGCAGCGAGGTAGCTCTTCCCCACCGACGACGAGGTGCCCTGAAGCATCAGGGTGCGCGCCGGCCGTTCAGCCACGGTCGTGCTCTCCAAGGGAGAGAGAGCGGATGGCTTGGAGCACCGTCTCCAGATCGGTGAGCCGGGGCGCTGCGATGCGCACGTGATCGGGCAGCCCGAAGGAGGCGCAGTCTCGGACCAGGATCCCCTGGTCTCGCAGCGCCTCGGCTGCCCCCGGCGCCCAGGCGAGCAGGTAGTTGACGGTGGAGGGGAAGGGGACCGCTCCCGCCACCTCGAGCGCCCCGGCGAGCTGGGCCACAAGGCGCCGGCCGAGGGCGGCGCCCATGGTCACATGCTCATGGTCGGCGAGGCCGGCGACGGCGGCCGCCAGCGCCGGTGCGCTGAGCGGCCAGGGCGGGAGAGTGCCGGCCAGGGCCGAGGCCACCGGGGGCGCCGCCACCAGGTAGCCCATGCGCAGGCCGGGCAGGCCCAGCTCCTTGGTGAGCGATCGCACCACGATGGCGTTGGTCGGGGGAGGCCCCTCATCGAGCAGGCTGGTGCCCTGGGGGGCGAAGGCGGCGAAGGCCTCATCGATCACGAAGCAGGTGGCGGGATGGGCGGTGCAGAGGTCGCGCAAACGATCCTGGGTGACCGTGGTCCCGGCCGGGTTGGAGGGGTTGCCGATCACGCACATCCTCGGTCGCTGGAGGAGTGCCGCCTCGAGCTCCCGGTCCGGCCAGGCGTGGGGAGGGGAGGCTCGCACCTCTCGATAGGTGGCGCCGCACAGCGCCGCCTGTCGCTCGTACTCGCCGAAGCAGGGGCCGGTCGCCAGGCAGGTGTCGCCAGGCTCGAGCAGGCTCACCGCACACAGCCAGAGCCCCCAGCTGCCCCCTGGCGTCGGGACCACGCAATCCGGCGGCAGCCGGTGCCGATGGGCGACGGCCGTGACCAGCGAACGAGCGTCCACCTCCGGGTAGCGCCCCAACTCACAGGTGCGGGCTGCGGCCAGGGCGGCTGGGCTCGGTCCGAGCGGGTTGAGGGAAGCGCTGAGGTCGATCAGCCCGGCTCCGGTGCCCCCGTGTCGAGCTGGGGGCTGCGGGCGCAGACGCAGCTTCATCGCTTCCTCCTTCGCGAGCTCGCCCCAATGACGGCTCGGGGGCCTGCTCCCTCCAGCCCGACCGCGAGGGTAACGACGGCCAAGCCCGCGGCCAGCCCGGTCAGACGAGCGGCCCGGCGGAGGTCGGAGGCGTCTGGCAGGGGATATCGCTCCCCCAGAAGATAATGGCCCGGTTTCTCCAGACGGCGGCCGAGGCAGCCGGCCATCGCCGCCATGGGGCGGCCAGCATTGGGGCTCTCGGTCCTGGCGGCGTCGTCCCGCCAGGTCCGAAGGCCCTGGCGGGCGGCTCGAGGGCCGAGGTCGAGGGCAGCCGCAGCGAGCAGGGCCAAGGCCGCGGCCCGGCTGGGCAGCCAGTTGAGGAGGTCGTCGAGATGGGCCGCCGATTTGCCCAACCACTCCAGCTCCCCGTGGTAGCCATACATGGCATCCGCGGTGTTGACCACCCGGTAGATGGCGGCCGCGGGTAGGCCGCCGAGCGCGAAGGCCAGCCAGGGGCCGATCGCCGAGTCGGCCAGGTTCTCGGCCAGGGACTCGATGGCCGCCGATGCCACGAGCGGAGGGGCGAGGTCGGCGGTGGGGCGTGAGACCAACGCTCGTAGCCGGCGCCGGGCCCCGATCAGGTCCTGCGCCTCCAAGGCCGAGGCCACGGCGAGCGCCTCCGCGATCAGCTGGCGGACGGCGAAGGTCGGCTTCAGGGCCGAGGCCAGCGCGATGACGCGGGTGCGGCCGCGGGCCAGGGCCTCGAGCCAGGCCCCCGCCTTTCCCGCCAGCAAGGCCACGGCCGCGAGCGTGCCGGCGCCGCCCAGGAGCTGCGCCACCGGATGGGCGGGACGGAGTCGCTCATGCCCGGCGGCCAGCATCTGGCCCGCGATCGCCACCGGGTGCCAGCCTCCGAGCGAACGGTCGCCGATGGCCACGTCCAGCCCTGCCGCGGCCAGCAGGGCCAGGCCTCGTTGAGGTCGCGGCCAGCCGTGGCGGCGGGCGGTGGGAGGCTGGGCGTCGACCCTCATCCGTTGCCCCCGTTGCGGGCGATCTCCAGTGCCTGGCGCAGGGCCTGGCGGGTGGCGGCGGCCGCGGCCCAGCCGGGCGGGGTGGCGGGGCCGCCGTACCGCCAGCGGCGACCCGGCCCGCGCAGCGGCGAGGCCACCACCACGGCGTCGGTGGCGGTACCTGAGGCTGGCTCGCCGTCGTGGGTACGCAGTCCGGCCTCCAGGAGCGTCAAGACCTTGGCCTCGGTGACGGTGACCAGGAGGTTAAGAGCGGCTGCCGGCTCCAGCCCCCCATCCAGGAGCACGATCACGTTGATGGTGCCGGCTCCGAGGACCGGCCCCCGCCGGGAGCCTGCTGCCCAAGGCTGTCGGAGGCCGGCGCTCACCACGGCTGTGGCGGTGACCCCCTCCGCGGAGGCCCCACCCAGGCAGGTCCGGTCGAGCGGGACGGCGGTCATGAGGCCGACGTCGGCGGTCCATCCCCGCGCGTGGGCCGCTCGTCGGATGTCGGCCGCGGGGTCCGTGCCCGTGTAGCCCCGGGGGACTCGCACCGAGACGATGCGACGGGCGCTGACCATCCCCCCGCCCAGCACCGCCGTCGAGGCCACGGCCAGCGGGACCGGGGCCTCGACCACCAACAGGTCGGGCCAGCGGAGGATGCGCACCCCCATCCGGGTGGCGAGGGGATCGCAGCCGTTGCCGACGCTCATGCCCGCACCACGAACGTGGCCAGCGCCGCCAGCTCGCAGAGTTCGGCCGCGGCTCCGTAGACGTCGCCGGTGGCGCCTCCTAAGCGGCGGCGCGCCAGCATCCCCACCCCGGCCGCGGTCAGGGCCGCCACCCCTGCTGCCACCGACGCTCGTCGCCAGTCCAGGATCAGGGTCAGGGCGGCGATCGCGCTGCCCTGGAGGAGGTCACGACCGCCCCCAGGTCCGGTCGCGGCCCGGCCCAGGCCGCTCGGCCTGGCTGAGGGCGAGGCGACCACCAGCCCCAGCATCGCCCAGCGGGAGATGGCCCCTGCCGCCGTCAGCGCTACCAGTGCCCGGCGCGGGGCGAGGCTGGTCAGGCAAGCGATCTTGCCCGCCAGCGCCAATCCCACCGCGATGACCCCGAAGCTCCCCACCCGGGGGTCGCGCATGATCTCCAGACGATGCGCTCGGTTGCGGCCGCCCAGGAGCCCATCCGCCGCGTCGGCCAGGCCGTCCAGGTGCAACCCGCCGGTGAGGATGGCCAGGGTCGCGACTGCGGCCACTGCCGCCACCGGTCGCGGGGCCACGGCCGCGACCCCGAGGTCGGCCGTGCCAGCGGCCAGCCCCAGGAGCCCTCCGACGGCCGGGAACCAGGCTCGTCCCAGCCGATCTTGGGCACGGCCGGGCATGGGGATGATGGTCAGAAAGGCCAGGGCCGAGCGCAGTGAGGTCCCTCTCATCGCCGCCCCCAGTCGCGCAGTGTCACCAGCCAGTCGCCCAGCCGGCGGGTACGGCTGGAGCCGACGATGACCACGGTCTCCATATCCACCGGCAGCTCGTGGAGATGCCCGACCTCGCTGAGGTGGACCTCCTGACCAGGACGAAACGCCCTGCGGATGGCAGCCACCGGTGTGGTCGCCGGCCGCCGTCGTTGCAGGTGGTCAACGGCCATTTCCCAAGGGGCGCGCCGGCTTTGTCCGGCGGGGTTGTAGAGCACGAGCACGATGTCAGCGGCGGCCAGGGCCTGGGTGCGAGCCTCCAGCTCCTCGGTCGGCAGCAGCTGGTCAGAGAGGCTGAGGCAGGCGAAGTCCACGGCCAGTGGCGCGCCCACCAGGGCCGCCGCGGCGGTGGCGGCGGTCACGCCGGGCACGACCCTCACCTCCAGGCCGTGGCCTGCGATGGCTGCCTCCTCGAGGGCCAGGGCCGCGATCCCGTACACCCCAGGGTCTCCTCCGCTGACCAGGGCGACATGGAGCCCCGCGACCGCCGCCTCCACAGCACGGCGCGCCCTGAGCCGCTCCTGGCCCAGCTCGTAGGGCTCCCTGGTCCCCTGGGCGAGTCGGGTCGGGACCCACTCCAGGTAGCGGCGATAGCCGATCAGGAGATCGGCCGAGGCCAGCTCGGCGGCCGCCGCCGTGGTTAGGAGATCGGGGGATCCCGGTCCCAGGCCGACGATGGCCAGACGACCGCTCACGGCCCGGCCTCCCCCACCGCTACCGTGACCCGCCCCTGGATCCGCTTGGGGACCAGCAGCCGGGCGCCAGCGGCGATGACCGCCGCCTCGGCCACGCTGGGCGTTCCTACCGCACGTCTGACCGCCTCGGAGGCGCTGGGCACCGCGATGCGAGCGAGCTCCTCCGGGCTGAAGCTGACAACCTCGACCCGGAGCCGCTCCGCCACCGCTACGACCGCCGGATGTCGGGCGCGCCGGTCGATGGTGGCCACCTTCCCCACTCCAGCCGGCGACAGGCCGGCCTCGGCCAGCACGGACAGGGCCGCCTCCGTGGCCTCGACGGCGTTGGCTGCGGAGGTGCAGCCGAGGCCCAGGCGCAGCCGGCGTGGGCGCAGCAGCGCCCAGCCCTCAGGCAGTTGGTCGAGGACACGGTCGGTCACGGCCAGGCCAGCCCGGGGCAGGCCCGGCTCCTCCAGGGCGAGGACGCGATGCGTTTCGAGCCCGGCCGGAGGCTCGAGGCCGGGGGCGAAGAGACCGATCGGCTCGCCGTTGACCAGGGCCGCCTCCAGCACGGCTGGCCGGTTGACCGTCTCCAGCTGCCAGCCCCACCTGGAGACCAGGTCCTCCAGCGTTGGCAGCCCAAGACGCTCGGCCGCCGTTGTCACCACCGCTTCGGCCCCCAGGACCGCAGCTGCCCATTCCGCCAGCCGGTTGGCCCCCGCGGCCCGTCCTCCCACGAGGCTGATCGCGTAGCGCCCGGCGTCGTCGACCACCACCACCGGAGGTTCGCGTCGTTTGTCGCGCAGGGCGGGGGCGAGCAGCCGCACCGCCGCGCCCAAGGCCATGATCATCACCAGCGGCGTGCCGGCGGCGAACAGCTGGGGCAGACGCTCGGAGGCAGAGCCGAGCGGCTCCACGTCGGTTGCCAGGTGGGCGGGCGCGACCAACCGGGCGCCGTCCATGGCCCGTGCCAGCCGCCGCGCCAGGCGGAGACCGGGGGCGGTGAGGACCACCAGCGCTGGCGGGGTGGGAAGGGAGGGGGCGGAGGCCGGGACCCTGGGTCGGTGGCGATGAGCGTGGCCAGGGTCGTAGAGCCGAGAGCGCCTCAGCCCTGGGCGCAAGGCCTCGCCGACCAGGATGAGCGTGTGCCGCCGGAGGCCCAGGCGCCGAACCTCGGCCGAGAGCTGTCCCAGGGTGGTGTGGGCGACCAGCTGATCCGGCCAGGAGACACGGTAGGCGACAGCGGCCGGCGTCTCCGGGGGAAGGCCACCGGCCAGGAGCTCTGCCTGAACCTGGGCCGCGCTCGCCGCGCTCAGGTAGATGACCAGCGTGGCTCGGGTGGCGGCGAGCGCGCGCAGTCGCTCCGAGGCCGGCACCGGCACTCGCCGGCCATGACGGGTGAGGATGACGGTCTGGGCCCCCCCGGGCTCGGTCAGCTCGATCCCGAGCGCGGCGGCGACGGCCCCGGCAGCCCCCACCCCGGGGACGACCTCATAGGCGCAACCGGCTGCCCGCAAGCCGGCCATCTGCTCGGCGATGGCGCCGTAGATGGAGGGGTCGCCGCTGTGGAGGCGGACCACCACCTGGCCGGCTCGTGCCCCCTCGACCAGCGCTGGCACGATCTCCTCCAAGGTCATCCCGGCGCTGCGCAGCACGGTGGCCCCGGGTCGGGCCAACTCGATCACCTCCGGGGTCACCAGCGAGTCCGCGGCCACCACCAGGTCGGCATGACGGAGGAGGGAGAGCGCCCGTCGGGTGAGCAGGGAGGCCGCTCCCGGGCCGGCCCCGACGAAGTGCACCCGTCCGCGATCGCGTCGGCCGGGTGCGCCGGGGACGAGCCAGGCCGAGAAGTAGGGGGCTGGTCGGCTTGCCGCCTCCACCCCGCCCCGGATCTCCTGGCCAGGGCCGGTTGCTTCCACCACCAGCCTCGATCCCTCGAGCAGGCCGAGCTCGTCCAGCCACGATCCCAGCTCGGGACGGGTGCTGGGCTTGAGCACGACCGTGCGGTCGAAGATGGTCAGGGCGTCCTTGATCAGGGCGGCTGGGGCGGAGGCGGGCACGATGGCGACCGTGTCCGTGCCGGTGGCGAGCGGCATCCCTGTGGCCGCGGCGACGGCGGTGAACGCGCTGACCCCGGGGACGGCGACCACCTCCATCTGCGGCGCCAGGCGGAGCAGCGCCGACCGCAGGTGGTGGAAGGTGCTGTAGAGGCTGGGATCGCCCTCGGTCAGGTAGACGCCGATCCCGCCCTTCAAGTGCTTGAGCACGATGGCGGCGGCCCGGTCGAGGGCGTGGCCGCGGTCACCGCGTACCTCGAGGTCGAGCTCGACCACCCGCCTTCCCTGGAGGTGGGCGGCCGCTGCTCGACGTGCCCGCCCGGGTCGGCCCTGAGCGCCCCGCGGGCAGAAGATCACGTCCGCCTCCCGGATCAACCGGGCCGCTTTGAGGGTGAGCAGCTCGGGGTCCCCTGGCCCCACGCCCACCCCGTAGAGCACCGGCCGTTGTCCGGGGGAGCCCTGGCTCATTCTCGAGGCACCTCCGCAGCCAGAACCTGGACCGGGTTCAGGGCCTTCCAGCCCAGCCGGTCCCCGATCGCTCGTGCCCGAGAGACCTGGACCTGGGCCAGATGCCAGCCGAGGTCCAGTCGCCGGCACACGTCCACCGCGCTCAGGGTCGACTCCAGGGTGGCGAACGCTGCCACCAGCCGCCCCGGCACACGGACCCGTCGTCGTCGGAGGGCGGCCACCGAGCCCTCGACCAGGCGGGCCACGCCGGCGCCCCCGCCGCCGATGAAGACCGCATCCGGGGACGGAAGCTGGGATAGGGCCTCGTCAGCCTCGGCCCGCACCAGCTCCACGTTCCAGCTCCCGTGCCGGGCCAGGTTGCGTTCGAGGTCCTCGGCCCGCTCTGGGTCGCGCTCGACCGCGTAGACCGCCCCCCACCCGGCCAGCCGGCCGGCCTCGATGGCGACCGAACCGGATCCCGAGCCCAGGTCCCAGACCACATCCTCGGGGGCGATGTCCAGGGCGGCGAGGACGATGGCCCGGACCTCGGCCTTGGTGATCAGGCCTGCCTGGTGCGCGTAGGCTGACTCAGGGGCGCCGAGGCCGGGCCCGACGGCTGCCGAGCGTTCCAGCACCACGACCGCGAGCGGATCGTGCGGCCCCGGCGGTGGCTCGGCCACCGTCCCCTCGCGCACCCGCTCCTCGGGGCCGCCCAGACGCTCTGCCACCACCACCCGGGCGTCGCCCTCGACGCCGGCGGCGACCAGGGCCTGGACGAGCGCCGAGGGGTCGTGCTCGGGGTCGGTGAGGAGCACCGCCCGACGGACGTGTCGGGCCGGGCCCACGGCGGCGGCCAGCGGCCGTCCGTGGGCGCTGAGCAGGGCCGTGCCTGCGGCGGGGACTCCGGCTCGGGCCAGGGCCAGCTGGAGGCTGGAGACCGCCGGCTCGATCTCCACCGCGGCCCGGCCGTGGCGACGGATGAGGCTCGCCCCGATCCCGAAGAGGTTCGGATCGCCGGAGGCGAGCAGGACGGTGGAGGACACGTCCCGGCCTGCCAGGAGCGTCTCCAGCCCAGCGGTGGAGCCGTCCCACGGGATTCGCTGCCCGCCGATCTCAGGGAGAAGAGCCAGATGGCGCGGATGACCGACCACGGCCTGGGCGGCCTGGAGCAGGCGACGGCCGCGTGGGCTCATGCTCCCCAGGCCCTCGAGGCCGATCCCGACCACCGCTAGCCGTCCTTGCCAAGGGGCGTCAGGTGACATCGGCTGCCCTCCCCAGCAGCGCTCCGTCGAAGTCGAAGAGCAGCACCTCTACCCGGGGCCGGGCGCCGATCCGTTCCCGGCAGGCGCGCCGGGCGTCGTCCGCGACCAGGTCGAAGAAGCGCCGGAGGTCGGCGGCCTGGGCCAGCTCCTGGGCGTGCCGGGCCGTGTTGGCTTGGCTGATCGCCTCCGCCAGCTCCCGCGGTCCGCCTGCCCGTAGGCACACCCCGGCCAGATAGCCGAGGTCGACCTGGTTGCCGGCCGCATGGGTCATGAGGTGCCCACAGGCGATCTTGGACAGCTTGCCGATCATGCCGGCCAGGGTCACGGCCTCCAGCTCGAGCTCACGTGCCCGACGCAGGATGTGACCGGTGAACTCCCCCATCTCGATGAACGCTACCTCGGGCAGATCAGGGCGGAACGCGCGGGCGTAGGCCTCACTCCGCCCACCGGTGCAGGCGACGACCTCAGCGCAGCCGGCGGCCGCGGCCACGTCCATGCCTTGGAGGACGCTGGCTCTCCAGGCAGCGGTCGAGTACGGTCGGACCACCCCGGTCGTGCCCAGGATGGAGAGCCCTCCGATGATCCCCAGCCGCCCGTTCAAGGTGCGGCGGGCTAGGCGCTCGCCGTCGTGGACCGAGATCGTGACCCGGACCGATGGCGGAGGCTCACCCAGGGCCTCCCGGACCGCTCGGGCGATCATGCGCCGGGGCACCGGGTTGATCGCCGGCCCCCCAACCGGGATGCCCAGGCCGGGACGGGTCACCACGCCCACACCCGTCCCCGCCCGCAGCTCGACCACGGCCCCACCGGCGAGACGGCGGGCGACGAGACCGGGCCCGGTCACGGTCCAGCTCTGGCCGGTCCTCGTTCCCGCCTGGGCCGGCTCGACCTCGGCCCCGATGCGGGCGCCGTGGGTGACGTCGGGGTCGTCGCCGGCGTCCTTGACCACCCAGGCCCCCGCACGACGGCCGTCGGTCCAGCCCCCCTCCACTGCGAAGCTCGCCCTGAAGCCGGCCGGGAGGGTGATGGTGACGGCGTGCACCCGCTCGCCGCGCAGGATCCGACAGGCGGCGGCGGTGGCGGCAGCCGCGCAGGCGCCGGTGGTGAAGCCGGTGCGCAGCCCACGACGTCGTTGCCGCCCGACCGTCCCTGCCTCACCGGTCCGGTCCACCTCACCCCTCCAGAAGGACGTTGATGGCCGCGGCGGCGAGCGCGGAGCCGCCCCGGTTCCCGATCACGGTCAGGTGACTCAAGCCGGAGCTGATCAGCGCCGCCTTGGCCGCGGCGGCGAGCTGGAAGCCGGGGCAGGTGGCGATGACGCACACGGGAGGCGAGATGGGGGCCAGGTCGAGCAGGGCGAGCAGGGCGGTTGGCGCGTTGCCGATCGCCACCACCCCCCCGGCGCCGAACTCCTCCCAGCGGAGCCGCATGCCGGCTGCGGCCCGCGTGGTCCCGCACTGGCGAGCCAGCACGTCGGCGCCGGGGGTGGCGACGGCCACGGCCAGGCGGTGACCGGCCCGACGGCGGATGCCCGCCGCCACCATGTCCACGTCGACCAGGAGGGGCGCACCTCGGGCCAGGGCCCGGCGGGCCTGGTTGGCTGGGTCGCCGGCCAGTCGGATGAGGTCCACCAGCGAAGGGTCGCCGGCCGCGTAGATGATGCCGGCGACGAGATCTGCCTCCGCTCCCTGCCAGCGCTGCCCGACCAGGGCATGCGCCATCTCGCGGCTTCGGGCCTCGATCTCCTCGGGGGGCCGACCCAGGCGCTCGAGGAAGCCTCCGGGGACAGGCCAGGGGGTCAGCGAGGCGCGCATGCGTCCACGAAGGTCTCGGCCAACCCCAGACGGGCGCCGAGGTGGAGATGGATGTAGGAGGCCACCACGCGGCCGACGGCGTGCCCCTCCGGTCGCCCGTCCTGGTCGAGCACCGCCCAGGCCGGGTTGGTCGTCCGACCGCGGAGTCGGGAGCGGTGGAACTCGTGGCCGGGCAGCTCGAGGTTGGCCAGGAAGCTCGGCCGATGGCCGCGGATCCGCCGGTAGCCGACGGTCAGGCCGGGCCGTCGCATCGTGACCCAGACCGGCCAAAGCCCCAACATGCGGTGCCGCCGGCCCTCGGCGTCCTCGATCCCGGCCGAGGCGTACATGGCGCCACCGCATTCGGCGTAGACCAGGGTCCCCCGTCGAGCGGCCCTGCGCAGGGCACGGCGGAGGGGGCGGTTCGCCGCCAGCTCGGCGGCGAACAGCTCGGGGTATCCTCCCCCGAGGAGCACCCCGCCCGTCGCCGGCGGGAGGTCGGGGCTCTCCAGCGGCGAGAAGGGCACCAGCTCGGCCCCCCAGGCCTCCAGCAGGTCGAGCGAGTCGCGATAGTAGAAGTGGAAGGCCCGATCCATGGCCACCGCGATCCGGGCCCGAGTCGGCAGTGGATGCTCTGGGAAGAGGCTCGGCCCCGGCGGTGGCAGGGCGGCGGGCCGGGCCGCGGCCGTGATCGATCCCAGGTCGAGGCCGGTCCCGGCCTTGGCCAGCGCGTGACGCAGGCTCGGCCCCGGTGCCGTCTCCGCGGCTGAGACCAGGCCCAGGTAGCGCTCGGGCAGGCCCAGCTCGGTCGCTCGGCCGAGGTGCCCCAGGCAGGGGAGGCCAGCCTGGCCCAGGCCCTCAAGGCAGGCGATGCGGTGGCCCTCGCTGGCCACCCGGTTGAGCACGACGCCGGCCACGCGCAGGGCGGGGTCGGCCTGGGCCATCCCCAGGCCGACTGCCCCCACCGTCCTCGAGGCCCTCTGGGCGTCGAGGACCAGCAGCACCGGGGCGCCCAGCAGCTTGGCCACGGCGGCGGTGCTGGAACCGTCCTCCTCAAATGGCGTCCCCGTCTTGCCATCGAACAACCCCATCACCCCCTCGACCAGGGCCAGGTCGGCGCCGCAACAGGCGCGGTGGAAGAGCTGGAGCAGGTGCCGGGGGGGAAGGAGCCAGCCGTCCAGGTTGCGGCAGGGCCGGCCCGCGGCCCAGCTCAGCAGCGAGGGATCGAGATAGTCAGGGCCCACCTTGAACGGCTGGACCTTGAGGCCACGGCGACGCAGGGCGGCGATCAGGGCCAGGGTGACGGTGGTCTTGCCGGCTCCGCTGTGGGCGGCGCCGATGACCAGGGTGGGCACGCTCACCCGCCTCCCCCTCCTGGACCGCCGGCCATCAGCGCCTCCACCCGGCTGGCCACGGTCTCGACCACCTGAGGGGCGTTGCCGAGGTGGGGGAGCACGGCCAGCGGCGTGCGGCCTCGCTCCGCTGCCGGGCCGAGGACCTCGCTCACCCGCCGCGTGAGGACCCCGCGGTGCAAGAGATAGGGCAGGGCCAGGAGCCGCCGGGGGCGGCGGGCCAGGGCCAGCCGCGCGCCGTCGGCGAGCAAGGGCGGGCTGATGCCGGTGTAGCAGACCAGGTGCTCCAAGCCCAGCCGGCTGGCCACGAGGGCCGCCACCTCCTCGGTCTCCTCTCGGGCTTGAGGGTCGGAGCTGCCCCGGCCGACGAAGAGCAGCAGGTCATCCGGGCCTGGGGCGGCGGCTGCCACTCGCTCCACGGCCAGGTCGAGCAGGGCGGGCTCCCAGCCGAACGGCCCGCCCACCTGCACCTGAAGGCCGAGCCGGCAGGCGTCGGCGGTCAGACGAGGAAGGTCGTGGTGAGCGTGGAGGCCGTCGAAGAGGAGCAGGGGCTGGGCGACCACGGGGCCGCGCGAGGCCAGGGCGGCGAGTGCCGCCCCGACCGGGGGGAGGTCGGGCCCTGGGAACTCCAGGACACCGAGGGCCACCTCGATCTCCCTGCCCCGGGTGCTCGGGAGGCGCCTCTCACCCTCGGCCAGACGTGCCGCGACCAGGGAGCGGAGGGCACGGAGCTCCTCACGGCTGCCGGGATCGGGGCTGCCGTGAGCGATCAGCAAGACCTCGGCTCGAGGTCCCCTGGCGGTATGGGTGACCCTCATCTTCGCGCCTCCCCGTCCGGACTCAG
This sequence comes from Candidatus Dormiibacterota bacterium, assembly GCA_035294145.1. Lineage (GTDB taxonomy): Bacteria > Chloroflexota > Dormibacteria > Dormibacterales > Dormibacteraceae > CADDZO01. The sequence continues at coordinate 20,038 of DATGLL010000134.1, read as the reverse complement.
GGCCGGGAGGGCGGTCACCTCCCCGACCACCAGGATGGCAGGGGTTCCCACCGCGGCCGCCCCGGCCACCTGGGCGATCCTCCCCAGGGGGGCCCGGACCTGACGCTGGCCGGGGGTGGTGGCGGCGGCCACGACCGCGGCTGGCGTCTTCGCCTCCCAGCCGGCCTCCACCATCCCGCGGCTGAGCTCATCCAGGCAGCTTGAGCCCATCAGCACGACCGTCGTGTCGGCTCGTAACCTCGACCAGTCCTGCTCCTCCGACCCTGGGCGACGGCGGTGGCCGGCCACGATCGCGATCGAGGCCGCCATGCCACGATGGGTGACCGGGATGCCGACCGCAGCCGGCGCAGCCAGGGCCGAGCTGAGGCCCGGGACCACCTCGCAGGACACCCCCAAGGCATGCAGGCGCTGGAGCTCCTCGAAGCCGCGGCCGAAGACGAAGGGGTCCCCGCCCTTGAGGCGAACCACGACCATGCCCTGGCGGGCTCGGCTCGCCATCTCTGTCGCCACCAGGTCGGGGTCGGGCCCGGTCTCGCCGGCGCGATGGCCGACGTCGACCAGCTCCGCTCCGGCGGGAGCCAGCTCCAGCACCTGAGGGCTCACCAGGCGATCGTGGAAGACGACGCCGGCCGCGGCCAGGACGGTGGCCGCCCGCAGGGTCAGCAGCTCGGGGTCGCCAGGACCGGCCCCGACGACGTAGACCCGGCCTCGTGGGACGGGCCGGCTCATCCGCCGCTCGTCCCTGCGCGGAGGTCGCGCCACTCCTCGAGGTAGGCGTCCAGCTCCCAGTAGAGGCGTCTCAGCTCCGCCATCAGGTCCGCCGGAGGGTCCTCCCACATGCCCCGCTCGACCGCCTCGAAGAGGCGACGAAGGATGCCCAGGAGCGCCCAGGGGTTCTTCTCGCGCAGGAAGGCCTGGACCTCAGGCGCGAGGGCATAGGCACGTGCGACCCCCTCGTACATCCAGTCCTCGGCCACCTCGGCGGTGGCGTCGTAGCCGAACAGGTAGTCGACGGTGGCCGCCATCTCGAACCCGCCCTTGTAGCCGTGCTCCGTCATGGCCGCGATCCACTTGGGGTTCAGTGCCCGGGTCCGGACCACGCGCCGAGTCTCCTCTCGGAGGTCACGGACCCGCACCTGTGAGGGGTCGGAGGAGTCTCCGTGGTAGCGGCGTGGCGCCCTCCCGGTCAGGGAGCGAACCGTGGCGACCATCCCGCCGTGGTACTGGAGGTAGTCGTCCGAGTCGAGGATGTCGTGCTCCCGGTTGTCCTGGTTCTTGATCGCCACCGCGATGGCGGCGAAGCGACGGCGGAACTCGGGCACGGCATTCACCCCGTACACCTCGCGACCGTAGGCGTAGGCCCCCCAGGCCTCGTAGGCACGAGCCAGGTCATCGACGTTCCGCCAATTACCGGCATCGATGAGGGGCAGCACGCCAGCCCCGTACGAGCCGGGTTGGCTGCCGAAGATGCGGTATAGCGAGGTGCGCTCGGCCGCCTTGGGGTCCATGCCCGTCTGTCGCTTGCGCCTCAGCTCCTCGCGAACATGTTTGGCCACGAAGTTGCGGTCATCGGGCTCGTCGAGCCTGGCCACCATCTCGACCGCCTGGTCGATCAGGTGCACGAGGTTGGCGAAGGCGTCTCGGAAGAACCCCGAGATCCGAACCACGACGTCGATGCGGGGCCGTCCCAGCTCCTCGAGCGGCACCACCTCCAGGCCGCGGACGCGGCGGTTCTCCGCGTCCCATCGAGGGCGCACACCGAGCAGGTGGAGGATCTCACCCACGTCGTCGCCGTGGGTGCGCATGGCCGCGGTGCCCCAGACCACGATGCCGACCGTCTCCGGGTACGTGCCCTCCTCTTCGAGGTAGCGTTCGAGCAGGGCTTGGGCAAGCTCCCTCCCGACCTCGTAGGCGGTCGGGGAGGGGAGGCTCTTGGGATCGACGGAGAAGAAGTTGCGGCCGGTGGGCAGCACGTGGGCCATGCCTCGGGTTGGGGCCCCGCTCGGCCCGGCAGGGACGAAGCGGCCAGCCATGGCGGCGATGGTATGGTCCATCTCTTCCCGGGTGCGCTCCAAGCGGGGCGCGAGCTGGCTGGCCACGTAGCGGAGGCAGCGGCGGAGATCGGGCGTCGCCAGGGGGCCGGCCATCTCCGCCGCTGCCTCCGCACCTTCCGTCACCGCCTGCCGGACCAGCTCCCGCGCAACGGCGTGCAGGGCGTCCAGGCCCGCCGCCTCATCCCTGAGCTCGGGCGTCGGGAGGCGGCAGCGCCGCAGCAGGTCCTCCAGCCGCGAGCGGACGTCGGCGGTCAGTGGGCGGCCGGCCTGGGGTCGTTCGGCGAGCCCCACGGCCGCCGCCAGGCACGGGCGGAGCCCTGGAATCCCTTCGTTCCCCCGTCGGGTGAGTTCTACCAGCAGGTCGATCAGTCGCTCCCCACGGGGTGGCTCCCCGAGCACGTGGAGCCCACCCCGGATCTGGGCGTCCTTGAGTTCGCAGAGGTAGCCGTCCACGTGCAGCACGAAGCGATCGAAGTCTTGGGGCCGTTCCCTTTCCCCGAGGTCGTGGTGCAGCTCGGCCTGGGTGACGAGCTCCCAGATCCGGTCTTGGATCCGGGGGAGCTTGGAGGGGTCCATGGTCTGGACCTGGTAGTACTCGTCCATCAAGCCCTCGAGCTCGGCGGCGATGCCGTAGGAGTCGGCCCGGGTCATGGGCGGGATCAAGTGGTCGACGATCACGGCATGGCTCCGACGTTTGGCCTGCACGCCCTCGCCTGGGTCGTTGACCACGAAGGGGTAGACCACCGGGATCGCCCCCAAGGTCAGATCGGGGAAGCACGAGCCCGACAGCCCGACCGCCTTCCCCGGGAGCCACTCCAGGGTCCCGTGCTTGCCTAGGTGGACGATGACGTCGGCTCCGAACCCCTCCTCCAGCCAGCGGTAGAAGGCGAGGTAATGATGGGTCGGCGGGAGCGCCGGATCGTGGTAGACGGCGATCGGGTTCTCGCCGAACCCTCGCGGGGGCTGGACCGCGAGCAGCACGTTCCCGAAGCGCAGGCCAGCGAAGTACAGCCGGTCCTGGTGCACGTAGAGCTGACCGGGAGGTGGCCCCCAGCTGGCGGCGATCTCGTCGCGTGGCGTGGAGGGAAGCCGCCGATAGCGGGTGGCGTAGGCCTCGGCCGACAGGGAAGCGGGGGCAGCCGCCATCTGCTCCGGACGCAGGTACTCACGGTCGTAAGCTCCGGCCTCGATCAGGGCATGGACCAGCTGGTCCCCGCTCCTCGGCAGCTCACCCACCTGGTAGCCTTCGGCCGAGAGCCGCCGGAGCAGGGCCAGCGCCGAGGCCGGGGTGTCCAAGCCAACCGCGTTGCCCACCCGGGCATATCGGGTGGGGTAGCTGCTGAGTACGATGGCCACGCGTTTTTGCGAGTTGGGCAGGTGCCGCAGGCGGGCCTGGGCCACCGCTAGCCGGGCCAGCGCCCTACAGCGTTCCGGGTCGGGCACGTAACGGGGGGTCCCGTCGACCTCCTCCTTGAAGCAGAAGGGCGGCCCGATCACGCGCCCGTCGAACTCGGGCAGCGCCACCTGCATGGCCACGTCCAGCGGCCCGAGGCCGGCCGCGGCCGCCTCCCAGGCGCTCCGAGGGGAGGTGCAGACGATTCCCTGCACCACCGGCACGTCTAGCCGCTCCATCCAGCGCGCCGTCCAGTCGTCGGCCACCGTCCCGCCTTCTACCTCCACCCGGGCAGAGGAGAAGCTCAAGGTGACGATCAGGCAGTCGCAGATGCTCCGTTCACCGTCGAGCAGACAGGCGGCGACGGCCGCCGGTAGCTCCTCCGGGCCGGGGTCGCGAAGGCTGTAACAGAAGAAGGGGAGGGGTTCGCCCTCCTCCTCCTCGATCGCCGCGCAGAGGGCGTCGACGAAATCCAGGTTGCCGCTCATCCAATGGGCGCGGTAGAAGGCGATCGCCACCACGGGTCGACCCGGTCGTCGCAGGGTCAACCACTCGGCCAGAGAGAGCGGTGTGGTTCGGCCTTGTCGGTAGATGCCGTACTGAGGGACCTGACGCGGCGGCGCCGCGCCGTAGTCGGTGCCGCGCAGCCGATCGCTGAGGCAACGGAGAAGGTTCTGGAGGTTCTCGATCCCACCTTGGTGGAGGTAACGCCCGCCCAGGGCCAGCAGCTCGGGATCGCCGGTCGAGGCGGCCTCGAGCTCCAGATCCTGGCCCTGCTCCCCTGGCCAGGCGAAGAAGGGGGTGCGACTCCGCACGCAAGCTCGCTGTAGCCGATCGAACCCCTCCGCGAAGGCCCTACGGCCGCCCAGCAGCCGCAGGCAGACTGCCCAACAGCGTCCCTCGGCGACCTCGGCCGTCAGGCTGTCCAGCGTCTCGGCGTCGACCCGGGCTGGGTTGCGGGCGTCGATCTCGCCATACCCCTCGGGAAGGCCCGTGAAGGCGGTTCGGAGAGCCAGGAGGTCGGTGTCGGAGGTGGAGAGAACCAGCAAACGGCTCAAAACTCGATCCCTCGCTGGGCGGGGATGCCGGCGCGGAAGTGGTGCTTCACCTCGCGCATCTCGGTGACCAGGTCGGCCGCCTCGATCACGGCTGGGGTGGCCCCCCGTCCGGTGAGCACCAGATGGAGCTGGATCGGACGTGCGGCGACCAGCTCCAGCAACTCGGCCTCGGTGATCAGGCCGGCCGTGACCGAGCCCAAGACCTCATCGAGCACGACCATCTGGTAGCGACCCGAGGAGATGGCTTGACGGGCCGCGGCCAGGGCGGTGCGGGCAGCCGCGCGGTGCTCGTCCATGGGGACGCGCGGATCGCGCAGCCGCTCGATGGTGAAGCCGCGGCCGCCCACCTCCACCTCAATGTCGGGCAGGTGGGACTCGATCGCCGTGCGCTCGCCGGTCTTCCAGGCCCCCTTGATGAACTGGATGACCTTGACCGGCATGCGATTGCCCGCCGCCCGTAGCGCCAGTCCGAAGGCGGCGGTGCTCTTGCCCTTGCCGTCGCCGGTGAAGACCAGCACCAGCCCACGACGGCGGGCCTTGGCTTCCCGCCGGCGCCGCCTCTCGTCGTCGTCCAATCGCTACCTCCTCGGGTACAGGAGGCGAACGACGAGCCGGTCACCAGCGCGGGCTGGGACGTATCCTCGCCGTCCGACTCCCTGGCCGTCGGGGCAGGTCTCCTGGCTCCCAGCGTGGGGCCCCCGGCTTCACCTTCCCAGGCCCGAAGTGGCCCAGTGGCGTCGCCTCCGCGACACAGCCGGGACGCTGGCTACAGTGGCGGGACCGCTCCGGCTTTGGACCGGATTCCCTATTGAGCCCTCGCGGGCACCCCGACGTTTGGACTTGTCAAGGACCACCTCAACTCTAGCACCGCCGGCGGTGGCTGGCTACAGGCGGTAGAGCTGACGGGCGTTCGCCGACAGGACCCGCCGGCCGGCCTCGGTGGCCTCGGGGAGGTCCAGGATGCCTCGGGCCACTACCTCCCCCAAGGCCGTGGCCAGGGCCTCGCGCTGGAGCTGAGCCGCGACCAAATAGACCTCCGGCAGTCGGGAGGCATCGGTGGCGTACAGGAGCTTGCTCCAGGGGCAGAGGCCGAGCGCCTCCTGCATGGCCCGGGCGCCATCGGTGAGCGCCAGGTGGGTCGCCAGCGAGAGGTCCATGTACACGTCCGGATGGACCGAGCAGAGGTACGCCGCCTCGCGGTGGTAGGGATAGCAGTGCAGCAGGACCGTGCGCAGCCCGGCGTAGCGCTCCTCGACCAGGAGCGGCCGTAGGCCGAGGGGGGAGGACTCGGCCAGGTCCTCGTCCAGGTCGCCGATCCCGCAGTGCACCTGGAGCGGCACCCCGAGACGGATGCACTCCTCAGCCGCGGTGAACACCAGGGGATGGCAGAGCGCCTCACCCTGCAGGCGCGGCTGCCCGTTCTGGCCTCGAGGAGCCTGGCGGAGGCGGGTGTATGCCTCACGGATCTCGCGCGGTGAGGGCCAGCGGAGCCGGAGGCTCGAGCGATAGGCGGCGATGGTCTTGACCCCCACCGCACCCCGGCTGACGGCCTCGCCGAGCGCCGCCCGCACCCCGTCCAGCCAATCCTCAGGACGGCGATGGTGCTCGACCAGGCCCTCGGCCACCGTCTCCAGCCGCACGATCTCCCGTTGCGGGATGGGAACCGCTGAGCGGTGCTCCTGGACGGTCATTGAGTCGGGCTCGGTGAAGCCGTAATCCAACAGCATCTGGCCGGTCCGGCTCCGCTGCAGGAGCTCTTGCGCGTAGCGGGAGGGCTCGGACATGCGACGCAGGGTGAGGATCGCCGACTCGGTCGGGCGGCAGCCGAAGACCGCGGCCACCCGCTGAATCGCCACCCGGTAGACGAGCGTGTGCTGGGTGTGCTCGCTGTGCTGTCGCCGATCCCTGGCCTCGCTGAAGCAAGCCCGGAACTCTGTGGCCTCAAGCCGCGCTGGCCATCGCTGCAGGGGATGGCAATGGTGATCGATGGCCAGCTCGTCCGCCCAGGACTCGAGGAGGGCGATCGCCGGGCGGTCAGTACCTGAAGCGATGCGTCTCGTACTCGAAGACCTCGTCTTCGCCCGCGAAGCCCTCGATGTCGGAGCGTTTGACGGCCAGGTACGACGTCGCTAGCCGATCGCCCAACGCATCCATGAGCACGCGGTCGTTCTCGAGGCGATCGAGCGCCTCGTGCAGGCCGACGGGATGCCGGGTGGCCCCCAGGCGAGCCCGCTCCTGCTCCTCAAGCAGGTGTGGGTCGACCGTCACCGGCGGGGGGAGCGGCAGCTCTCGCTCCACGCCATCCAGGCCAGCGGCGATCAGGCCTCCGAGCGCCAGGTAGGGGTTGGCGCTGGAGTCGCAAGCCTTGAGCTCGACGTTCATCGAATCCGCCTCTCGCCCCCAGAAGGGGGAAGGGACGCGCAGGGCCGCCTCCCGGTTGTCCGGTCCCCAGACGCGGTAGGCGGAGGCCCAGGTCTGGGGCGCGAGACGCCGGTAGGAGTTGACCGAGGCGCAGGTGAGGGCGAGCAGGCCGGGGAGGTGGTGCAGCACGCCGGCGGTGAAGTGCCGGCCCAGCTCGGAGAGACCGCCATCCTCGCTGGCGAAGCGGTTCTGCTGTCCCGAGCGGTCCCAGGCGGAGAAGTGGAGGTGGCAACCGTTGCCTGGCTGATCGGGCCAAGGCTTGGGAGCGAAGGAGGCAGCCAGACCATGACGTGCTGCCACCGACCGCACCGTTTCTCGATAGAGGAGATGGTTGTCGGCGGCGCGTAGCGCCGGGGCATGCCGGATGGAAAGCTCCTGCTGGCCCCAGCCGAGTTCAGGGTAGTACTGCTCGACGGGCAGGCCTTGCGCCTCCAGGGCGGCGACGATCTCGTCGATGACCTCGGCCACGTTCTGCATGCCTTGGCTCGAGAAGCAGAGGCTGCGATCGACCGGCTCCCACCCTCCGGCCGGGGCGCGAGCCGCCAGCGTCCACTCCGGCTCGAAGGCCGCCACCAGCTCCAGGTCGAAGGTGGCGGCTCGGTCGACCATCCGGCGCAGGAAGTACCGGCCGTCGGCGGCGTAGGGCTCGCGGTCGCAGGTCATCATGTCCACGAGCACCACCCCGGTGTGGGGGGCGTAGGGAGCGATCACGAAGGTGGAGGGGTCGGGGAGGAGACGGATCTCTCCCACTGGGCCCATTCCCTCCACCGGCGCCAGCCGGTCTAGCATGGTGAAGGCCTGCATGGCGACGGTCAGCCCGATGCCCGTCTCGAGACGTTCCGCCAGGTTGGAGGCGGCACAGGCCTTGCCCCGGATCACCCCGTCGTTGTCGCAATAAAGGAACCGCACCAAGCGCACGCCTGTCCTCTCGGCGCGCTCCAGCGCCCGTACCCGCTGCTCGGCACGCGACGATGCCGAATCCCCCGTCCCGATCATCGTCAAGTCATGGTATTGGGGTGAGCGGCAAAAGACCAGTCTCATGTGGCCCACCCGGATCGATCCTGGGCTGACCGGGAAGGTGCCTTGCGGGCCAGCAGGCCCAGGTGAAGGGGGACGCTGCCCTCGACGCCGGCCGCGCGGCCCGAAGGGCTGGTGACGAGAGGACTCGGGCGCGGGGTGGCGACGGCGGGCGAGGTGAACCCCGGGCACCGTGAACCGGAGTCGGTTGCCTCAAGGTCGCCATCCCAACGCTAACGCGGCCGCTGCGGGGCGAACCCGGGGATGGGAGGGCGCGGGGCCGAGGTCCACGCCCCCGGCGGCCTCCGGGGGAGCGCGCTGGGATGCGCGCGACATCCGGGTCCCGATCGCAGACGACCGTTCGCCGGAGGCAGGCTCGGCCCGGCCCCCACCGTCCCCTCGCTCGTACGCATGAGCGAGGTTGCGGCTCGATGCTCCGAGGTCGGGATGGGGACTCGTGAGGCGTGCGTTGGCGTCCGAGCTGGCCTCAGGACAGCCGCACGCGGGGGTCGATGAGGGCGTAGAGGATGTCCACCAGGATGTTCGCGACCACAATGAAGAAGGCGAAGAGGATCACCGTGCCGATGATCACTGGCAGGTCCTGGTTGGTCACCGACTGCACCGAGAGCTGGCCGAGGCCGGGAAGGCCGAACACCTGCTCGGTCACGATCGCGCCCCCCAGCAACGTGGCCAGGTCCACGCCGAACTGGGTGACCACGGGGGTGAGGGCGCTGCGCAGGGCGTGGACGATGATCACACGCAGCTCGCTGATGCCCTTGCTTCGGGCGGTGCGGATGTAGTCCTCGCCGAGCACGTCCAGCATGGCTCCCCGGGTCAGGCGGATGTACGTCACCGAGGTCACCAGTGCCAGCGTGATCCAGGGGAGGAGCAGGTGCTGGGCCCAGCCGAGGGGGTCCTGGCTCAGGGGCACGTAGCCGCCGCCGGCGAAGAAGGTCACGCCGGCCAGGTGCAGCCGGAAGAAGAGCAGGTAGAGCAGCACCAGGCCGAGCAGGAACGGTGGCATCGAGTAGAAGAGCAAGGCGAAGGCGGTGGCCGCCCGGTCCTCCAGGGACCGGGGCCGGACAGCGGCGAGGACGCCGACACCGACGCCGATCAGCAACCAGAGCAGGGCGGCGCCGATGGCCAGGGAGGCGGTGACGGGCAACCGGCTGAGGAGAAGCTGCGTCACCGGTTGGTCACGGTAGTACGAGTAGCCCAGGTTGCCGTGCAGGAGACCCCAGACGAAGCTTCCGTACTGCACGTAGACCGGCCGGTCCAGGCCCAGGTTGCGCCGGATGGCCGCCACCGTGGATGGCGTCGCCATCCGCCCCGCGATCAGCCGGGCCGGGTCGTGGGGGGCCAGGAAGAAGATCACGAACACGACCACGGTCACGAGCCAGAGGACCACGATCCCGAACAGGACCCGACGGAGGAGAAAGCGCAGCACGTTCAGCCTCTCACGAACATCCGCTCCCCACGGGGGTCGACAGCATCACGGACGCTGTCGCCCAGGATGTTGAAGGCGAGCGTGGTGAAGAGCAAAGCGGCACCAGGGAAGGCCACGTACCACCAGGCGACCTGGTAGTAGGAGACCGCTTCCGCCAGCATGCTCCCCCACTCGGGGGTTGGGGGGACCACGCCCAGACCCAGGAAGGAGAGCGTGGCCTCGAACACGATCGACAGCGGGACCAGGAGGGTGGCGTAGACGATGATCTGGGCGGCGAGGTTGGGGAGGATGTCGACGATCAGGATGCGCAGGTCGCTGGCACCGACCGCGCGAGCCGCCTCGATGAACTCCTTCTCTCGAAGCGACAGGACCTGACCCCGGACCACGCGGCCGACCGGGGCCCAGCTGAAGAACGCAATGATGGCCACCGATAGAGGGAGGCTCGGGCCCACCACCGTCACCAGGGCGATGGCGAAGAGCAGGAGTGGAAAGGAGAGGATGACGTCCATGGACCGGGCGAGGAGCGTGTCCACGGTCGTCCCGAAGTATCCGGCGCACATCCCCACCACGACCCCGGTCAGCACCGCCAGCGCGCTCGCCACCACGCCCACCAGCAGCGAGATGCGGGCGCCATAGGCCACCCGGACCAGGACGTCTCGGCCGAGCTCGTCGGTCCCGAACAGGAAGGTTCGGTTGGGCCCCACCGGGATGCCGTTGATCGAGAGGCCAGTCTCGCGATACTGGGCGTCCGGAGGATGGCCGGTGAGGTGGGCGATCAAGGGAGCGCCGACCGCGACCAGCGAGATGAAGATGATGAAGGCTGCCGAGGCGATGGCCGCCCGATCGCGCCGGAGCCGTTCCCAGGCCAGGCGCCAGGGGCCGCGGGCGACGACGCCGGGCTCGATGCCGGTCTCCTCCGCCACCAGGACCGGTTCACCGATCGCCATGCGTTCCTCCCGCATCCTTGACCTCCCCCACGGTTCCCTCTCGTACCCTTGCCGCCTGGGCCAGGTCCTCGTCCGGCTCTACCGGGTAGTGGCAGGCGGTCGCGTGCCCCTCCTGATCACCGGCCCTCGGCTCTAGGCGAGGCTCCTCGCGCCGGCACCGCTCTCGGGCCTTGGGGCATCGAGGGTGGAAACGGCAGCCGGTGGGCGGGTTGACGGGGGAGGGCACGTCGCCGGTCAGCAAGAGCCGTGCCCGACGATCGGCCAGGTCTGGGTCGGGGATCGGGATGGCCGAGAGGAGGGCGCAGGTGTAGGGGTGGCGAGGGCGGGTGAAGAGGTCCTCGGTCTCCGCCACCTCCACGATCTTGCCCAGGTACATGACTGCGATCCGGGTGCTGACGTGGCGGACGACCGAGAGGTCGTGGGCGATGAACACGTAGGTCAGCCCCAGCTGCCCTTGGAGGTCGGCGAGAAGGTTGAGGATCTGGGCCTGTATGGAGACGTCGAGGGCCGAGACCGGTTCGTCGCAAACCACAAGCCGAGGGCGCAGGGCGAGAGCCCGAGCGATGCCGATTCGCTGTCGCTGTCCTCCTGAGAACTCGGCCGGGAAACGGTTGTAGTGCTCGGGGTTAAGTCCCACCTGGGCCATCAGCTCCTGCACCCGCCGTCGCCGCTCAGCGCCGTCAGCGAGACCGTGGATGGCGAGGGGGTCACCGATGATCGAGCCCACCCGGCGGCGGGGGTTGAGGGAGTTGTAGGGGTCCTGGAAGATCATCTGCAGGTCGGTGCGCAGCCGTCGCAGCTGGCGCTGGGGCAGCCGGGAGATGTCGCGACCGTCGAACACGACCCGTCCTGAGGTGAGTTCATGGAGACGGGCCATACAGCGAGCCAGGGTGGACTTGCCGCAGCCGGTCTCGCCCACCAGCCCCAGGGTCTCGCCGCGGCGCACCTCCAGGCTGACCCCGTCCACGGCTCTAACCCGCCCCACCTCGCGACGAAGAACGACCCCCCGCCGGATCGGGAAGTGCTTGACCACCTCCTCTAGCCGGAGGAGCGTCTGGTCGTCCCCAGCGGGGGGTGGGCTGCTCCTCATCCTGCCTCCTGGGAGCGGCCGAGGCGGGCACGGCCCGCCTCGGCCGCGGCCTGGCGACGCCCGTCCACCTCGGGCCCGAGGCCGACCAGGTCCACCGGCAGCCAGCAGGCGGAGCGATGCGATCCATCGGCATCCAAGGGTCGGAGCTCCGGGGGTTTTCTTCGACAAACATCCATGACAAAGGGACAACGGGGATGGAAGGGGCAGCCAGAGGGTACGTGGAGCAGGCTCGGGGGCTGGCCGGGGATCGGCGTCAGCCGATCTCGCCGGCCCCTCTCTGCCCCAAGGGGAGCATGAGGGCGTCCGGGCAGCTCAGCCCGGGCCGGAAGCGAGCCGAGCAGGCCACGGGTGTAGGGATGGTGGGGATGGCGATAGATCCCCCGACGGGAGGCACGCTCCACCACCTGGCCGGCGTACATGACCAACACCTCTTGGGCCATCTCGGCGATCACCCCGAGGTCGTGGGTGACGATGATCACAGCGGTGTCCAGCTCTGCCTGCAGCCGTCGGAGCAGGTCCAGGATCTGCAACTGCACGGTCACGTCGAGGGCGGTGGTCGGCTCGTCGGCGATCAGCAGTCGAGGGTGCAGGGCGAGGGCCATGGCGATCATGACCCGCTGCCGCATCCCGCCCGAGAACTGGTGCGGATAGTCGTCGACCCGTTGCTCCGGCTGGGGGATGCCGACCATCGCCAGGAGCTCGACCGCGCGGCGCCGGGCCTGGGCCCGCGACACCGGCTCGTGAGCCCGGATCATCTCCGCGATCTGCCAGCCTACCCGGTAATGAGGGTGCAGGCTGGAGAGGGGGTCCTGGAAGACCATCGCGATCCGGGCCCCGCGGACCTTCCGTAGCTCGGAGGCGGACATGCCCAGCAGGTCCCTGCCCTCGAACAGCGCTTGGCCGGACACCTGGGCCCCTTGGATCAGGCCGAGCATGGAAAGCATGGTCACGCTCTTGCCTGATCCCGACTCCCCGACCACCCCTACCACGGTTCCACTTGGGACGTCAAGGTCGACGCCACGAACCGCCTCCAGGGGTCCGTCTGGGGTGGGGAAGGTCACCCGGAGTCCTCGAACCTGGAGCAGAGCAGCGCTCATGGGCGTATGGGCTGGCGAGCATCCAGGTGGCGCCGTCCGCCACGCATCGAGAACCTGGCCAAGGGGCGGGCCCTGGATGGGGCCGCCCCCGGCCGCGTCGTCACTACTTCAGCCACACGTTGGTGATATCACCGTCACCGGTGAAGGGAGAGACGATGTAGTTCTGCACCCGGGACGAGCGCATGAAGTACAGCCTCTGGTCGAGCACCGGGACCACCGCCGCGTCCTTCATGATCTGGAGATCGGCAGCGTGCCAGTACTGCCCGGCCGCCTCGACGGTGGTAGCTGACAGCGCCTTGTCGATGTCGGCGTTGACGCTCGGACTGTTGTAGTCGCCGAAATCGGTGCTGTCGGGGCCGTAGGTTCGACCGTCAAAGAGCGGCTGGATCATGGTCCGGCCGTTGTTGCCGTACCAGTCCGGCACCCAGCCCGGATCGGCGATGTCCCATACCCCCTGCTGTGCCACCGAGGGCACCTCCAGGTACTTGGAGTAGAAGTCCGAGGGCGGCACCGGGATGAGCTGGAGCGTGATGCCGGCTTGCTTCAGGCTGGCCTGGTAGGTCTGAGCCACCTGGGGGTGGACGCTGTTGGTCCGGTAGATCATCTTCAGGGTCAGGCCATTGGGGTAACCAGCCTGAGCCAGGAGCTGCCTGGCCTTGGCCGGGTTGCCCCTGTTGCCGGGGGTGGGATAGAGGTCGAACTTCTGGTAGCCGGCGTTGCCCGGGGTGAGGATCTGGGTGGCGGGCGTGTTGAACTCAGGTCCGCCGTAGACCTGCTCCACCGCTACCTTGTCCACCGCGTACTCGATCGCCTGACGGACGGCCAGCTTCTTCAGGGCGCCGTTCTCATTGGGACTCTGGAGGTTGAAGACGATGTAGGGGTTGAGGCTGCCCGGTGGTCCTACCTCCAGGCGCGGGTCGTGCGAGGCCACGAGCTGCGCCAGCTGGGCGGTGGGTGGTGGGTTGTCCCAGTCCATGTCGGCCGTCCCGGCTGCGATCTGCTCGTAGCTGGCGGTGGGGTCGAGGCCCTCGATGACCTTGATCTGGTCCACATAGGCCTTGCGGATTGGATCCGTGGAGGGATCCCAGGCCGGGTTCCGAGCCAGGTCGATCTCCTTGCCCGGGTCGTACTTCACGATCCGGTAGGGGCCGTCCGAGATGGTGTGTTGTTGGAACTCGGCGCTGTCGGGGAGGTAGTTGAGGTACTCAACCGGGGCTGGGGACGAGAAGGTCATGGCCATGATGTTGAGGAAGTCGCTGGCGGGCTGGATCAGGTGGAAGATCACCGTGTCCGTGCCCTTGGTGGTGATCCCCGAGATATCGTGGCTCTGGATGTAGTTGCGGATGGCATCGACCGTGCCCGCGATCTTCAGCATCGGCTCGCAGTAGTCCTTGAACCCGACGATGGTGTCCTCGAAATAGCTGGGCGCCCCCACCGGGTTCACTGGGTTGCACAACCGCTTGAAGCCGAGGACGACATCCTGGGCGGTCACCTGACGAGGTGGGTTGGTGTCCCATCTCACCCCCTTCCTGATGTGGAAGGTGTAGGTCTTGCCGTCAGCGCTGATCCCGCCGTTGGCCTTGGTTGGCACCTCAGAGGCGATGTCAGCGACGGGCGTCGTGGCCGTCTTGAAGTCGTTGCTGGCTGGATAGGCGACAAGCTGACGGGTGAAGGCCCGCATCAGCATGTCGGTGACCGTGTAGTAAGCGCTAGCGGTGTCCATGTGGTCGACGTCGCCCTTCCCCACCAGGACCAACGTGCCGCCTCGGTGGCCAGCACCGCTCGAAGTCGGTCCGGTTGTGGTCCCTCCGCCGCAGGCGGCCACCGCAAGCCCGAGGGCGGCCGCCAGAGCCATGATGCCCGAGCGCGTCCGCCAAGCCCTGCCGCGCCGAGACGAGTTCGGTGCGACGTCAGAGCGCGGCACCCGGGCCACATCGCTCTCCCCCATAGCACCCTCCCATCATGCCGAGGATTCACTGCCGGGTCTGGGCACAGCTGAGAGAGTGCCAGCCGCTCGGCAGCCGCACCCGTACGGCAGCGTACCACCAGCATACTATCCCACCCCATTGGATGCCGCGTTCACCTCGAGGACCGCAATGCCTCCATCGCGGCGCTTGCTGCGCCGGCCCCCACTGTGACCCAGCAAGCCAAGCCGAGCCAGAAGAACGCGTGGCCGAGGAGGGCGAGGCCGGGTGCGTGGAGCAGCCGGGCCAGCTGGAGACTGCAGGCCCCGTACATGCCCAGTGGGAACACCGTGCTCCAGCGTTCCCGCTCGTAGCGGCGGGAGGTTGGGTCAACGCGCTGGCGCCAGAGCTCGATCCCGACCAGCCATGGGATCCAGGCCGTGCCCACTGCCCAGGCCCCGATGGTGGTCCCGGCCACGAACGGGCGAGCGAGGGACGGCAGCGCTCGCCCGGGCGTGCTCAGGAGTTCCGAGCCGGCCAGAGTGGAGATGGCCAGGGCCCCCATGCAGATCCAGTAGTCCGGGGTCACCGTGCCCGCCCTGAGGGGGCGGGCGAGCAGGCGGGCAAGGAGAAGAAAGGCGATGCCCACATACAGGCCCAATCCCAGGAGCCAGCCACATGTGCAGGCGAACGTCAGCGTGGGAGCGATCTCGCCACTCCCCACGTGTGCGCCCAGCACGACCGTCGCTTGCGTGGCGACCACTGCCAGCAACCAGCTGCCGCGGACGGTTGGTGCGATCCGCCGCCAGGGGAGGACGGTCAGGGCGGCCGCCAGACGGGAGGTGAGGAACGCCCAGCTCGCGATTGCCAGCGACCACAGGATGAGAGGGACGGCCTGCCAGCCGTCCAGCATCAGGCGGGAGCCGAGCACGCCGGTGCCGGCGACGAAGGTGAGGGCCTCGAATCCGACGGCTGGCTCGGGCAGCGTCACCAGCCGGGCGGGGGAGCGCACCAGCCGTGCCGCCACCAGCGCCACCAACCCGAGGTAGATCGCGCCGGCGACCGCCAGCAGGACCAGAGAGATCAACTCTTGGCCCAGCAGTCGTGCGTCGACGGAGAGGATGCCCGTGGCCATGACCACCGCGAAGTGACCGGGCGCTATCCGGCCGGCGCCAGCTCCCATCCGCGCTGCCATCCCTGAGCGCACGGGCTTAGCTTGCGCGAGCCGGCCTGCCGGCCGCCGTCGCATCATGTCGATGGAGGAGCACGCGACGCCGACCCCATCCAACCCCGTCTCATCACAGGACCAGTCCGTTCGCGAGGGCTGGCTCAAGGAGCGTCGATGGCCAGACGGCGACGGCGCGGTCTGACCCGCGCCCAGCGCCTGGCGCGGCGGCTGCGCATCCTGGCCGCCGTCATCCGGGAGCCCGGCTTGACGCCCCAACGATTGGCCTCGCTGGTTGGGGTCTCGGAGCGGACGCTCTTCAGGGACCTGCGAGCGCTGCGCCGTTCCGGCTACCCGATCGTGCATGGTGACGGGTACCGGGTCCAGGAGCTGCTGCAGCTGGACGGGCGCAGCCCCGCTCAGGGGCTGGCCGCGGTCTATGAGCATCAGATGCAGCTCCTCCGTGGCCACGTTCCGACCGACCTGGTCGAGGCGGTCGAGGAGGAGGTCAACCTTGAGGCCCCCGCCGCCCTGGCCGTCATCCTGGCGACGGCGATCGAGCGCCGGCTCACGTTGGTCCGAGCCGCTGGGCAGCAGCAGGGCCCGAGGGACTAGAGTTTCGTGCACGTGAAGCCCCTTCTCCTCTTCTCCCGCGGTGACGATGACGCCGAGTTCCTGTATGCCTGCCGCTTCCCGGTCGAGCAGGCGCTCTACGTGCGCTTCGGAGAGGACGACGACTTGCTGGTCCTCCCGGGGATGGAGGTTGGTCGGGCGCAACGCCAGGCACGGGCAACGAGGATCGTCGACCGGCTGGAGATGGGGTGGCAGGACGGCCCCGACCTCCCCAAGGCGTGGCTGGAGGTCGCCCGTCGCGTCCTCGCCGAGCGGTCGGTTCGATCCGTTCGGGTCTCCCCGATGCTGCCGGCCATCCTCTACGAAGGGTTGCGCCAGCTGGACCTGGAGGTGGAGATCGACCGCGACCTCTTCGTCCGAGAGCGACGTCGGAAATCGGTCGAGGAGGTGGAGTTCATCCGTGCCGCCCAGGAGGCGGCGGAGGCGGCCTGCCGGGAGGTGATCGCCCTCCTGGCTACCGCCCAGCCTCGGAGTGACGGCTGGCTTTGGCTTGAGGACAGTCCCCTCACCTCGGAGCGACTGATGGCCAGGGCCCAAGCGACGCTCAACGAGATCGGGTACCTGGCCCGAGAGATGATCGTGGCTGGCGCTCCCGACTGCGCTCTCCCTCACCTGAGGGGATCCGGACCGATTCGCGTAGGGGCGCCGGTGATCATCGACATCTTCCCCCGAGGCTCCACCTCCCGGTACCACGGGGACCTGACCCGGACGGTGGTGGTGGGCCCGGTGCCGGAAGAGATCCGCCGCATGCACGAGGCGTGTGTGGCGGCCATGGATGAGGCCATATCACGGCTCGTTGACGGTGCCAACGGTCGCGAGGTCCACCATGCTGTCTGTCGCACGCTGGTCGAGCGTGGGTACGGTACGTCGACTCCAGGGTTCGAGGGGCGCAGCGAGGGGCCGATCATGAACCATTCCACCGGTCATGGGGTGGGGCTGGAGGTGCATGAGCCGCCGACCATCGGCCGAGTCGACTGTACGCTCCAGGCCGGTGATGTGGTGACGGTTGAGCCAGGCCTCTACCTCTCCGGCCTTGGGGGGGTGCGGGTGGAGGACACCGGCCTCGTCACCAGCAAGGGCTTCCAGGACTTCACCACCCTCCCCCGCAGCCTGGACCCGGCCGATTACCTCTGAAGGCCGGGGCGGCCGGGGATCCCCCTCCGCGGAGGGGGATCCCCGTGTTCACGGCGTGCGTATGGCTTGCGAGGGGAAGATGGGGCGGACCATTGGCACCACGGTCGAGACGCCGGCGTTGTTGGCGCCGGCCACCACCAGCAGGATCGAGTCTGGTGATGCCCCAAAGCGGATGAACTCGTCCGCGTTGCTAGAGGAAGGGGAGGCGCTACCTGAGAGCGGGTCGTTGCGAACCACGTCCTCTCGGTAGAGGCCGAGCCGGCGGAGGTCGCTCTTGCGCCGACCCCAGTGCTCCCACAAGAACTGCTTGACATCCTGCTTGCTCCAGCCATGTCGGGCGATGAGCTGGGCGTGCTCGGGACCCATGACCACGGTGTACCCCCGGCCGGCCTGCCACGAGCCTCCGTAGGACATGGAGTCAGCGATCGTGAGCAGGATCTCCTCAGGCCGATTGCTGATCCGGTTCTCAACATGGAGGGTGCTGCGCGCGAAGTGCGCGGTCACCACATCCGCCTCCGGGGGGAACCCGCGCTCGACGTGGAGCGGCTCCCAGGGACTCTCCTCCTCGTTCTCGGCGATGCAGAAGCTGTACTTGGCCGGTGTCCCTTGGGTGGCTTGGTCGAGTTCCCTGGGTCGGATGCCGAAGACGTTCATCACGATCAGGCGGAAGGCCCGCCCGACGGTGGCGTTGGCCCGAAAGCCGGGGCCGAAGACGTTGCCGGCCGCGTTGAACCCCAGCCGGTTGCGGATCGGTCCATTGACGATGATCAGCTGGGACTGACCGGTGGTGCTCTGGAGGAGACCGGTGGCAATGTTGGGACGCAAAGCCTCGATGGCGGCCAGGAGCACGGGGAAGTACTCCTTCCGGCAGCCGGCCATCGCCGCTGCGATCGCCGCCAGCTCCACCGTGCATGCCCGTCCGAGGTGCTCGACGACGGCCACCTTCTCCGCGGGGTCGCGCCCGGCGACGTCGAGGAACTCCTGGACCATCTCCTCGGTCACTGGCACCACTGGCAGGCCGTCGGTCCACCCCTGGTCGAAGTAGTACTCGATCACTCGCCGAAGGTCCTTGACGTGGTCCACGGTCAGCGCGGGGAGCAGCGCAGCGCCCTTGGCTGGTTGACCGTCGCCGCCCTCCGCCACGGCCGGGGCGACGGTCGCCTCGACCCCGTCCAGGCCAAGGATGCTCAGCACGTCGGCGAGCACCTCCTTGGCACGAGCTTGGCACTCCTCCGGCGTCAGGTTGCTCAGGGGATGGGGGATCATGGCGTAGCGGTAGCCGCGCGCCCCCATGGTGCTGGCCATGGCGTCGCTGCTCCGCGTGAAGGCGCTGGTGATGATGGAGGCCGCCTGGACGCCCAGGCGCTCCAGGATGATGCCGTCGGCCACACTGGCCGCGCTACATGACCCTCAATCCCCGACCCCTGCGATCACGACATCGCAGCGTGCTGCCAGCTCCTGGGCCATCTCCTCGGGCACCGGCCGCGAGAAGGTTGGCTTGCGTCGGCGCACGATCTCGCCGACCGCGTAACGATCCTTGAGCAGGTCGGCCACCGCCTCCAAGAGGCGATCGGAGTTGAACTTGCCGCTGTCGAGCAGGCCGACCGTGCGACCGCCCAGGTCGCGGATGCGGCGAGGGGCCAGCGAGAACTGGTGCGCCTCCGAGGACGGGGTGGGGCTGACCAGCACGGAATTCATGCCATCGTCCCTCCTGCTCCTGATGTCACCCGGCATGCGGGGCAACGTAGCCATGGTCATGTGGCTGTCGAGACGACCATCGGGCCAACTAGACCCTCCATCCATTCTGGTGGTCGTCCGTCGGCCGGTCAACGAGAGGCCCTCGAGCGAGACCTGTCCCGGGCCGGCGGGTCGTGCTCCAGGTTGCCCTCGATGGCCCCACCCCCTGCCTGGTGCCGTGGGGTCGAGCGCTCGGTCGATGACCGGCCCTGGGGAGTGCTCGCTGCCGGCACCGTTCCGGCGCCTTGCTCGGGCCCCGCCCTCGTCTTGACCCCGACACTGCTGGCCCGCCTGCTCCCACCTCAGCCGCCCCATCGGGTCCCCCCGCCAGTCCAGGCCCGGCGCGGTTGCTCCCCTTCTTCACCCCTCGATGTGGAGGTGGTCGTCTGCCGGCCGAGGTCCGCCTTATGGCTCAGCTTTCGAATCCGGGGCCTCGTCCTCTCCTCTTCCCTCAGCTTCCAAATAGAGCCCACCTGTCCACCCGCCGACGTGAGGTCGGTTCCGTCGAACGCGTTCCCTCCCGATGCTGGGGTGAGCTCGGCTCCAGGTGGGTGGCAGGCATGGAAGGAACGCCTGGCCTCCTGTGGCCTGTGCGAACCGGCAGCCTGGATGGAGTCCTGCCACAACGGATCACCGACCCTCCCTACCCCACCGTTCCCCCCGCTCTCGATGTGAGGTCCAGCCCCCGGTTGGCAAGGAGACCCAGGAGGCGCGGTGCTCACGAAGCACGCCGGGCGAGGCTGACGCTCCTTGCTGGGCGAGGCGCCGGCGTCCTGGGCATCGATGGCCCCGAGCTCTATCTGAGAAGCGCAAGCTGGGTGGCCTTCTGGGAAGGTGGCCGGCTTCGGCATGAGGTGGCGGCGATGTCCGGCCGCCGTGGCTCCCCCACCGATCGCCCCGATGCCGGGTGGGAGCCAGCCCAGCCCTCGATCCCCCGGGAA
>DATGLL010000133.1:0-2837 GCA_035294145.1 Candidatus Dormiibacterota bacterium | reverse complement strand
CGGGTCGGGGGCGAGATCCTCTGCTACGTCTGGTAGAGACCATGTCCCGCATTGGAAGATCGCCGATACCCCTACCTGCCGGAGTCGAAGTGAGCGTCGCTGGCCGCGAGGTGACCGTCAAAGGCCCCAACGGCGCATTGTCGCGGCCTCTGCCCGGCGAAATCACCGTCCGCCTGGAGGACTCGACCCTGCTCGTGGAGCGGCCCGACGACCAGCGTCACAACCGCGCCCTGCACGGCCTCACCCGCAGCCTCGTCAACAACATGGTGGTGGGCGTGACCTCAGGTTTCACCAAGGAGCTCGAGATCGTGGGCGTCGGCTACCGGGCGACCGCGCGCGGGCCGGCCCAGATCGAGCTGGCCCTGGGGTTCAGCCACCCCGTCGTCGTCGAGGCCCCCGAAGGGATCACCTTCGAGGTCCCCCAGCCGACCCGTATCGCGGTCAAGGGGATGGACAAGGAGCTGGTAGGCCAGGTCGCGGCCAACATCCGCAAGATCCGCAAGCCGGAGCCCTACAAGGGCAAAGGGGTGCGCTACGCCGGTGAGCGGATCATCCGCAAGGCGGGGAAGGCCGCCAAGTGAGCGGGGCCCGTGAGGAGGTGAGCCGGTGAGCACGTCGGCGAAGGACAAGCAGGTGGGCCGCCTGCGCCGCCACCGGCGGGTGCGCAAGAAGGTGACAGGCACCGCGGAGCGCCCCCGCCTGGCGGTCTACAGGTCGAACAGGCACGTTTCGGCGCAGGTGATCGACGACCGCAGCGGGCGTACCCTCGCCGCCGCGTCGTCGCTGGAAAGGTCTGTGCGCGAGGCGGGACCGACCGGCAACAAGGCCGCCGCCTCGGTGGTCGGCCGCCTCGTCGCCGAACGGGCCCGGGCGGCGGGCGTGGCCAGCGTGGTGTTCGACCGCGGCGGTTTCAGGTACCACGGCCGGGTCGCGGCCGTGGCGGACGCGGCCCGCGAGGCCGGACTGGAGTTCTGAGGACCATGCCCGACCAGCAATACGAGGATCGCACCATCAAGGTGAACCGGGTGGCCAAGGTCGTCAAGGGCGGCCGCCGCTTCTCGTTCGCCGCGCTGATGGTCATCGGAGACGGGCGCGGGAACGTGGGGCTCGGCTACGGAAAGGCCAAGGAGGCCGGCTTGGCGGTGCAGAAGGGCATCGAGGAAGCCAAGAAGAACCTCTTCTCGGTACCGCTCGCAGGCAGCACCATCACCCACCCCGTTCTCGGCGAGGCGGGGGCCGGGAGGGTGCTGCTCAAGCCGGCGGCGCCGGGCACCGGGGTCATCGCCGGAGGCGCGGCCCGGGCCATCCTCGAGATGGCAGGCATCCACGACATTCTCGCCAAGTCGCTCGGCTCGTCGAACAGCATCAACGTCGCCCAGGCGACCGTTGCCGGCCTGCGGGCGCTGAAGCGCCCCGACGAGATCGCCGCGCTGCGCGGCAAGTCGCCCGAGGAGGTCGTGCCCGCCGGGGTGTGGCGGGCGTACAAAGAAGCCCAGCGGGGACGCCACGCTCCCGAGGAGGTCGCCTAGATGGCCGGCCGCCTGCCTGAGCGGTCCGGCGAGGAACGGTGGCCGGGAACCCCGACGCTCAGGGTCACCCAGGTCCGCTCCGCCATCGCCACCAAGCCCAAGCACCGCGGAACCCTGCGGGCCCTCGGCCTGCACGGCATCGGCACCACCAGCACGCTGCCCGACCGTCCCGAGATACGTGGGATGATCGGCCGAGTACCCCATCTGGTCACCGTGGAGGAAGCCGGCAAACCATGAAAGTGCACGATCTCCAACCGGCCCCCGGTGCGGCCAGGTCACGGCGGCGGGTGGGCCGGGGCATAGCCGGCAAAGGCGGCAAGACGGCCGGCCGGGGCACCAAGGGCCAGGGCGCCCGGGACAACGTCAAGCCCGGCTTCGAAGGCGGCCAGCTGCCGCTCACTCAGCGCATACCCAAGCTGAAGGGTTTCAAGAACCCCTTCCGCGTGGAGTACAACGTGGTGAACCTCGACACCCTGGAGCGCTTCGACGGCGACGCCGTGACCCCCGAGGCGCTTCGAGGGAGAGGGCTCGTGCACAAGCACGGGCTGCTCAAGGTGCTGGGGGGCGGCTCGCTGACCCGCCGGGTCGACGTCTCCGCCCACGCCTTCTCCCGCTCGGCCGTCGAGGCGATCGAGCGGGCCGGCGGCACGGTGACCGTCCTGCCTCCGCCTTTCGGCCATGGACGCCCGCCGGCCAAGGGCAACGCCCTCACCAACAGGTGACGCCCCGCCAGGGGCGTCTCGCCGGACCGTTCGACCTCCCTGGACCGGTCCTGGCGGGATAGCCTTGTGCGTTCCCGCGGTGGGATCGGGAACGGCAGCACCCTGAGAGAGAGGACCCGATGCGCAGCACCTTCACGAACCTGGCGAACATGTTCCGGGTTCCGGACCTCCGCAACAAGGTCCTCTTCACCGTCTTCATCATCGCCGTGTACCGCTTCGGCTCGAACATCCCCTGCCCGGGCATCAGCTGGAGCCAGGTGCAGTCGCTGGAGGCGACCTCCAACCACGCCGGGGTCGTCGGGTTCCTGTCCCTCTTCTCGGGTGGCGCCCTCACCAAGATGGCCGTCTTCGGCCTGGGGATCATGCCCTACATCACGAGCTCGATCATCATCCAGCTGATGATCGTGGTCATCCCCAAGTTCGAGCAGTGGCGCGACGAGGGGGCGGTGGGCCAGAAGAAGCTCACCCAGGTCACCCGCTACCTGACGATCGCCCTCGCCATCATGCAGTCCACCGGCCTGGCCTACGTGTTCCACAACGGCGGCGGCGGCCTGCTCGGCAACGGCGGCAGCCTGAACATCGACCT
>DATGLL010000132.1:0-101593 GCA_035294145.1 Candidatus Dormiibacterota bacterium | reverse complement strand
GGAACGATCGCGGAGGTGGGCGGCACGGACGCTGACCGGACGCTCAGCTTCGTCCTCTGTGGCTCAGGGGGTGGCAGACCCCGCGAAATGGCAAGCAACCAGGTGGCCGGGCTCCTTCTCCTCCAGCGGGGGCTCCACCTGAGCGCACGTCTCCTGGGCAACCGGGCAACGGGTGCGGAACCGACACCCCGAGGGGGGGCTGACAGGGCTGGGGACGTCCCCACCAAGGACGACCCGGCGCCGCTTCTTCCCCGGGGACGGCTCGGGAATGGCGGACAGCAGGGCAACCGTGTAGGGATGGAGGGGGCGGCGGAACAACTCTCGGGCCGACGCCGTCTCCACCACCTTGCCCAGGTACATGACCGCGATGCGATCCGAGATGTAGCCGACCACGGCCAGGTCATGGGCAATGAACAGGTAGGTGAGCGCCAGGTCCCGCTTCAGCTCCACGAGCAAGTTCAGGACCTGGGACTGGATGGACACATCCAGCGCCGAGACCGGCTCATCCGCGATCACCAACCGCGGCTGCACGACCAGGGCTCGAGCGATGCCAATCCGCTGTCGCTGGCCGCCCGAGAACTCATGCGGATAGCGTCCTGCGTGCTCGGGGCGAAGGCCCACCCGCCCCAGTATCTCCAGCACCCGAGCCTCACGCTCGCGCGCATTGCCGATGCGGTGAGCGGCGAGCCCTTCGCCAACGATCTGGCGCACGGTCATGCGTGGATCAAGCGAGCCGATCGGATCTTGGAAGATGATCTGCATGTCTCGCCGCAGCGCCTTCAGTGCCTGCCCTCGTAGGGCGAGGACGTCACGTCCGTCGAACCTGACCTCACCCGCCGTAGGCTCCACCAGGCGCAGCAGAGAGCGCCCCAGGGTCGACTTGCCGCAGCCGGACTCACCCACCAGGCCCAGGGTCTCGCCCGGCGTCACGGCCAGGTCGACGCCATCGACCGCGCGCACGTGCCCGACCGTGCGCTGCAGGATGCCGCGACGGATCGGGAAATAGGTCCGAAGCCCGCGGGCCTCGAGGATCGGGGCTCGGTCCTCGCCGGCCCCAGTCGATCCTGCCCCCGGCGGCAAGGGGGCAGTCGCCTCACCTCTCACGGTGCCGATAGCCCTCCCCTCCTTGATCGGGGTGCGATCCCGGGAGGCGCTCTCGTGCCCCCCTCCCGGGACCGGGTGGAGACGGCCTCCCCGGGGCTGGCCCCTGGGGGCCGACGGCCCACCGGGGCGCCGCGAGGACCGGTCCATCCGCGCGTCCGAGCGTCCCTATGGCCATCGCCACGTCGTCAAGGTGGTCTCGAGGCGCGCTCTCGGGGTCAACGGGGCGCAGGGCCTCCACCCGATCGCCCTGGACACCCCCGGCGAGACGGTGGGAGACGTGACCCGGGGCGAGCGCCATCCCCAGGCGATGGTTCAGCCCATCACCCACCCCGCCAGGCGGGAACCGGACCCGGCCAAGGTCCGCCTCATCATCGACCCCTGGCCGACCCACGAGCAACCGGCCCAGGTCAGGTTCCTGGCCGGTCCCATCCCGCCCCGGGCCACGGCCGACCACGTCCGACGGCTCCCGCTCGGCGCCCCGAGGCGTGGACGGCAACGGTGACGCTGAGCCGAGGTGCCGGGGGAGAGGGTTCCCGGGATCGATGACCGCCTCGAGCCGCTCGCGTCGCCGAACTCGCGACAACCCCACGCCGACAAGGCGTCGGTCACCCGCCGCTCGAGCAAAGGCAAGCCCGCCCTCGCCCACCGCCCGATCTGCAATCGCCACCTGGCCAACGCCGTGGGGCCATGGCCCCTCTGCCCTCTGCGCGCGTCGGATCGGGCGAGCGGGCCCTCCGACGCCCAGCGCACCCGCGGTCAGGGCCACCATGCCACCCTCCGGGCGCTCCGCCATCGCTGGCCGGCAGCGCCCTGGTGGTTCCCCCACCAGGTCATCCCTTTCGACGGGGCGGTCTCACGTCGCCGACCACGATCGCGCCCCCGCCGGGGCGACTCGAGCCCCCCCTGCCCATTCGAACGCGACCCCACGGATGGGGGGCTCATCGTCCCACCTCGACCAGCTGTCGAGGCCCGTGCTGGCAGAGCCAGCAGGCGGCCACGTGCTCGCCCCCGACCGACCCGGCCACGGCTGGGAAGAGAGGGGGCTCCTCGGCCCGACAGCGGTCGAAGGCGTGATCGCAGCGGTCGGCGAACCGGCAGCCAGCCGGCCAGCGCAGCGGACTCGGGACCGTGCCTCGGATCACGTGCAGGGGCTCGGTCTGGGTCATCCCCAGTACCGGGATGGAGCGAAGCAGGGCCTCGGTGTAGGGATGCTGAGGGCGGTCGAAGACCGCCTCCACCGGCCCTCGCTCCACGACCCGGCCGGCGTACATCACGACCACCTCATCAGCCATCTCGGCCACCACTCCGAGGTCGTGGGTGATGAGCACGATGGCCATGCCGAGACGGTCGCGAAGGTCCTTCATCAACTCCAGGATCTGGGCTTGGATGGTGACGTCGAGCGCCGTCGTCGGCTCGTCGGCGATCAGCAGCCGCGGGTTGCAGGCCAGCGCCATGGCGATCATCACCCGCTGACGCATGCCACCCGATAGCTGGTGGGGATAGTCGTGGATGCGGCGTGCGGGTGAGGGGATCCCAACCAGCTCAAGCATCTCGATCGCGCGATCCATGGCCTCCCGGCGGCCGAGACGCAGGTGTAACCGCACAGCCTCGGCGACCTGATCCCCGATCGGATAGACGGGGTTGAGCGAGGTCATGGGTTCCTGGAAGATCATCGAGATCTCGTTGCCACGTACCTCGCGCAGCTCGTCCTCGTCGGCCGTGGCCAGGTCCCGACCCTGGAAGAGGATGCGGCTCCCCGGCTCGATACGACCCGGCGGGTCGACCAGCCGCATGATCGAGAGCGCGGTCACGGACTTGCCGCAGCCCGACTCACCGACCACGCACAGCGTCCGACCTGCATCGACGCTGAGATCGACCCCGTCCACCGCCTTGATCAGGCCAGCCCTGGAATGGAAGTAGGTACGGAGCCCCTCGACGCTGAGCAGGGTCCCTCCCATCAGGGTGAAGGTTAGCAACCAGGCCGAGCGGGGAAACAGCCGAGGCTGGCTAGCCTAGCCACCAGTCGTCAACGTTCCAGGTGTTGCCGGCCGGGGAAGCGTTGGGCGCGAAGTTGTGGAGGTGAGGGGACGTGACCCCGATGTCCAGATGCTGGAGCAGCGGCAGCTCGCATCGGGCCTGGACGTAGGCGCGCTGGAAGGCGCGGTAGGCACTGGCGCGCGCACTCGTGTCCAGAGTCCCCCGAGCCTGAGCCAACGCTTGGTCGATGGCCGGATCGTGGCAGCGGGAGAAGTTCTGGCCACCAGGGTTGGATGGAGCGGGTACCTGCGACGAGGAGAAGATGGTGTACCACACATCGGGATCGACAGGGGGGATCCAGGACCAGATCGCGGCCTGGTACATCCCTCGGGCCAACAGCCCCCCCTGCTGGTAGGGCGCGAGGAGAAGCTGAGGTGGCGCGTCCGCGACCTGGACGTCGGCCCCAAGCCGGCGCCAGCTCTGGACCAAGATGTCCTCCTCCTCGGCACGCACCGCCTCCCCGGCCGGCCCGGTCAAGGTGAAAGCCAGCCGCCGACCGCCCTTGGCCCGCACGCCCCCAGGCCCCGGCTTCCAGCCATCAGCGTCCAGGATGCGCTGGGCCTGGGCAAGGTCGTAGCTCGGCGAGGACAGCTCGGGATCACGCGCCCAGCTGACCAGTGGCGAGATCGGCCCAGCGGCCAGCGGCGAGCGGCCGTCACCTGGCCCCTGCTGCAAGGCGGGGCGATCGATGGCGAGGTCAAGCGCCTGGGCCACCGCCGGATCCCCCACCCAGGGCGGTGGCGGGTTGGTGGTGGGATTGGGATCAGCCTGGTTCAACGAGACCTGCTCGTAGGCCAGCGATGGCTCCAGCACCACGTGCAGGTCCCGCAGCCTGGCGATCGTGGGCAACTCCTCCTCGGTCATGTCCAGCCCTACCTGCACGTCCCCGGCCTCCATCTCGGCCAGGACTGCCTGCCGGCTCGGGAAGGCCTCGAAGACCAGGTGGTCGGCATAGGCAGGATGGGCGAGGAGGGGCATCCCCTGGCGACCATCGGCGTAGTGGGGATTGCGCGAGAGCACGATCCGGTCCGTGGAGACCGAGGTCACTTGGAAGGGCCCGGAGACCACGTCCGGCTTGGTCCAATACTGGTTCGCGGCCAGGTCTGCGGCCGATAGGCTCTGGAGACGATGCGCCGGCAGCACCACCGGGAAGAGCTCCAGGTACGAGGGGTCGATGGAGCGGAAGTGGATCACCACGACCTGGTCGCCGCTGGGCTCAATGCTCGTGATCAGGTCGTAGCCCTCCTGGGGGGCCGCTGGCAGCTCCCGAATGGCTTGGAGGGTGAAGATCACATCCTGGGACGTGATCGGCTGCCCGTCCGACCAGCGCAAGCCGGGGCGGAGCTTGTAGGTCACCTCCATCCCCGCCCCAGAGGGTCGGACCCCCCCGTTCTGGAGCGTCGGCACCTGTTGCGCCAGGTCCCCGTACCAGCCGAGCTGAGGGTCGGTCGACACCAGGGCGCTGAAGATGGCCTGCTGGATGGCGACCGCCGCCACTCCCGTCCCGACGTAGGGGCCCAACTGGTCCGGAAGCGCATCGGTGCCGACGGTGATGGTGCCGCCGGGCCGAGGCGGGCGCTGGGGGTGGTAGGGGCCGGGGGCAATGACCCGGGGGAGCCACGTCCCGCCACCAGCCTGGCCGGAGCCCGGGAGCGAGCAGGCCACGAGGGCAATCAGGGCGGCAAGGCACGGCGCCAACGTGGGGACAAGACGGCGCTGCATCTATCCGGAGCTTACCTTGGAGCGATCGGGGCGAGGCGGAGACGTCACCGAGACCGCGCCAGGTCGCGGCCATGGTCCTGAAGAAGACGACGACAGGCCCGACCGGCGGTGATCCGCAGCAGCTCCGCGGCTCGGGCCTCCGCCTCCGGCAAGGAGACCCCCACCTCCTCGACCACGCTCTCGACCCAGGCCACTCCGTGATCGAGCACCGCCTCCCATCCCGGCCCCCGGGAGCCGGCCAGCAGGACCACGGTCGCTCCCACGGCCCGTGCTCGGCGAGCCACCTCCACCGGGCCCTTGCCGTACGCCGTCTGACGGTCGACACGACCCTCGCCGGTGAACACCGCGTGGGCCCCGACCAACGCCTGCTCGAGGCCGGTGGCTTCCACGACCAGGGGCGCACCTCGCCGGAGCTTCGCCCCGAGGAAGAAGACCAGGCCGGCAGCGGCTCCTCCCGCCGCGCCTGCGCCGGGCAGGTCTGCCACCGATCGCCCGATCAGCTGCGCGAAGCGATCAAGGGCGGCCTCAAGCTCCGCCACCATCTCCGGCGTGGCTCCCTTCTGAGGGCCGTAAACCGTGCTGGCCCCCTCCGGCCCGGTGAGCGGGTTGGTCACGTCCACCGCCACCTCCACCTCGACCTCTCGCCATGCAAGATCGAACTGACCAGCGTCGATCCGTGCCAGCCGGGCGAGGGCTGCTCCCCCCCGAGGCAGGTCCCGACCCTCGGCGTCAAGCAGGCGGAAGCCCAGGGCCTGGGCCATGCCGGCACCCCCATCGTTGGTGGCAGACCCGCCGACCCCGGCGATGATCCGTCGCGCTCCGCACCGGCGCGCGGCCTCCAGGAGCTGCCCGAAGCCGTAGGTGGAGGTCAGCCGGGGATCCCGCCGGTCCGGCGGCACCAGGGAGAGGCCGCTGGAGGCGGCCAACTCCACCACCGCGGTGGTGGCGTCGATCAGGCCGAAGGTGGCCTGGACCGGATCCCCAAGCGGCCCCTCGACGGTGACCGTGATCATCCTGCCGCCTCGGGCCGCGACCAGGGCATCGACCGTCCCTTCACCGCCGTCAGCCACCGGCACCTCCACGACCTCCGCCTCGGGACAGACGTCACCGACACCGAGCGCAATGGCACGCGCAGCCTGCGGCGCTCCCAGCGACCCCTTGAAGGGGTTGGGAGCCACCACGAAACGTGGTCGCCCCGCCGGCCCGCTCACCCCTGTATCACCGCATCACCGCATCAATAGACGGGGATGGTCCAGTGCTCGTATCTCGGGTTGTCCCCCCTCACGGCGGAGAAGTACAGGCCCTGGAGCTCTTGCGTGAACTCGCCAACCGTCCCCTTCCCTACCGGACGGCGGTCCACCTCCACCACCGGGGAGACCTGGGCCCCGGTCCCGCAGAGGAACAGCTCGTCGCAGGTGTAGAGCTCGGTGCGATCGATGCTGCGCTCGACGAGGGGCATCTTCAGCTCGTCGCGGATCAGCCCGATGACCAGGTTGCGGGTGATCCCCTCAAGGATGTCGTCGGAGACCGGGGGGGTCACGAACACCCCATCACGAAGGAGAAACAGATTCTCGGCCGAGCCCTCGGACACATGGCCGTCCTGGGTGAGCACGATGGCCTCGTCGTACCCGTTCTCCAGCGCCTCCGACTTGGCGAAGGCAGAGTTGACGTAGGCTCCGGTGATCTTGGCCCGGGCGGGCAAGGACACGTCCGGCACCCGTCGCCAGGTCGAGACCATGCAACGGATGCCCTTGTCGACCTCCACGTAGTTGCCCATCGGGGCGGTGTAGATGAGGAAGCTGTCCGCAAGCCCGTGAAGGTGGACCCCGATCTGCTCCACCGACTTGAAGAGCAGGGGACGCACGTAGGTGTCGGCCCGGTACTCGTTGCGCCGGAGCAGCTCGACCGTCAGCTCGACCAGCTCCTCCGTGCTGTAGGGCAGCTCCATGCGCAGGATGCGGGCCGAGCGGTGGAGTCGCTCGTAGTGGGCCGGGGCCTGGAGGAGGAAGAGCTGTTCACGCTCGGCGTTCCAGTAGGCACGGATCCCCTCGAAGCAGCCGGTCCCGTAATGGAGGGCATGGGTCATCACGCCGATGTGCACGTCGTGGTAGCGCGCGAACTCACCGTCGAAGAAGACCCAGCTGTTGGGATGTCGCGGGCGCGCTTTCACGCGCTCCCTATAGTCGGTCTGGAGGCTCACCCTGGCGATTGTAGGTGAGGGGGCGTCGTCCGACCTCCCTCACGCACCGACGTCGCTCGGCGCCGCCAGCCCGCCGCGGTGGCGTCGACAGCCGCGCCTCCGCTATAACTCGGAGGGAATGGCCACGCTGTACGACATCATCGCGGACCTGCGGCGGGAGCACCAGACCCCCTCCGCGGCCAGGACGCTCGACATGGTCGTCACCGAGCTGGGGAGGACTCGTGACAACCTGAGGCTAGCCCTCGACCGCCTGGAGCGGCAGCCGGTGCCCACCGGGGGAAGGGCTGTGCTGGAAGAGCTGGCCACCCGCGCCCGCCTCGAGGGGGTGGACGACTACGAGGTGCCTTTGCCGGAGGACGAGCTGAAAGCCAGCTACGAGCCCATCGACTCCTCCCAGGTCGGTATCGCCATCCTGCTGGGCGGGAGCATGCTGCTGATCATGGGTCTGGGAGCGGCCGCCTTCGTCTGGGGGCTCAACAACCTCCTCCACTTCTTCGGCTAGCCCATTGGCTCGTTGATGGCCCAGGAGTACTCCTTCGACGTCGTCTCCCGATACGAGGAGCATGAGCTGCTCAACGCCCTCGATCAAGCCCGGCGTGAGGTGGCAACGCGGTTCGACTTCAAGGGCACGGACCCCACCATCGCCCGGCAAGATGGGACGATCGTGATCGAGGCCTCGACCGAGGACCGCGCCCGGGCTGTGTACCAGGTACTGCTGGAGAAGGCGGCACGGCGCCGGCTCCCGGCCAAGCTCTTCAAGGCTGGGGAGCCGAGGACCGTGGGCAAGGGCCGGGGCCGAATCGAGGTGCAGCTCAACGCCGGGATCCCGGACGATCTGGCACGAGCCCTGCAGAAGCGGATCCGGGCGATCTCGCCTCGAGTCCAGGTCCGTGTCCAGGGAGATCAGCTTCGTGTCTCCTCCAAGGAGAAGGATGCCCTCCAGGCGGTGATCCGGGCGCTACGGGAGGACGACTCCATCCCGGTCCCGCTCCAGTTCGTCAACTATCGCTGAGGTCCGTTGGCCAGCATGCCCAGCCCCTTCCCCGATCGGGCCCAGGGGAGACCGATGTGCTGATCGTGCCTGCCCTCGATCTTCGCGGAGGCCGGGTCGTTCGCCTGCTCCGTGGCGACTTCGGGCGGGAGACCTCCTACTCGACCGATCCCGTGGCGCTGGCACGACGCTATGTGGACGCCGGCGTACGTCGTCTGCACGTGGTGGACCTCGATGCCGCTCGGGGCCACGGCGACAATCGCCAGCTGATCGAGCGACTGGTGGCGACGACGGCGGTCGCGGTCCAGGTGGCGGGTGGAGTGCGTTCGGAGCAGGACGCCGCACGTTGGCTCGGAAGCGGGGCCGCGGCCGTGGTCATGGGCACCACGGCGGTGCGTCAACCCCAGCTCCTGGCCGAGGTGGCTGGGCGCCACCCTGGCCGAGTGCTCGCAGCCCTGGATGTGCGGGCCGGTCGGCCAGCCGTGAGGGGCTGGTCGGCCCTGGAGTCAGGGGGCGTGGCCGACACCCTCCGCCGCTGGGAACCGGCCCCCCTGGCCGGGGTGATCCTGACCAGCGTCGATCGCGACGGGACGCTCGCAGGTCCCGACCTGGCCCTTCTCAGGGAGGCGGTGGCGGCCACCCACCACCCCCTCACCTACTCAGGTGGGGTGCGCTCGTTAGAGGACCTGCGAGCGTTGGCCGCCGCCGGCGCGGCCGCGGCCATCCTCGGCCGCTCCTTGTTGGAGGGCCTCCTCCCCTTGGAGTCGTTGCTGGCGCTGTGAGCGAGGGGGTGGCTTGACGGCCCACCGACCGGCGCCCTCGATGAAGAGCCTGACGCCCCCGGCCCCATCCCCATTGCACGCTCGGCCGGGCGTACCCTAGTGGCAGTGCTGGAGTTGCTCGTCGGCCTGACAGCTGGGGCGCTGCTGGTGATTGGCATTGCCATCATGCTTGGCCCCGAGCTGGTCAGGACGTTGGGCATCGGACACCGCCCCGTGCCGAGGCGTCGCCCATCCCCACCAGCGGGGGAGCTACATCCGACCACCGCCAGTGCTCTGGCTACGAGCGCGCGGCTGATGGCCATGCTCCGAGAGCGGGGGATGGAGCGTCACGTCACCGCCCTGCGGCTGGCCCGAAGGCGGCTGCAGACGGAGGAGGCTCGAGGTATCCAGGACATGCGTCAGATGCTCCGGCACCTACGGATGGTTCGCTTCGAGGACGAGTCCGACCAGCGTATCTTCCTGGGCCTGGTGGACAAGCTCAGGCGCGAGCTGGACGACCGCGCTCAGCAGCTGGAGATCCTGCCCGGACCGAAGCCCATCGACTGAGCGAGGCGGGGCACCTCCGGGGCCGGCCGGGTCCGGTGGCCTGCGCCTCCATGCCCCCCAGCCCTCGGACAGGCCCGGCGGGGAACGGGCGGACCCCTCGAGGAGGCGTCGCCTAGCCTCCACCGGCTCGCCGCGGGATGCCCCCGTCGGGATCGACGGCCGAATGCGAGCTGGCCCGGTCCCAGAGGCAGGGGTCGCGCCTGCAGGCCTCGGCGCCTTGGGGACGCACCGGTCGCCATCGGTAAGGAGCGCTCAAGGCGCCGCCGCGCTCCTCGGACGACGACCGCGACGACCCGGGTGGAGGCGACGTCGAGGCGCCCCTCGGCCTGGAAGCCAGGCAGGCCCCGGCGAGGGTGCCGGGCATCGTCCAGCCTCCGCTCCTCCGCCAGCGGCCACCAGCCCTATCCACCCGGGTGGCTACGCCGCCGACCGGCGACCCCGGTCGACATGGCGAAGCTCGAATCCAGCCCGGCTGCGATCCCGGCCCCCGGCTTCGCGCGGCCCTGCTAGCCAGTCGGGTCAGCCGACCTGTCTCGGGGGGTCATGCCCACCGCCCGGCCTCGCTCGACCAGCGTCTCGGCGAGGCGGCGGGAAGCCTCATCGACCATCTCCTCGCCCAGCATCAAGGCACCGGTCCCCTCCTGGTCGCTGGCCCGCTGGTAGGCCTCGACAATAGCGCTCGCCCGGTCGAACTCCTCCTGGGAGGGGGTGAAGATCTCGTTGACGACCTCGACCTGAGCAGGGTGAACCACCCACTTCCCGTCGTAGCCGAGGAGCGCCACCTGCCTGGCCGAGGCGCGAAGTCCTTCCAGGTCACGGATCTGGGCGTAGGGCCCATCAATGGCTTGGAGGCCATGCGCGCGGGCTGCGATCAGCATGCGTACCCGTGCGTAGTGCCACAGGTCCCCGGGATAGTCGGGCTGGAGGGCGCCGATGGTCAAGCCGGGCATGCGAAGGCTGGCCCCCAGATCCCCGGGGCCGAAGATCAGCGCCTGGTTGCGGTCGCTGGCGCCGGCAATGTTCGAGACCTGCTCCAGGCCCCGAGCGCTCTCGATCTGGAGCTCGAGGCCGATACGCCGCTGGAGCCCTATCCGCCGCTCGAGCTGCTGGAGCAGATGATGGAGGAAGTGGACCTGATCCACGTCCTCGACCTTCGGGAGCACGATCACGTCGATCCGGTCTCCGGCCCCCTCGACCACCTCCCGCACGTCGTCGAGGCACCAGCCGGTGTCAACGGCGTTGACACGAACCCCTCGAACCTTTCCGGTGTAGGCATGGGCACACAGGGCCCGTACGACCAGGCCCCGAGCGGCGGCCTTGGCGCTCGGGGCCACGGAATCCTCGAGATCGAACATGACCATGTCCGCCGGGACCGTGTCCGCTCGCTCATGGAAGCGCGGCTGGCTCCCGGGCACGGACAGGCAGGACCGGTGGGCGCGAGGAGCCTGGCTCATGCCTGCGCCCTCCGGGTGATTCGTTCGACCACCCCTCCCCGCGCGATCACTCGCCGTCCTCCGCCGGTCGCTCAGCCTCCGTCGGCCGCCCGGCCCCCGCTGGCCGCTCGGCGCCACCCCGGGGTCGGCCACGAGCGGGGCCACGCGCCGGCGGCACCGGCCGCTGCGGACGCGCCTTTTGGGCCTCCACGTACTCCTTCAGCGACGCCATGGTGCGTCGGATCCCCTCCTCGTACTGCCGGACGAGCCGGCCTCCAGCAAGACGCATGAGTCCACCCAGCCGGTAGTCCATCTCGTACACGACCCGAGTGGAACCGTTCCCTTCCTCGTACGTGTAAGACCAGGTGCCCTGGAATGGCCCCTCGACGAACCTGCCCGCGCAGCGGCGAGGCCTGTCCCACGTCGACGGCCGCAGGACCAGGCTCGTCTGCACACCTCCGGGCAGGTCGAGCTCATAGCGGAGCCTCGAGCCCTTCCCCAGACGACCATCGATCGGCTCTGCCCGCCGGACGAACGCCGCCCAGCGGGGTGCGTTGCGCAGGTCCTGATGCACCGTGTCCCACACCATGTCGGCAGGCGCAGCAATCGCTACCTCCTCGCGGATGCGGGCCATGGTTGCGATTATCGGGCGTCGACGTGCCCAGCGGCAGGGTGTGCCCTCCCGGACCTGCCCAGCCTTCCATTGGGGCTTCCGGGTCGGGACCACCCCCGAGCCCCGTCCGGCACGGCGGGCCAGGTCCCTCCATGCGATGATTCGAGAGCCGTGTCGGCCATCGCTCCCCGAGCTCCCGAGGGGCAACCCCGTCGGCGAGTGTTGGCGACCCTTCGCCACCGCAACCATCGCCTCCTGCTCGCCGGCCTGCTGGCCTCAGGCATCGGGTCGTGGATCCAGAGCCTGGCCCAGGTCTGGCTGGTGCTCGAGTCGACCCACTCCGCCCTGATGGTGGGCATCGTCCTGGCGGTCCAGCACCTGCCCGCGCTGCTCGCCCTCCCTCTCGGCCGGTCCCTTGTCGATCCCCACCCGCGGCGGCACCTCCTCCAAACCACCCAAGCCGCCTCCTCGCTCCCGTCGCTCCTGCTCTTCGCCACGGTCGCATTCCATGTCGCCACGCCTCCAGTGGTGCTGATCGCCGCCCTCGCCCAAGGCATCGTGCAGGCGGTGGAAACGCCGGCTCGCCAAGCCTTCGTGCTGGAGATGGTGGGTCGAGAGGATCTGGTGAACGCCATAAGCCTCAACTCAGCGATCGGGAACGTGGCCTCCGTGGTCGGTCCAGCTGCGGCCGGGCTTCTGATCTCCACCGCTGGGCTTCCCATCTGCTTCTTGATCAACGCCCTCTCCAACCTGGCCCTGATCACCGCGGCCGCGCTGATCCGGGACCTGCCCAGCCTGCTCAGGCCCGCCTTGGCTCCCAGCCCGCTCGCCGACCTCGTCCAAGGCGTCCGCTACGCCCGCCGCGATCCCATCGTCAGCTCGATGCTGTTCCTCGCCGGAATGCTGGCCTTGTTCGCCACCAACCGCCTGACGGTACTCCCGGTCTTCGCCACCAGCACTCTGGGCGCGGGAGCACCAGGGTTCGGCTTCCTGACCGCGGCCCTCGGGCTGGGGGCCCTGACGGCGGGGCTGGCCTTTCCTCTGTTGCCAGGTCGAAGCGGCCAGCGCCAGTTCTGGACCGGTCTCGCCTGGCCGTTGCTCCTCTTGGGCTTCGCCCTCAGCCGCTCCCTCCCCCTCTCGGTCGCCCTGCTCTTCCTCGCCGGTATCTGTCAGAGTGACTTTCTCGCCGGGGCTGGCTCCCGTCTCCAGGCGGCGACCCCAGAGCCGTTCCGGGGCCCAGTGGTCACCCTCTACTCGCAGCTGCTGATCGGGATTGGTCCCATGAGAGCGGTCCAGGCCGGCGCTCTGACCACCGTCTTCGGTGCCCCCGCGACGGTGGCGGTGGGGGCCGGGGCCGCCGCCATGGCCGTCCTGTGCATACGGCTCCTGCAGCCGGACGTCTTCACGTTCGAGCTGCCCGAGTGAGGCGCCGCTCAGTCCGGCGGACGCTCGACATCGTGGCGTTGGAGGTCCAGCCAGAGCTGTACCTCCTGGCGGCGGGGCTCGTCCAACCCCAGCTCGGCCAGAAGCCCTACCCGGAGGGCCTCCTCCAACGAGACCAGCGGCACCCCGTACGTGGCCGCCGTCTCCTCCAGCAGCGTCGGGCGGCGGTGGTCGGGGCGCGGGGCCGGCAGCCGAGCTCGAAGACGCTGCCACACATCCCCCCAGCGCCGGGCCAACCCACCGTCAGGGCGGGGCACGGCGGGGGTCTCCCAAGGCCAGTCGGTGACCAGGCAGGCGACTGCCGCCCGCTCGGCCCGAAACCCCTCCTGTCCGTGGAGCGCGATCTCCCCCCAGGCCCTGATCAGCCCCATGACCGCGAGGCGCTCTCGCCGCTGACGACGGGCATGGCGTACGCAGTCCAGCAACCCGAACAGACCCCAGAAGCCACAACGGCAGCCACGTCCAGGCGAGCGTGGACACCGGAAGACGGTGGACAGGCAGCGAGCGGTGTTGTCACCCGGCTCCCAGACCGTCCCTGCCGCCCACGACTCGAGCTGACCATCGCGGAGGCGCCACAGCCGCCAGCCTAGCAGTGGCTCACGAGCTTCTCTCATGCGATCCCTCCGAGGCTCACCTCGTGTCGGGCAGCGTCGCTGCCCGGCGGCGGCTGAGCATACGCGCGGCGGCAGCGCGAGGCCGGCTCGGCCCTCGGGTTCGGTCAGGCAGGGCCAGAGAACTCGCCCCCCGCTGGCTCGATGACATCCGCACCTCGCTGGAGGATCCAGAGGGCGACCACCAAAGCAACCATGGCGAGGCCTACCAGCACCAGGAAGATGGCGTGGGTGCCGACCAGGATCGATGACCGGCCGGTATCGGCCAATCGCTGGACCCGCCCGGTCAGCAGGAGCCCCATGAGCGAGACTCCGATCGCCCCACCGATCGTCCGCGCGAACTGATTGAGGGCGGTAGCAGCTCCACGGCGCCTCCACGGCACGCTGCTCTGGATCACGATCATGAGAGGGGTCAGCATCAGGCCCAGGCCGACGCCGCACACGAAGGAGGCGAGGACGACGCCGCCAAGACCCCAGGCAACGGACCCGAACGCCAGGATCAGGGTGCCCCCCAGCAGGACGGCCCCTCCGAGGCCAACCAGCCGTCGATAGCCGACCCGGAGCAGGATCCGACCTCCGACCACCGCAGCCAGGGGCCAGCCGATCAGCATGGGCGAGATCGACATCCCGGCCTCGATCGGGGAGCCCCCAAGCCCGCTCTGGACGTAGAGGGGGGCGTAGGTGGTGATGCCGAACATCACGGTGCCGCCAAGCGTCCCTCCAAGCACGGCTGGGCCGATGAGGTCGTGCCCCAGGAGATCCAGGGGCAGGATCGGCGCCCGAGCCCGTAGCTCCACCACCCCGCAGGCCAGCAGCACCAGCAGCCCGGCCACGGCCAGCCCCCAACGGGGCTGGGCATCGGTGGCTCCAGCTCCAAGGCCCCACAGCAGGGCCGCGATGCCGGTGGTCAGGAGAACGGCCCCCGAGTAGTGGATCCCCCCCGGATCCGGCTCGCCGCGTTTGAGTTCCCGGTGGGTCCAGAGCAGGAGGCCAGCGGCCAGGCCGATGGGGACGTTGATCTCGAAGATCCACCGCCAGCCGATGGTGCCCACGAAGGCAGCGCCCAGCAGCGGCCCCACCAACGCGGCGATGGCCCACATGGCGCTGAACAGGCCCTGGATACGTGCACGTTGGCGCATGGGGAACAGATCGGCGACGGTGGTCAGGACCACCGGTTGCACGGCACCAGCACCGATCCCCTGCACGGTGCGTCCCAGCACCAGCTCCGGCATCGAGACGGCCAATCCGCAGAGGGCGGAGGCCCCAACGAACAGCCCCAGCCCAACCAGGAGCACGGGACGACGCCCGTGGAGGTCGGCGAGACGGCCCCACACCGACACCGTGGTGGTGCTGGTCAGCAGGTAGCCGGTGAAGATCCATGGATAGAGCGCGAAATCCCCCAGCTCACGCTCGATGGTGGGCAACGCCGTCCCCACAATGGTGGAGTCCAAGGCAGCGACAAAAAGGGCCGCCAGCAGGCCTATGGTGATCCTGACCTGGGCCGTGGTCCAGACCATGCGCTCGCGTTCGGGAATCGTCGGCACCGCCATCTTGTGTCCCACCCTAGCGCGAACTCCCCGGCGGCTTCAGGAGGACGGTTCGGCAGGAGGTCAACTTCCCCGATGGCGTACACCCCTCGCTACAGGCGGACGCTCGAGCTCCGAAACGGCAACGAGGTCCACGTCCGGCCCATCCAGGCCGATGACGAGCCCCGACTCCATGAGGCCTTCGCCCGGATGTCGGAGCGCAGCGTGTACTTCCGCTTCCTCTCACCCCTGAAGCGTCTCCCCGAGGAGCTCGCCCGCCGGCTGGCCAAGGTCGATCATCACAACCGTCTCGCCTTGGTGGCCACCACCTACCGCCCGGATGGACACGAGCACATCCTGGGGGTAGCTCGCTACGACCGTGTCTCCGGCACCGACGTCGCCGAGGTGGCGGTGGCGGTGGTGGACGAGGTGCAGCGGCAGGGCCTGGGCTCGGCGCTGCTCGGGCTGCTGGCACAAGCGGCCAGGGAGCACGGGATTCAGACCTTTGTCCTGATGGTGCTGCCGGACAATCAGAGCATGATGGGCCTCCTGCGCAAGCTCGGGTGGATCCACCAGGTGCGGCTCAACGGCAGCGTGTACGAGATCACCTTCGACCTTCCCTGACCAGGCACGGCGGCAACGGCCGCGGCCCCGGTCGCGTTCAGCCCATCCCCATCGAGGTACAGCGAGGTCCGGGCGCCGCGGCGACGCAATGCCTCGACCAGGAATCCAGGCCGCTCCAGGGATCTCCCACACGATCGCCGTCGGGGAGCCATCTGGGCCCAAGGCAGGGAGGTTCACCGCCGAGGGTCGGCGAAGGGCGCGCCGGCCTCCATCGGCCGGAAGCGCCAGCGCCCTCGGAGGGCCTGGTTGAACATCCCAGGGTCCCGGGAGGCTTGGGCGCCGTCCTCGGCCGCCACACCTCCACTGCCGGCGCCCCCGTGGCCAGGCCGAGCCCGCCTTCCCAGCGGGGCAACCGCTCTCGCTCGGCCTCGTCCCGGGCGGCGGTCTCCACTCGGATCACGACCCTGCTCGGGCCGGCGCTCGAGCACCAGCCCAATGGCGCGGATGCCTCCGCCACCATCCTCAACCACGCTGAGCAGGTCGCCCAGTCGACGGCTTCGGCCTGGCCCTCCAGAGCACGGGGCAGGGGACACGATCGCGTTCTCCCTGCAGGACCTCATCCGCCAGCAACGCCCGCGGACCCGGTAGGCCTTCCGGCCTACCGGGCCTGGTCACCCTCACCGCCCGGCCCCCTGGGAACCGACGCGGTCGAGCAGGGGGGAGGCACCGGGGCCCCTCAGGGCACCGCCCGGGCCACCACCTCCGATAGCTCGGGGAGCGCCTGGCGTAGCCGTCCCTCGAGCTCGGTCTCAACCGTGTGGGCCCGCTCGAGGCTCACCTCTCCTGGCATCTCGACCACGACATGGGCCACGATCCCATCCCCCCTCGCACTGAGCTCGACGTCACGACAGCGGAGCACCGCCGGGTGCCCCTCGACGATCCGACGAACCGCGTCGGCCAAGTCTCCGCGACCGGCGGTGACGTCAGCGCCGCTGACCAGCGTCGGCTCCAGTGGCTCAAGGTGGACGTCGATCCGCGACACAGCCCGGAACTCCTCCCGCAATCGCCGCTCAAGCTCCTCGCTGGCCGCCCCAGCGGCCGCCAGGGTCATGTGCCCGGGCAGCTTGACGTGCATGCTGAGGTGCAGGCTGCCGTCCTGCTCCCGCTCCACGGTGACGTTGTGCAGATCCCGGATCACCCCTTGGCGCGCGGCGGCGGTATGAACCCGCTCCACCAAGTCGTCCTCCGCCGGTTGCGGCTCCACCACGATCGCAAGGTCGAGGTCGGGATGTGCACGTTCGACGGCGGCCCGTACCTCCTGGCTCAGCTGTCGGGCTCCCTCCACCGAGAGGGTGGGCCGCGCCGAGACGTGGGCATCCCCCAGCAGACGGGCACCGGAGCGGCGGACCCGTACCAGGCCCACGTTGCGCACCCCTGCCACCTCGGCGATGGTGCGGCGGACCTGGTCCTCGACCCCGGCCGGCGCCCGGTCGATCAGGATGTCCCCCGATCGGTAGATGAGCAGACCAGCAGCTCGGGCGATCAGGGCCGCCACCACAAGAGCCGCTGCGGCATCGGCCCACCAGAGGCCGAGACGTATCCCCACCAGCCCACCCAGCACGCTGGTTGCGGAACCGATGTCGGCCAGCCGGTTCTGCCCGCTTGCCGCCAAGGCCGGGCTGGCCCAGATCCGCGCCGCTCGCAGCAGGACGGTGGCACGTGATGCCTCCAGCGCCACCACCCCGACCAACAACGCCAGCGCATAGCCAGCCGCCTCGACCTCCGCCCGACCGGACGCCAGCCGCACCACCCCCTCGTACCCGATGCCCAGCGCTGCCAGCAGGAGGAGACCGCCCTCGCCCAAGGCGGCCAGGTTCTCAGCCCGCCCATGGCCGTAGGGATGCTCCGGGTCGGCCGGCTTTCGCGCCGCCTGCACGCCGAGAAGAGCGAAGATGGAAGCGACCAGATCGAGCCCTGAGTGGAGCGCCTCGCTCAACAGGCCGAGGCTGCCGGTCAATGAGGCCGCCACCAGCTTGGCGATCAGCAGGCCGACATCAACCCCGAGGGACGCGGAGGCCAGCGTCCGTGGCCTCAAGGCGATGATCCAGGCGTCCACCACACCCTCTCGCCCCCGCAACCACCCTGGCCGGCAGCGACGGATGCCCACCGATCAACTGTAGTGGGGGATGGGCGAGCCCTTCCGCGGCCGAACGCCGCCTCAGTTCGGGTCCGCGACCGCGGTCACGGTCACCGCCCCGTTGGTGGTGG
Source organism: Candidatus Dormiibacterota bacterium (assembly GCA_035294145.1). Taxonomy (GTDB): domain Bacteria; phylum Chloroflexota; class Dormibacteria; order Dormibacterales; family Dormibacteraceae; genus CADDZO01. The sequence continues at coordinate 83,753 of DATGLL010000132.1, read as the reverse complement.
TGAGATGAACCTGTGAATAACCGGTCAGCGGCTCCCCCAGCTCCAAGGCCTCGCGGACCCGACCTGCCAGGCGCCCCAAGACGACCTCCGGGACTGGGACCACGCCCACCTGGACACCCGTCACCCTGACCCGCAGACGGTCGTCTGGCCCCACCTCGGGCACGCCCTCAACCCTGACCGGAACGCTCACCCCTCCGACCTGACTCCGGGCCTCACCCTGGATGGTGCCATCGGAGGTGGCGTGCAACAAGACGTGCTCGACCGGCAGCCCCTTCTTCTCCGCGACCTGATTGGCCAACCAGCTGAGCTCGCCATCACTGAAGGTCTCGTCGACAGCGACCGGCTGGCCACTGTTCACCGCCTGCGCCCGAGCCCCAATAATGGCCTCGATCTTGCCCTCAGCGCTGCGCGCGTCATCGGCGGTCATCTCCACCTGGGCCGGGCCGGCAGCGGGCCTGGCCACGAGCCACCATCCGCCCCCGACCACCACGAGGGCTGAGAGGATCAGCACCATCCGCCTCACTACCGGCGCCTCCTAGCTCCGGGGATCCTGGCCAGACCCACGGTCGCCAATGGTACGGGGAGGGACCCATCCAGTCCAGCGGGGGTGGCCAAGGGTGCCTCGCGCCTTCGTCGGCCGTTGCCTCAACACGGGGGCGCAAAGAGAGTCGCTCGGAGCAGCTGATCCCGGGGCAGGGGCCGCGCCGACCCCTGCCCCCATCTCGTCCCGAGGTCGCGACGGGGCACCAGCAGCACCGCGATGGTCGGCGTCGAGCGCCCATCCCGGCCCGAAGCCGCGTCCGGGCCCTGGTGATTCACATCTCCCGGAAGGCCCAGCCCAGCGCCCGATCCGCCAGCACCGCCGGGGCCCGTCGCGAGCCCACCAACAACGCCGTTCGGGCCAGCACCTCGGCCTCGACCGCCGTCGGTGCCAGGACGGCCACCTCCCTGAGATCGCTCTCGGCCGGTCGCCCAGTCCGGGGATCGACCATCGGCCATCCCGGGGACGCCCTCCCGATGCCGCTCGTGGCCACCCCAGCGTCAATGACCATCACCGTCTCACCGGTCATGTCCACCGGCCAGCCGGCGCCTTCAGGCCCCAAGCCACAGGCGTAGACGCTCCCTCCGAGGTCGGCAAGGGCGTTGTCTCCCAACCACCCCCCCAAGCTATCCGCCATCCAACTTCGAGCCAGGTCGACCAGCTCGATTCGGGTGCCCGGGGCCAGCCAGGCCCGTCGCCTTGCCACCTCAAGCACCGCCGGCAATGGTGCCGGCGGCGCCTCGGCCTCACCGGCCCAGGGAGCCGACATGCCGACGTGCACCAGTCCTCCACTGGCCTCGTAGGCCCACAAGGCGACCCGCAAGAGGGACTCCAGCTCCGGGCTGACCGGCACCCAGCGTCCGGCAGCGGCATGAAGACGGGACAGCTCGCTGGAACGATCTCGCTTCGACAGGCGCCGCTCTACCTCACGGGCCCACCAAATCCCCGGCTCCAGCCGGCTCGCCGCCGCGCCCAAAGCCAGCAGGCGACAGGCCATCCCCAGACACTCGAACTCGAGGCGCGCCACCTCAACCGCCTCCCTCGGTTCGCCACTCATCCGGAGCGCCGGTGCCCAAACCGTAGCTTGGAGACGGGATGGGACGCAACCGTCCCCGTCCCCCGGTCGCCGGGCCGGACGCCGGGGAGGCTCAGGCCGCCGGCCCCGGCAGCGCGCGGTGTTGGTGGCCAGGGCGACCGGCCGCACCCGGCTCGCGAACCCGGGTCACCAGCACCTGGTCGGGGAATGCTGCACAGAGGGGTAGCTCCTGGGGCCAGCGCCGGGTGGCACGAGCCAGGCTCTCGACGGTCCGCGCCACCAGGTACACCATCCGGCCCGCCGCCTGTGGCGCGCTTCGATAGTCCGGCAGGTAGAGTTCGGCGAAGCTCGGCAGGGTGGGGCCCCGCACCACCTGGGTCCAGTCGCGTAGCCAGCGGTCGTCCCCTGCCGAGCGGGGGGCGTACGAGCGGCAAGCGATGAACAACCCGCGCCAGCGGTCCTGGGGGTCGTACCGGAAGCACACCGCCTGGGCCTGGCCGACACGCGCCAGGCGCGCCGAGCGCTCAGCGGCGATCTCCAACTGCTCCACATATCCCCGGAGATCGATCAGGGCGATCCGCCTGGCCACCATCTCCCCGCTGTGGTCGGCGCAGAAAGAGCGGGCAAACTCCAACAGGTCCTCCCAGCGTCCGGCCCCCGCCCGCTGGTCGATTTCCTCCAGCGCTCGCGGGACGTCCATCACTCCCGATTCCGCTGACGGCGCCGCCGTTCCAGCTCGGCCGCCATCTCCCAGTGCTGGGGGGCAACCCAGGCGCGCGCGAAGCTGGCCACCGCCAACCCTGCCAGCTCAGGTCGCGCCGCCGGCAGCGCCGCTGCCAGGGTCTGCTTGATGCCGGCCAGGACGTGCGGCGGGGCCTGCGCCACCTGCCGGGCCACCTCGATCCAGCGATCGCGAAAGCTGGAGCGAGGCACCGCCTCTTCGACCATCCCCCAGGCTTGTGCCTCCGCACCGGTCAGCACGCGGCCGGTGGTGAGCAGGTACAGCGCCCGGCCCCTTCCCACGATCGCAGCCAGCCGCTCGATCCCACCCCAGGCGGGTAACAAGCCCAGCAGCACCTGGGTGAAGCCGATCCGCGCATCCTCGGCCGCGATCCGGAAGTCGCATGCCATCGCCACCTCGGCGCCTCCGCCCAGGGCGGCACCGTTGATGGCTGCGAGGACCGGCATCGGGAGCCGGGCGATGCGGTCCAGGGTGGCGCGCATCCCCTCGGCCATCGCGACGGCGAACGCCTCGTCGCGTCGGGACTCCAGCTCGTTCAGGTCGCCGCCCGCGATGAAGGCACGGTCGCCGGCACCGGTGAGAACGACGCAACGCACGTCGCTCCGAGACTCTAGCCCGACCAGGACCTCATCCAGCTCCACCATGGTGGCGAGGCCGAGGGCATTGCTCACCCGCGGCCGATCGACGGTCAGGACGAGGACGGCTCCCTCCTGCTCGGCCCTGATGTCCGGCATCTCCTGCTGGAAGATACCGCTCGACCTGCGGCTCGGGGGGAGGGAATGAGGAGGTCAGTCGTGCTGCACGTCGATGACCAGACGTGAGGGGGCGCTCAGCGTGAACACGTGCAAGCACTCCGGACGGGCAAGCTGGAGCTGCCACTCGACCGTGCCCGCACCTGCGGCTCGCTGCCAGGCGGATTGCAGAACCGCATAACCGGTGCGCAGCGCAAGCGGGTAGGAGCCGGAGCTGCTCGTCTCTTGGAGCACGATCACCACCATCGAGCCCTGGAGGCTGACCTGGTAGCGCGGCACTGGGCCGTCGAACTGCATCACGAACCGGTCGTAGGTGGGGTGAGGGCCAGCCCGCACCGTGGTCAGCTGCGCGGCGCCGCCACCGCCGCTCTGAGGCGCGCAGGAAAAACCCAGGTCGGGAGCCGGGAGCACTGGCGCGGGAGGGGGCGCCGGAGTCGGTGTCGCGGTGGGAGCCGGAGCCGTGCTGGGAGAAGGGGTGGCGGTGGGGGGCGCGGTCGCGACCGGAGACGGGGCGGTGGGGACCGACGTGGGCTCCAGCCTCACCTCCGGGGCCGTCCGCCCCTGACCGGCGACCGGCGACGCCCCGGACGGCCGGATCGTCCATCCGTGGCGGCTGTAGACGACGACCCCGAGCCCGGCCAGGACGAGCACCGCCAGCCCGATCGCCATCCCCCGCGCCACCAGGGCACGGCGGGGGGCCGTCCCCGACTCGGCCAGAGCCCGCTGGATCTGCTCCAGGAGGGCAGGGCTCGCCGGGCGGGTGGCCATCTCGAAGGCCTCCCGCAGCGACCGACGGTCGATCGCATCCGACACCTCCGCCCCTCCTTGCGCCCGGCTGATCCCCTCTCCTGAACTCCGTCGGCGAACCGCTCGATGGATGCGTCGCCGAGCACCGCGCACCGAGGTGCGCAAGACGGTCGCGATCTCGCTCATGGGCAACCGGAGGTAGAAGAAGCAGAACAGCGCCAGGCGGTCGCCCTTGTTGAGTCCAGCGAGGGAGCGCCAGGCCTCGGCCCGGGCCGCCGCCTCGGCGTCCAGCTCCTGGAGCGCTCCCTCCTCCTCGGAGGAGCCACCTGGGAGGAGGCCGCGAAGCCGGGCGCGCCCCGTCTCCACCGCCACCAAGGCCAGGAACCAGGCACGGAAGCTGGGCACCCCCCGCTCCGGCCTCCGGCGCGCGGCGACGAGGGCAGTCCGAAACACCGCATCCTCGGCCGCGGTCTCGTCGTGCAGCATCACCGTGGCGAGGCGGAACGCCGCATCGATGACCTCTCCAAGCCGGCCGAGGAACTCAGCCGGGGTCCAGGGCCCGTCCTCGGGCTGCGCCTGCCATGCCATCGCGAGTGATCATGGATCTTCGCATGCCGGCCCGGCACGACGTCGGCTCGCAACTCACCATTCCCCGCCGGTGGGCCAGCTCGTTGACCGGCACCGGTCCCATGGGGGAGACTCAGGTGGTGGCCAGGACCGCCGTGACGCTCAGCATCTCGATGCCGGCCCCCACCCGCCGGCTCCTGGACGACCTCCGCGAGGGCCGTAGCGTCTCGGAGTACGTTCGTCGCTTGGTTGAGCAGGACGCCGCTCGACGTCTCCGTCGTTCCCCGACGCAGGCGGGGCTGGAGGAGGTCGGGCAGGAGCCACCCCGCTCCTGGCGACGCCAGCAGCCGGACCTTCTGGAGCCGACCCGGAGCTTCCCGAGCGTGGCCGAGCTGGTGGGGGCATCCGTGCTCCTGGGGGACCTGGGCAGGACGGAGCCACGGCCAGCCGAGCGCTGAACGCGGTCGACGTCGAGCCGCCTCGCGGCTCGCTGCACCAGGGGGCGGTGTTCGCAGGCGTTCCCCTGCTCTGGTACACGGACGTCGCTCTGGCGCTGCGTCCCAAAGAGGGTCACGATTACCGCCAGCTCCTCGCTCACCGCGCTTCGGATGACCCGCGCGCCTTCCAGGACGAGCACCTCACCGTGGCCTGGGCCAGGCGGTCGCGGGTGCTTGTGATCTCGCCCCATCAAGAGCTGCACCGCCAGGCGATCAGGATCCTGGCCGTGCACGGCTACGAGGAAGAGCGCGGGCTCTCCCGAGCCAGGTCTCGCCTCGAGCGAGGGGAGGTCCCTGGCCTGGTGCACGTACGCGAGCGCGAGGACCTAGGCTGGGAAGCAGCGGTGATCTCGCTCAGCCAGGTGCTCGAGGTTCCCCGGGCCGTGCTTGAGGATGGCTATGTGGTCGGTGTCCGGGAGGTCTGCAGCCTGAGCGACAAGGGGCTCTCTGTCGTCCTGGCCCGCCTTCGCGCCTACCTGGCGCTCGTGGACCGCCGCCCTCAGGGTCGGCGGGCGGTCAGTCTCCACGCAAGGAGCGGGCAATCAGCGACCGAAGGTCATCCTCACCGGCGCTGCCGTTCTCGTGGTTGAGCTGGAAGAGGACCAGCTGCCCCGGGGCCGGGCGCACGGCGAGAGCGTCGGGATGGACACCAGCCTGGACCGCGGCCGGGGCCGGCAGCGGCCGCACCTGGATGGTGGTGCCCTCCAGCCGCCGCTGCAGGGGGGATGGCAACCCCCTCTTCACCTCCTCAACCAAGGCGCGAAAGCGTTCGGGGGGGACGCGGTACGGCAGTCGCCGGGCTCGATCCAGGGCCGCTGCCCTCTGGAAGGCCTGGTCGCTGGCCGCCGGGAGGCCGATGTGGCGGACGATCCGGGCCAGCAACGCCCAGGCCTCGGCGTTCCGAGGTGTCCGGTCGCACGCCGCCTGGGCGGCCTCCAGGGCGTCGTGCATGCGCCCGGCCGTGTACAGCTCATAGGCCTGTCGGAGAAGATCCACGCCGGCGATACGCTAGCAGCTCGATGCGATTCTTCCGCACCACCCCCCGTGTCCTCCCGTCGCATCCCTCCGAGGCGGAGGCCATCGCCGACCTCTACCAGCGCGCCTGGCAGGGGTGCGAGCAGCTCTTGGATCTCCGGCTGGTGAGGGACATGCAGCCCTCGATGGGCGAGGTCCGCAGCTGGCTCCAGGGCGGATTCGAGCTGTACCGGGTAGAGCATGGTGGCCACGTGGTTGGGGCCATCCGCTGCACCTTCCCGGCCAGCGCCTGCGTCCTTGACCGCCTGGCCGTCGATCCAGCGGTCAGGGGTCAGGGGTTGGGCCGTCTGCTTCTCGAGCACGCCGTCTCACGCGCCCGACGGACCGCCTCGGGACGCATCTGGGCGCAGGTGAGCCCCAAACTGCCGGCGGCCGTCGCCCTTCACCGCGATCTGGGCTTTCGCACCGTTGGCCAGCACCTGGCCGCCTATTGGGGCGAACCCCTCCTGCTCCTGGAGCTGCCGCTGTGACTCGTCTCGCCTTAGCCACGGCCCTCTCGGGCGGGCTCGGTCATGCGGGCGGGATCTAGGATGCGACCTAGCTCCGCTTCGTCAAATCCGCGCTCACGCGCCAGCTCGCGGATGGTCCTGCCGGTCCGATAGGCCTCCTTGGCCAGCTGCGCCGCTTGGTCGTAGCCGATCACCGGTGCCAGCGCTGTGGCCAGCATCAGCCCCCGCTCCACCAGCTCTGGCCCCCGTTCGGTCGCTGCCAGCCCCTCGACGCAACGCACCGAGAAGTTCCGCGCCGCGTTCGCCAAGAGCTCGATCGACTCCAAGAGCGCGACCGCCGCCACCGGCATCATGACGTTGAGCTCGAGCAGGCTTCCGGTCTGGCAGAAGCCGATGGTGGCATCGTTGCCGACCACCCTCGCCACCACCATGATCAGCGACTCCACGATCACCGGGTTGACCTTCCCCGGCATGATGCTGGAGCCGGGCTGGGTCTCTGGCAACGCCAGCTCCCCTAGCCCTGCGCGCGGGCCCATCCCCATCAGCCGGACGTCGGAGGCGATCTTCCAGAGGCTGAGCGCAATGGTGCGTAGCCGTCCGTGGGCTGAGATCACGGTGTCCAGGGTGGCCTGGGCGAAGAAGTGGTTGGACGTCTCCTCGACCCTCAGCCCGATCAGGTCCGACAGCCGCTGGCAGGCACGCCGGGCGTACTCGGGGTGCGCGTTCACCCCGGTGCCGACCGCGGTGCCGCCGAGGGGGACGACCAGCAACTCGTCGCGGGCCTCCCGAGCACGGTGGAGGGCCTGCTCGACCTGGCCGGCGTAGCCGAGGAACTCTTGGCCGAGGCGGATCGGGGTGGCGTCCTGGAGATGGGTGCGCCCGGTCTTGACGATGGGCATGAACTCCTCGGCCTTGGCGGCGAGCGCACCGTGGAGGCGTTCCAGGGCGGGCAGGAGCGACTCCTGGATCGCCATCGCCGCCGAGATCTGCATGGCCGTGGGGATGGTGTCGTTGGACGATTGGCAGGCGTTGACGTGGTCGTTGGGGTGCACGGGTCGACCCAGCCGCTGACTCGCCAGCCGCGCGATCACCTCGTTGGCGTTGGTGTTCGTCGAGGTCCCCGATCCCGTCTGGTAGACATCCACCGGGAAGTGATCGTCGTATCGCCCGTCTGCCACCTCCTGGGCGGCCTCGGCGATGGCGGCAGCCATGTCGGGGTCGAGCAGACCGAGCTCCCCGTTGACCTCAGCAGCGGCTCGCTTGATCAGGGCCTGGGCACGGATGAAACGACGCGGGAGCCGCTGGCCAGAGATCGGGAAGTTGAGGACCGCCCGCTGCGTCGATGCCCCGTAGAGGGCGTCGACCGGCACCTCCATCTCGCCCATGGAGTCGCGCTCGATCCGCACTCGGCTCCCGGTATCGGTCTCGGCCATGGGCAGATATTAGAGGGTGCGAGGGTCAGAGCAGCTCAGCCCGTGACGACGCTCGCTCCTCAGGGGGTAGGCTTCGGTCGAATGCGTTCACACCTGGGACTGGGTGGGCTGATCGTTACCTTGGGGGTGATCCTCCTAGTGGTGGGGGTCCGCGAGCAGCTCGCCTGGGACGGATGCGCTGAGCGGTGCACCCAGCCCAGCTCGTGGCCGGTCACGGTGGGCACGCTCCTCCTGCTCGGGGGTGGTGCCTACCTCCTTTGGACGCTGGCCTCGACCCTTGCCTCCAGAGCGCTCCGGGCACGTCATGATCACCCCTCTCACCCGGGCGTGGGGGGATCCGGGGAGATCCTTCCCCAGCCGAGCCCTGAGGACGCCGGAGCCAGCCTGTCCCCAGGCCGGGATGGCCCTGGGCCAGGCGAGGGCGGCGAGGGGACGTAGGAGCCAGTGGCCGAGTCCCCCCGACGCCTGGCCGCGGTCGACCTGGGCAGCAACACCGTGCACATCCTGGTGGCCGAGGTCCTCAAGGGCCGGCTCGAAGACGTAGCCCATTACGTGGAGATGCCCGAGCTGGGCCGTGAGGTTGACCGCACCGGCCGGATCGGTCCTGCCGCTGAGGAGGCGCTGAGGGCGTTGGCCACGGTCGTCGCCAACGCCGCCCGCCATGGCTACCAGCACCTGGTTGCGGGCGCCACCGCCGCCGTACGCCGGGCGGCCGACGGGCTCCGGTTCCTGGCCGAGGCCAGTGCCGCCCTGGGCGTACCGGTTCACCTCCTCAGTGCGGAGCGGGAGGCCCAACTGAGCTTCCTGGGCATTGCCAGCCGCCATGCCGCCCCCGGCCGCTGGGTGGCAGTGGACCTGGGCGGCGGCAGCACGGAGCTGGTCTGTGCGTGGGCCGAGCGCGCCATGGGCTGGGCTTCGCTCCCGATCGGCTCCGGCGGCCTGGCGGCCCGTCACCTCTCCGACCCGCCCCGGGCCCAGGAGCGGGTGGTCCTGCGGGGACTGATCCAGCGGGCGCTGGCTGAGGCCCCGGAATGGCCAGCCGAGCGCCTGGTCATCACCGGGGGGACCGCTTCCTACCTGCCAGCCCTCCTGCCGCGGACGCCGCCCGAGCCCGTGCTCACCCCGGCCGACCTGGACACGGCGACCGCCCGGCTCGACGCCGGCTCGGCCGCTGACGTCGCTCGCTGGACCGGCCTGCCCGAGGCTCGCATCCGCGCGCTCCGAGGGGGCGTCGAGGTGCTCCGCCTCCTGCTTGAGCGATACCACCTCGATCAAGCTCAGGTCAGCCATGCCGGGCTTCGACAGGGCATGATCTTGGCCTACCTGGAGCGAGGCGAGGACTGGTGGCGGTAGCCCGGGCCAGGCCCGAGGCGAAGGTCGGCGGGCGGGGGACCTACCCTAGCCGTGCCGTATGCAGGATGGCGAAGACGACCCAGCCAATCGCGGCGGAGCCGGGGATGGTCAGGACCCAGGCGGCGAGCATGGTGGCACCCACACCCCAGCCCTCGGCGGTCAGCCGGTGAGGGGCTCCCGCGCCGATCACCGTGCCCGCCAAGACGTGGGTGGTGCTGACCGGGATCCCCAAGGCGGTCGCCACCTGGATCACGACTGCGCCCATGAGCTGGGCCCCCATGCCGGTCGCTGGCTCAAGCTTGTAGATCCGCCAGCCGAGGGTCCTGATGATCCGCCAGCCTCCGGCGTAGGTGCCAAAACCGATGGCCGTGGAGGCCAGCACCACCACCCAGAGGGGAACCATGAAGCGCGGGAGGTGGCCGGTGGCGACCAACGCCATGGCCATGGCCGCCATCGACTTCTGGGCATCGTTGGCGCCGTGTGAGTAGGAGACGAAGGCGGCGCTCAGCACCTGCAGCCGCCGGAAGGCCCGGTTCAAGGGACCCGGCCGGCCGCGTCGGAGCGCCCAGTAGAGCCCGACCATGAAGATCCCCGCCACTATGAAGCCGAGCGGGGGGCTGACGAGGAGGCCGACCACCACCTTGCCCAGGTCGGCCCAGGCGACCGCGTCGAGGCCGCCGGCCTGAGCCACCCCGGCCCCGACCAGACCGCCCACGAACGCATGGGTGGAGCTGCTGGGAAGCCCCAGGTACCAGGTGGCCAGGTTCCAGGCGATCGCGCCCAGGAGGCCGGCAATGACGCTGAGCAGGGTCGGCCGATGGAGCAGGGTGGCGATGGTGTTGGACACGGCGCTCCCAAAGAACACCACCGTGACCAGGGCGCCGATCAGGTTGAGGACCGCCGACAAGAGGACCGCCTGGCGGGCGGAGAGGGCCCGGGTGGAGATGGAGGTTGCGATCGCGTTGGCGGTGTCGTGGAACCCGTTGGTGAAGTCGAAGGTCACGGCCACCACAAAAGCGACCACGAGCAGGACCGTGTCCACCTCAGGAATCCTCCGGGGCAGGGGGTTGGGTGCGCCACCTCCCCTGGATCATCGTCCCATGGGCAGACGACGTCGGTGTCCAAGAACCAACCGGGCAGACGGCCTGGCCCGGCTTCACGCGCTCTTGATCTGGATGGCGGCCAGCAAGTTCGCGACCGACTCGCACTTGTCCATCGCGGCCTCCAGGATGTCGTAGAGGTCCTTCCACTTCACCAGCTCGGTGGCTGCCAGCCCCTCGTCCGAGAAGAGGCGCCCCAAGGCCTCCCGGGTGATGATGTCGCCCTCGTTCTCGAGGCGATGGATCTCTACCCGGTGCTCGTCCATGTCCTCGAACTTCTCCAGGCCGTCGAGCGCACGGGCGATCTCGACACCGGCCGCGGCCAGACACTCCCCGAGGGCCTTGGCTGGCTCCGTCACCTCGCGCACCCGGTACAACTCCATCTTGTCCCCGGCTTCCTCGGCGAGGTCGACGATGTCGTCCAACGAGGAGGCCAGGGCCAGGATGTCATCCTGGTCCATGGGGGCCACGAAGGTACGGATGGCGAGCTCGTAGATGGCGTGGGTGACCTCATCGCAACGGTGCTCGAGGTCCCGCAGGCGCGGATGACGGGATCGGCCCTCCAGGAGGCTCTTGGAAAGCTCGGTGAGGGCGTCGCTGACCAGCTCTCCCTGCTGTCGAAAGAGCTCGTAGAAGTGCCGCTCACGCGGCACGATGCTTAGCCTGGTTCCCCGGCCTCTGGCCACTGAATCGGCTCTCCGCTGGCAACCGTACCCAAGTCCACCGCCGCGATCCTAGCCGAAGAGGGCCACGAACCATCGCCGGCCATGGCAGCCACGGTAACATCCGAGGCATCGACCATCACCTGAACGACGGTCGGGGCCTCCGCCTGGCCGTCTTGCTCACCATCCTGGTCCTCGGCGCCGAGGTGACCGGAGGGCTGTGGGCGCACTCCTTGGCCCTCCTGTCGGATGCTGGCCATGTCGCCGCCGACGTCCTCGCCCTCGGTCTGGCCTGGTTTGCCGCCACGCAGTCGCGCCGCCCGGCCGATCGACGACGCACCTACGGCTACCACCGGGTCAACTTCCTTGCCGCGCTGGCCAACGCCACGCTCCTGCTCGTCATCGTGGCCATGATCGGCCTCGAAGCAGTCCAACGGCTCCTGCACCCGCAGCCGGTGCTCGGCCAGGTGGTGATCGTGACCGCCGTGGTCACCGTGGTGGCCAACGCCAGCGCCGCCTTGATGCTGCACCGAGGGGAGTCGAGCCCCAACCTGCGGGCCGCCTTCCTCCACGTCCTGGGGGATCTAGGGGCTGGGCTGGGGGTGTTGGTCTCCGGTGCGATCATCCTGGCCACGGGCTGGGTCTACGCCGACCCCCTGATCTCCCTCGCGATCGCCCTGCTCATCGCGCTGGGGGCGATCCGCGTCGTCCGCGAGGCGGTGAACGTGCTGCTGGAGGGGGCTCCGCGGGGGATGGACCTGGCCGCCGTCGAGCGGGAGCTGCTTGCCGGCCCCGGGGTCCGCTCGATCCACGACCTGCATGTGTGGACGGTTGCACCCGACCATGCCGCCCTCTCCGCCCATCTGGTCGTGGACGCACGGTCGCTGGCGGCCGGAGAACGGCTCATCCGGGCGCTGGAGAACCGTCTCTGTCTCAAGTTCGGCATCGGGCACACCACTCTCCAGCTCGAGGCGTCGCAGCCATGCCCCGATGGCTACAGGCACGGCCCGGCTGAGCACAACCATCCTCACCACTCCCAGCCGGTGGCTGGTTGACGGGCCCTCTGCAGAGGGGTCGCCAGGGCCGGCAAGGAGGGCGTGGAGACCTCGGACGAAGCCCGCGGCATCGCCGCCATGATCGGGGTGGGATCGCCGCCCGACCCCATCCCGTGTAGGCACCGGCGCCGCCGGCACTACGCCCGAGTCTGCCTCGCCGCGCCCCCTCCGACGGCCGTGCGCGGCCTCACCCCCCAACCCTGTCCGGCGGCTGGGACGATCGCGCCGGCCGGCCGCCGGCCCTTTGCGCCCGGCGGATGCCGCACCGCCTGACGGTCAACGCGGACGGCGTCGGCGAGGGGTCTCGGCTCCCCCTTGGGAGCCGCAGGGAGCGCGCTCCTCGTCCAGAACGCCCTCAAGCGCGAGGATGCGGCGGGCGACGGCGATCGTGGCCGCGTAGGTCGCGTCCACACCCCGGTAGGACAGGCCCCGTGCCCCCAGCGTGCGCGCCTGCGTGTAGGGGGTGTCCGAGGCGTAATGGATGATCCCTAGATCGAACGCCAGGCGGCTCATGTTGACGTGCTCGTGCATGGGGTGGCGGTCGGGATGCTGGACCTCGAAGCAGGCGTCCAGGTAGGGGCCGGCTTCCATCTCCACCACCGTGTAGCGGCCCTGATAGTAGAGCTCGAGGTAGTCGCGGTTCTGGAGGAAGGTGCCCCGCACGGTCACCGCCCGCTGGTTGTCCAGCGCCGATCCGAACACCAGGTGGGGCTGGACGTCGGCCGCGCTGAAGCAGTTGTCGAGCCAGTAGGTGTTGGCCGAGTGCTCGTTGTAGATGACGTTGGGGATCATCACGTCGCCCACGTCGGCGTTGAGCGTCGCCGCCTTGCCCAGAATGTAGACGCCGCGCAGCCAAGGTACGGACTGGGCGACCTGGCGCAAGATGTGGTACGCGGCGATGCCGAGCGGGTAGTCGATGTTGATCAGCACCGCCGGTGAGGCCCGGAGCGCCTTGGGGTCCACCGCGCCGATGCGCGGGTCCAGGTATTCGGGGTCGAGGGCCGCCAGCCGGATGACCTGGACCGCCGAGTCGATGCCCATCCGCTCCGCGGCGATGTGACGGATGCCCACCTCGCGCTCCATCTCGGCTCGTCGTCGCCGAAAGGCCGGGGCCTCGGGGTGCTGGTCGAACAGTCCACGGGCGGCGAAGTACAGCCAGTTGTCGCGCGATGCCGGGGTGAGCCCGGCCTCGAGCTTTCTCAGCTCGGCGGTCAGCTCGGGGCTGTAGCGGCTGGCGTGCTCCACGATCTCACGCTCGAGGCGGCGGGGCACCCCGCTGAGCAGGTTGACCAGGCTGTGGGAGTTGGAGGAGAGGAAGTAGACCGGGGCGTCGACCAGGCCCAGGTCCTCGAGCACCGCCTGGGCGGGCTGCCACCACAGGGCCGCTCCCCGCGCGTAGCCGACGTGTGACCCTCCCACCATGCGCAGGAGCAGATGGCACTCCCTGCGCCCGGCCAGGGCCAGTGTCGCCTCGAACTCCGGCCCCCAGGCCTCGCGCAACCGCTGCCAGTCGTCCTCGCTGGCCTGGACGCTGCATCGCACCCGCTCCGGATCGACCCCCGCCTCCCGCACTGCTCGATGGAGCTTGTTCCACTCGATCTGATAAGCGACCAGGGTCGGGACCAGGTCGTCGATGTCCGAGGGCGAGGCCAGGAGCACAGCCAGGATCGACTCCCCGTCGTAGTACCAGGCCCGCCGCCGGGCAGGGGCCTTGACCCGCTGCCAGAGGGTCAGGTCAGAGGCCAGGGTCTGCTGGAAGCCTCGAAGGCTCTGACCGAGCACAACCCGACGAGCGTGGTTGATGGCCGTGGGCAGGCGTCGCACGGCGTAGATGAAGGCTCCCATGTCCATCTGCGGCCGGCTGGCCAGAGGATGCAGCGACGAGGCCATCCCAATGTGGGCTTGGACCAGCGTGTCCAGCCGAATCTCGCCCGAGCTCTGGAGCATGGTCGAGTACGTGCGGACGTACAGCTCGACCGCGTGTCGTCCGCTCCAACCTGGAACGACTGAGGTCTCCGAGAGCGCTCCCATCGAAGCCGAGTCTAGCCCGCGGGGGCCCCCTCCACCCGAGCGCCTTTCCACGTCCCTCCGCCGGCTGGGCGCGAACCGAATTACACAAGCTTTACCGCCCGCCCGGCATGGTGTTCACAGGTCCTGACGAGCATGGAGGCACGATGATGCAGCTGAAGACGCTCTGGAGACGACTCCCACGAGCGGCCAGGCTCACGATTGCAGCGGCTGGCGCCTGCGCCGTCGCCGGCAGCGCGGTCGGGCTCACCGCAGCCGCCACCGGTGGGCCACAGGCCACGGCCGCCACCCCGCTCCCCACGCCGAGCAAGGGCACTCCTTGCGACCTCTTCGTCGGGCACCTGGCCTCCGACCTGGGCAAGACCCCATCCCAGGTGCGATCCGCGCTCCCCAAGGCGCTTCAGCAGACGCTGGGCGATCTGGTCGCGCAGGGGAGGCTCACCCAGCAGCAGGCAAGCACGATCCAAGGCCGAGCCGGGCAGGGATGCCCGGGCCAGCTCAGCTCGCTGCCCGCCAGCACAGCTGCCCGTCGCCTCGCCTTCGGCCTTGCCGAGTACGCGAAAGCGTTGGGCATGACCCCGGCTCAGCTACGCCAGGCGATCCGGAGCGGCCAGACGGTGGAGCAGATCGCCGCTTCCAAGGGCATGGACGAGGCAACCTTCCGTCAGAAGTTGATCTCGGTGGTCCAGCCAGATCTCGATCAGCAACGCCAGGCCGGCCACCTGACTCAGCAGCAGGAGAACTCGATCCTCCAACGGTTGCGGAACGGCCCCTTGCCGCTCTGGAACCAGCTCCCGTCACGGAGGTCCCCCTCGCCCTCCCCGTCCCCCAGCCCGACCACCACCTAACCCCCGGCCAAGCGGCGGCGCCGGGTCCCCCGGCCCGGCGCCGCGGGCGCCGTCAGCCGCCGGTCGGGGGGTCGGGTGGTGGGCCCAGGCGGCGCATCAGCTCCTCCAAGAGCCGGCGAGCCTCGGGATCGGACATGACCCGTTGCTGCATCTCCTCAGCCGCCCGTCGCAGCTCGGGGTCGCTCATCAGTCGCTCGGCCATCTGCTCGAAGCGGGCCGCCATGTCCTTCATGGCCGCTTCCTGCGCCACCTGCATCAGGATTGGCTGGCTCGCCGCGGCCGCGACCGCCTCCACCTGCGCCCTGACCATCTCCACGCCTCGGCACCCCAGGCACTCACCGTGGAGGCCGCAATGGCAGAGCTGACGCCGCAAGCGATCGAGGGCGGCATGGACTTCGGAGAGGTCGACGGGTCCGGCCATCTCACTCATCGGGCCTCTGGGAGAGGACGTGCTGGCGGTACATGGTCTCGATCAGATCACGGTACCGCTCTTGCACCACCCGGCGCCTGACCTTCAAGGTCGGGGTGAGCTCCCCCGCCTCCTCGGTGAGGTCTTGGGCCAGCAGCCGAAAGGACTTGAGCGTCTCCCAGCTCCCCAGGCCACGGTTCAGCTCGTCCACACGACGCCGGATGGCCGCGATCAGCCGTGGCTCCTCCAGGAGATGCTTGGGGTCGCCCTCCAGCCCCAGCAGGTCGCGCACCGCCTGCCAATCGGGCACGATGAGGGCGACGCAGTAGGGCCGCTCGTCCCCCACCACGACCGCCCGCTCCACCAGCGGGTCCTCTTGCAACCGAGCCTCGAGCGGCTGGGGAGCGACGTACTTACCCCCCGCGGTCTTGATCAGGTCCTTCTTGCGGTCGGTGATGCGCAGGAATCCCTCCGGGTCCAGCTCGCCGACGTCGCCGGTTCGGAGCCAGCCGTCGACCAGGACCTCGGCCGTGCCTTCAGGGTCGCCGTGGTAGCCGAGCATGTTGCCGGGGCTCTTGACCAGGATCTCACCATCCCCGGCGATCCTCACCTCCACCCCAGGGAGCGGGGTGCCGACGGTCCCGAAGCGATGGTGCCGTTCCCGGTTGGAGGTGGCGCCGCTGGACGTCTCCGTCATCCCCCATCCCTGGAGGATCTTCACCCCGATCGCCCAGAAGAACTCCTCCACCTCCGACGCCAGGGGTGCGCCACCACTGACGAAGAAGCGGAGGCGGCCGCCGGTCAGCCGACGGCGAAGTCGACCCAGCACCAGCCGATCGGCCACCCAGTGGAAGGGCGAGCGACGGCCCCGGGCCCGCCGCCGGCCCTGTTCCAGAGCCCAGCCCACCAGCAGCCGCCGCCAGCCCCTTTGTTGACGCAGGGAGGCCATGACCCGCTGGTGCATCTTCTCGTACATGCGCGGGACCGAGACCATAACCGTTGGCCGGCACTCCCCCAGGTCCTCGAGCACCCGGTCGGCGCCTCGCGAGAGCCACATCGACCCCCCTGCCGCCAACGTCACCAGGACGCTGTTGACCCGCTCGAAAACGTGGGCGTAAGGGAGGAGGGAGAGGGCGACGTCACCCTCGTTGATCTCGAAAGCCTGGGCACAGATCCGAGCCATGTCGACCAGGCAGCGGTGAGCCAGCACCACGCCTTTCGGCTCCCCGGTGGTGCCGGAGGTGGGGATGATGGTGGCCACGTCGTCGGGACGGATGGCGGCACAGCGGGCGCTCACCGCCTCCAGCAAGGTTGGATCGACCTCTTCCTCGACCCACCGTTGGAGCTCCCCATCCATCCGCACCACCCGCTCCACCTGGAGGCGCTCGGCCAGCGCCGGCCCAGCGACGAAGACCACGCGCACCCCTGTGTCGGCCGCGATCCGGTTGGCCATGTCCGGGGTCGAGCTCGGATAGATGGGAACGGTGGCCGCGCCTACCGCCTGGATGCCGAGGTCACAATAGAGCCACTCGAGCCGGTTCTCGGACAGGAGCGCGACTCGCTCACCTGCCAGCACGCCCTCGGCAACCAGGCGCGCCGCCACCTGGAGGACCAGCGTTCGCATCTGGTCCCAACTGACCTCCTGCCAGCCGCCCGCCCCGTGGTAACGAACCACAGGGCGGCCACCGAGCCGCGCCGCCTGACGGAGGAAGAGCCCAACCGTGGTCCTTGGGTCGACCCGCGTGGGGTCCACGGAAGGCAAGCATAGGACGACCCCGAAGTCCAATACGACCTCGTACCCGGAGGTCCGGGGACGGCGCCATCGGGCCACCGTCCCCGGATGACCGTTCGAGCGCGCCTGGCCCAGGTCGTCGGAGAGGTCACGACCCGCGGCCTGGGCCGCGGGTCGTCTAGCGGACGGCCTTGATCGTGTACTGGATGGTGCCTGCCGGCACCTCCACGGACACCCGATCCCCGGCCCGCTTCCCGACCAGGGCCCGTCCGACCGGCGACTCCACGGAGATGAAGCCGTTGGCAGGATCGGCCTCGACAGCGCCCACGAGATGGTAGACGATGGTCTCGCCCTCCTCGTCCTCGACCTCGATCACTGAGCCGGGCTCAGCCACACCTGAGCTCCGTCCCTGGATGATCTGGGCGCGCCCGATCATCTCCTCCAACTCGTAGATGCGCTCGTCGAGCCTGGCCACCTCCTCTTTGGCCTGCTCGAACTCGGGGTTATCCTCGATGTCCCCCGGTTGCGCGGCCTCCTTCATCCGTTCGGCCGCCTCGATGCGTCTCGCCCGCGCCTGCTCGAGGTCCTGCTTGAGCTTCTCCAGGCCCCCGGCAGTCAGCAGGACAGGTTGGTTGAGATCCATGCCCCGAGGCGAATAATACGCTCGATGCCCCCAAGTCGAGACATCCACGAAGCCCTCCTGATCGTCGACCCGCAGGTGGATTTCTGCCCCGGCGGGGCCCTTCCCGCTCCCGCAGGGGACACCATCTTCCCCGCCGTCAACCGTGCCTCCCAGAGGCTGCCCTTGGTGGTGGCCAGCCGCGATTGGCATCCGCCCGACCACTGCTCGTTCCGAGAGCGAGGAGGTCCCTGGCCGCCTCACTGCGTGGCCGGCACCCCAGGAGCGGAGTTCCACCCCGAGCTCGACCGGAGTCGCGTTCACGAGGTCTTCAGCAAGGCGACCGAGGCCGATCAAGAGGCTTACTCCGCCTTCCAAGGCACGGCTTCCGACGGCACCGATCTCGGTCGCTGGCTACGCGAGCGAGGCGTCCGTCGCCTGTACGTGGCTGGCCTCGCCACCGACTACTGCGTACGGGCCTCGGTGTTGGATGCCCTCAAGGCGGGATTCGAGGTGGTAGTGCTCACGGACGCGATCAGGGCGGTCGATGCCCAGCCCGGCGATGGCGACCGAGCCCTGGCTGAGATGCGGGCCGCGGGCGCGGCCACGGCCACGAGCGAGGAGATCGCCTAGGGTTCGACCCCCTTCGGGACGGAGGCGGGCCCGGCCGAAGGTCAGTCAAAGAGCGAGTCCCACATCGCGGCCGGGACCGCGCCCGCGTACAGGAGTCGGTCGTGGAAGCTTCTGAGCTGGAAACGATCCCCCTCAAGGCGGCGCCGTCGATCCCGGAGGGCCAGGAGCAGGTGCTTGCCGTAGAGGTAGGAGAGCTGGTAGCCGGGCGTGTAGGTGTAGCGGCGCACCTCCGCCTCCGCGCTTGGCCGTGGCATCGCGGCTCGGGAGACCAGCATTTCCACCGCGTCCGGGAAGCTCATCCGGCCACAGGAGAGCTCGACATCGATCACGATCCGGCACGCCCGCCAGATCAGGCCGTTGAGCTGCACGAAGCGGACCTCGGGGCCGGACATGAAGCCCTCTTCGTACATGAGTTCCTCGCAGTAGTGAGCCCAGCCCTCGACCATCTCCACCGCATGATCGGCGCTGAGCAGGCGGGCCAGCGAGGAGTGCTGGTTGGCGCAGGTGAACTGGAGATGGTGGCCCGGGTAGCCCTCGTGAACGGAGGTGTTCAACACCGAGGCGCGGTTGTAGGCTCCCAGGTCACCCTCGCTGGGGGTAACCATGTAGATGCCCAGCTGATGGGCGTCGAACCGAGCTGGAGGCTCATAGGCGGCGAAGGGGATCACTGGACGCAAGAAGCCCGGCGTCGCCTCCACCAGCAGTTCCTCACCTGGCGGCAGGGTGGCCAGTCCCTGGCGCTCGACGAAGCTGCGAGCAGCCGCGATCGTCTCCCCGTAGGCGGCCAGCGCGTCCTCCATGGTCGACGGGCGCTGAGCACGCACCAGCTCGTTCACCTCCTCCAGCGTCAGGCCCGGCCAGTGCCTGGCCATGAGCGCCGCCCGCTCCTCCTCGAACTCGTCCAGGTACCGTCTCCCTAGGGACAGGATGCGATCGGGAGGATCCGGGAGCTGACGGAGGTCCAACAACGTCGCGAAACGCTCCTCGCCGAGCGCCTCGCGTTCAGCCGATCGGGGGAGCACGTCACCCTCCAGCCAGCGGCAGAATTCCTCGAGGGCCTCGTCAGCGGCCTCAGCGGCGCTCATCAACCAACGGCGCAACGCTCCCTCAGGGGCAGATCGCACCACGCTGGCGAAGAGCTCCGGCAACCGTCGAGCGCTGTCGAGGCCGACCCGGACCCAGAGCCGGATCGGCTCTTGGAGCTGCTCCCGGCTTGCTGCCAGGTAGGCAGGCACGGCCTCCAGGCGCGAGGCGATCGTCTCCAGTCGGACCTCAAGGGGGGCGTAGTCGCGCGCAAACAGGAGGAAGATCCCCGTCCCGACCTGGTCGATGGCCTCCGGCCTCTTCGCCCACAGCCGCTGCTCCTCGAGCTGGAAACGGGTCAGCCCTGCCCAATAACGAGCGAGGTCGGCCTCCACGTCGCCGCCCAACTGCTCCAGCTCGGACTCGAACGCCTGCACCAGTCGGATCAGCTCCTGCACCCCGCTCAGACTGCCGTCAGGCAGGCGGCGGTCGTGCTGGTGGAGCCCGTGGTACGAGGCCTCCACCGGCCGAAGCTCCATCAGCCGCTCAAAGAAGCGGGCAATTCGCTCCTCACTGGCACGGGTCCTCTCATCGATCATCGCCATGGCTGCGCCTCCGCTGATCCAGGCTGAGCAGCTCTCAGCCTGGCTCTCGCCGAACCCTCACCTCGCAGCCACAACCCGGGCCCGGAACCAGGCCACCGTCTCTTCCAGCCCCTGCTCCAAGCCGACCTGCGGCCGCCACCCGAGACGTTCGGCGATCAGGCTAGGGTCCAGTGCCGAGGTGCGCTGATCTCCAGGTCGCGGCGGCCCATGCACGGCCTCGATCCCAGTCCCGACCCGCTCGGCGATCAGCTGGAAGAGGTGGTTGACGTCGACCTGCCGTCCGGTACCGACATTGAAATGCCCGCTGACGGTGGCGTCCATCGCGGCCAGGTTCGCCCGCACCACGTCGGAGATGTAGACGTAATCTCGGGTCTGACGACCGTCGCCGTGGATGACCGGCCGTTCACCGGCGAGCAGGCGCTGGCAGAAGATGGCGACGACCCCCGCCTCCCCATGCGGGCTCTGCCTGGGCCCATAGACGTTGGCATAGCGCAGGGCCACGTACGAGATCTCGTGCTGAACGGCGTAGCAGTGCAGGTAGTGTTCGAAGGCGAGCTTGGAGACGCCGTAGGGCGAGATCGGCCAGGCTGGGTAGCTCTCCGGGGTGGGGAGCACAGCCGCGTCCCCGTAGAGAGCCCCCCCGGTGGAGGCGAAGACGAAACGAGCACCCACATGGCGCGTCGCCTCCAGCAGCCCCAGGGCAGCCATGAGGTTCACCTCGGCGTCGAGCCGAGGCTCGCGAACCGATCGGCTGACGCTGACCTGGGCCGCGTGGTGGCAGACGATGTCCGGCCGAAGCTCGTGGACCAGGCGAGCCGCCTCGGGCGAACGTACGTCCATCTGGTGGAAGCGCACGCCCGGGTTCAGGTTCTCCCGGCAGCCGGTGGAGAGGTCATCGATGACGACGACCTCGTCGCCGCGCTCGACCAAGGCATCGGCGATGTGGGAGCCGATGAAGCCGGCGCCGCCGGTCAGAAGGACCCGCATTTGACACCTTCCAGGTGCTCGCCCATGGCTCAGGACGCGAAGTGTAGGCGCATAGCAAGGGCGATGGGCAAGCTCGGGCCCCCACCGCTCGCTTCTCGACCGTGGCCGGGAACAACCCGGGGCAGAACGCTTAGCCTGAGGATGTGAGGCTTGCGATCGTCTCCGACATCCATGGCAACCTCCAGGCCCTGGAGGCGGTGATCGCCGACCTGGAACGCGTGGCTCCAGACCTGGTGGTCCACGGCGGCGACCTGGCCTTCAACGGACCTCGACCAGCTGAGTGCATCGATCGGGTACGGGAGCTGGGCTGGCCCGGGGTGATGGGGAACATGGACCAGGCCATGGAGAGCCACAGCATCGAGCGACGGGTGGCCTGGGCCCGTGAGCGGATCGGCGACGAGCGGGTGGCCTGGCTTCAGCAGCTGCCCTTGGAGTGGCGGCACGACGATCAGGTGGCCTTGGTGCACGCCGCTCCCGGCGACGTATGGCGGGCCGTGTTCCCCGAGGCCGGCGACGCCGAGCTGCGAGCCACCTTCGCCCCTCTGGGCACCCACATCGCGGTCTATGCCCACATCCACAGAGCCTTCGTCCGACGCATCGGCGACCTGACGGTTGCCAACAGTGGCAGCGTCGGCCTGCCCCTGGACGGGGACGCCCGCGCCGCCTACCTCTTGATCGAGGACGGAGAGGCGCACACGCGGCGCGTTGCCTACGACACCGAGCGGGCGGCGGCGGAGGTCCTCGCCTGTGGGCTGCCGGAGGCCGCCTCGGTGGCGACGATCTACCGTACGGGCAAGGCTCCCTCGCACGGCTAAGGATCGGGGCTCCGCCTAGGATTGGGAGGATGAGGCGCATGGCCGCGGCGTTGGCGCTGCTCCTCCTGGCGGCCTGCGGCCAGGCGAGGACGCCCTCCGTCGTCCGCCCCTCATCCTCGGCCCCGCCAACGCCCAGCCCCACGCCGGGGGTTCCGGGGCCGCTCCGGCTCACGGTCCAGACCGTGGTGAGGGGATTGACCGTCCCCTGGGAGCTGGCCATCCTTCCCGACGGCACGATGCTGATCACCGAGCGGACAGGACAGGTCCGGGTGGTCCGAAACGGCCATCTCGAGCCTCAACCCGCCCTCACGCTGAACGTGGTCCAGGCGCCAGGGGTCGAGAGTGGCCTGTTAGGGCTCGCCATCCACCCTGGCTTCCCCAAGCCCCCCTTCGTGTACCTCTTCTACACCTACCGCGGAGCTTCGGGGACCGTGAGCCGAGTGTCCCGCTTTACCTACGCGGATGGGCGGCTCACCGACGAACACGTGATCCTGGACGGCATCCCCGGCGGTCGCTGCTGTCACTTCGGAGGTCGCATCGCGTTCGGGCCCGACGGGCTGCTCTACGTCACCGTCGGTGACGCTCAGGTGCCCGGGCGGGCTGCCGACCTGCACTCCCTGAACGGCAAGATCCTGCGACTTCGCGACGACGGCTCGATACCGCCCGGCAATCCCTTCCCAGGCTCCCCGGTCTACGCCTGGGGGCTGCGAAACCCGGAGGGCCTGGCCTGGGACGACCAGGGACGGCTCTATGCCAGCGTCAACGGCCCCACTGGGGAGTTCGGCCTCTTCCACCACGACGAGATCGACCTGATCCAGCCGGGGGCCTTCTACGGTTGGCCGGTCTGGGCTGGCTTGGCGCCGGCGGGCCGCCCCCAGGACTACGGCAATCCGCCCCCACGGGTCCCTCCGGTGGCCGAGAGCGACGACCTCACCTGGGCCCCGTCCGGCATGACGTTCTACCGCCCCCACCCTGATCAGCAGCCGACGCTGATCGTCGCCGCTCTCGCCGGCCAGGAGTTGCTTCGCTTCGTCATCGACCCCACCCAGCCCAGTCGCGTCCTCGCCCAAGAGACGGTGCTCACAGGGTACGGGCGCCTGCGGGACGTGGTGGCTGGCCCGGATCATTGCCTCTATGTGCTGACCAGCAACCGAGATGGTCGGGGCAACCCGGCCCCCGATGACGACCGCGTCCTGCGCGCCTGCCCGCAGGGATGACAGGGATGAAACGAACCGGCGGCAGGGCGTGATCTCACACCGGGCCGAGGCTATGGAGCAACGGTATCGACCGAACCTTCAGGTGAGCGTGAGATGAAGATCCTTCGCCTCTCGGCGGCCGACCTCGCCCCCGAGGCCGTCGTCGGCCGGGTGCTGACCCACGACGTGGGCCCAAGGCTGCGAAAGGGCACCATCCTCAGCCCGGAGCATCTCAACGCCCTGCGGGCGCTGCCCGAGGTGCACGTGGTCGAGCTGGAGGAGGGTGACGTCCACGAGGACGAGGCGGCACGGCGCTTGGGCGCGGCGGTCGCGGGGCCAGGGACACGGGTTAGCGAGCCGGTTCAGAGCCAGGTACGCCTGGTGGCCACTCGCCGCGGTCTGGTGCGGGTCGACCGCGAGGCGGTCGATCGGCTCAACCACCTGCCCGCGGTTGGGGTGTTCACCCTCGTGGACGGCCAGGCGGTCGATGAGGGAGAGGAGGTCGCCGGGGCCAAGGTGACGCCGGTGGCCGTGCCTGGATTCCTGATCCGGGAGGCGGAGCGAGCAGCGGCCGCCTCCCGGCCGGTGGTGCGGGTGGATGCCTTCCGGCCGCTCAAGACCCTGGTCGTGGTCACCGAGCGACTCAAGCCCAAGGCCCGGGAGCTCTTCACCCAGGCCGTGACCCGCAAGCTCGGCTGGTATGGGGCCCAGCTCCTGGCCGTGCGCGAGGTGGCGCGCAGTGGACCAGCGGTGCGCGAGGCCTATGAGCAGGTCCGTCGGGACGAGGCCGAGTTGGTCCTGTTCGCCGGCGCGTCCTCGATCGACCCCTTGGACGCTGCCTACGCCGAGCTCGAGGCCGTCGGTGGCGAGCTGCTCCGCCAGGGCGCTCCAGCCCACCCCGGGAGCATGCTCTGGCTGGGTCGGTTGGGACGAGCGGTGGTGCTTGGGGTCGCCTCTTGCGCCGGCTTCGGCAAGAACACCGCCCTGGATCTGGTCCTCCCCTTCGTCTTCGCCTATGGGGAGGCGGACGAATTGGACCTGGCTCGCCTGGGCTACGGTGGCCTCATCGAGCAGGGCGCCGGCCGTCGCTTCCCGCCTTACACCTGATCGTCCTCCTCGTCGGCGGGCCGGGCCAGGTGGGGGAACACGACACGGTCGGCTCGCCGCCGGGGGAGGAGGGCCACCGTGCCCGGGCATCGATGCGCACCATCCGAAGGCCGAAGCCCGGTCGAGACCTCCCCGACGGGGGGCGACCGAGGCCTGCCGCGCCGGTCGTGGCTCCCAGCCCTCCGCCGGCACGCGCCTTTGGCCCGATCGATCCTGGCGGGCACGGTCACTGGCTGTCCGCATGGTAAGGTGCCCATGCAGGGCGAGCCGTGGGTGGCCGCTGTGCACGTCGGACGTGTTAGGAGGATGGAAGCCATGACCGACGACCGCGGCCCGGTGGCTGCTACCCCGATCTGGGTGGACCTCGCCACCAACGATCCCGGGGCGTCACGAGCCTTCTACCGTGCTCTTTTCGGCTGGGAGGGCGAGCCAGTGGCGGACCCGGCGGCGGGAGGCTACGCCGTCATGCAACTGGAGCGCCGAGACGTGGCCGGCATCGGCCCCAGCCAGGACCCCGAGCAGCCGGCTGCCTGGAACGTCTACATCGGCAGCGAGAACGCTGAGACCATCGCGGACAGGGTGCGCATGGCCGGGGGCACGGTGATCGCGCCCCCATTCGACGTCTTCGACCAGGGTCGAATGGCCGTCTTCCAGGATCCAAGCGGTGCCTTTTTCTCGATCTGGCAGCCGATGATGATGAGAGGCGCTCAGGTGATGCGTCAGCCTAACTCGGTCGGCTGGTGCGAGCTGAACTCGCGGGACATCGATGCCGCGCGTCGCTTCTACCGAGAGGTCTTTGGCTGGGACGAGCGGGAGACCTTGCTCGACGATGGCACAGGCTCGTACGTCGAGTTCCAGGTCGATGGGCGGAGCGTGTGTGGCGGCATGGCGATGGCGTCTTCAGTCCCGGCCGAGGTGCCCTCGCACTGGATGGTTTACTTCCTGGCGGACGACATCGACGCGAGCTGCTCCAGGGCGAGGGATCTCGGCGGCCGGGTGGTGATGGAGCCCAACCCCTATCCCGGTGGACGTTTCGCCGTCCTGAGCGACCCGCAGGGAGCAACGTTCGGGTTGATGAGCGCGTAGCAGCATCTGTCGGCCCCATGGATGCGGGAGCCGGTCCATCGCCTCCCTCGCACCTGAGGGACCAGCGCGACCAGGCTGGGCTAGCGGCCTGTACCAGGCCGGGCGGACGCGTCAGGCGCGATCCCGATGCGGGGTAGCTCGGCCGGCAGAGGCCAGGCCCCTGCCTCGAGCGTGGCCAGGCAAGCCTCAATCCGCTCCACCAACGGCTGCAGCTCGAGGCCGCCATGTCGCGGGAGGTAGGGGCGCAGGTACTCGATGCCGCTGCGCCACTTGTTGAGGGCGCCTCGCCGGTTACCCCGACGATGGTGCAGGCAGCCCGCGGCCACCTGGATCAACCCCTTGTAGAACCCGCGGTCAGGGCCGTGGCGGTCAGGGATCCAGGCCTGCTCCCAGGCCTCGTGGGCCTCCCAGTAGCGGCCTTGGTTGAACAGCTCGACCCCTCGTTCCACGGTCATCGCAAGAGGAGCCTACCCCGAACGATCTCGGGGAGACGACCCTTGCCACAATCCTCCCATGATCGGGCCTGAGGTGCCTCCGGCGTACCGGCGGGTCAACCTGTCCAGCGACCCTATCCACCGCTACGTGCAGATCACCAAGTCGGGCGGCGTGCCAGGGGCGGCGGCCGAGCAGGACCTGATCGACCACGCCTGGGTCCAGCGGCTGCGCCGGATTCACCAGATGCAGAGCGCCTGGTGGGTGTTCGCCACCGCCGAGCACTCCCGGTTCCAGCACGCCTTGGGGACGATGCACCTCGCCGGGGAGTGGGCAAAGCGGATCTACCCGACCCTTCGGCGACAGCACCCTGACGTCCCCTCGTCGGCGGTGGTGGTGGAGACGCTCCGCCTCGCCGGCCTGCTCCACGATGTCGGTCATGGGCCCTTCGGTCACTTCTTCGACGAGAACTACCTGGCGCGCTGGGACGTGGACCATGAGGTCATCGGTCAGCACCTGATCCTTCACGAGCTGGCTCCGCTGATCGCGGAGCTGCGCGCCGACCCGGAGTCCGACTTTGAGCCGGGCGAACGCATCGACCCTCGCTGGGTTGCCTACCTGATCTCAAGCGCGGAACTCGAGGGCTTCGACCCACCCGGCTGGCTGGTCCCACTCCGGATGCTGATGGTCGGCCCCTTCTCGGCCGACAACATGGACTACGTCCCCCGTGACGCCTACGTGTGCGGCGTGGCCGTGGGACCGGTGGACGTGCAGCGAATCGTCCATTACTCCTTCATCTCGGAGCACGGGCTCACCCTGCACCTACATGGCGCCGAGGCGCTGTTCATGTTCCTCAGCGCCCGGCTCTACCTGTACCACCAGGTGTACTTCCATCGCACCGTGCGCCGGATCGACCTCCAACTCCGGGAGATCTTCGCCCCCACCATGGACGTCCTCCTTGGAGGCAACCCCCTGGATCACCTCCCCACCTATCAGCGCTTGGACGACTGGTGGCTGATGATCGAGGTCGGGCGCTGGGCCCACGCCGAGGCCGACCCGCTGCGACGCGAGCTCGGCCAGGCCTGGGCGGACCTGATCGCTCGCCGCCTCAAGTGGCACCTGGTGTACTCCGGATACGTGGAGGGACGGGAAGTGTCGAGCGGCGCCCTCACGCTCACCAGGGCCGAGTTCGCGCGCCGCATCCGGGAGCGCCTGCCGCGGGATCTGCGCTCGGCGGAGTTCGAGGTGGACGTCGCCGCCCAGGAGTCCAGGGCCTTCAACCCTTTGATGGAAGAACAGGGCATCTTGTTCTACGACCCGCTCAGCCAGACCTACGAGCGCGCCTCGGTCCTCGACCTCTTTCGGCGGCTGCCGGTGCGAATGGCGATTTTCCGCATCTTCGCCCGCGACGATCGTGGCCGCGCCGAGCTGATCCGAGCCGCGCGTCAGGTCCTGGCCGCCACCTGACCCGCCCCCGGCAACTTCGTGCCGCACCAGGGCGCCGGCAGCGCGTGGAGGACCGGGTCGGAAGGCATGAGGACGCGCTCGACTGCCGAGGAGGACCACCCCGCGGCCGATCGACGAGGGTGGGCGCATGGTCCTCACCGGCCTCCTCCAGCCGACGGACCGGGGAGGCCTCAGGACCGGCGGCCCTCGCCGTGACCCTGAGGGGCCTGCGGAGCTGGCCGTGCCCTGGCCTCCACCGGAGGCGGCGGCCGTCCCTCGCCCCGGCCGATCCGCCGATGGTGCCGCAACGAGCGGGATGGGCCGAGGAGCTCAGCGGCTACCATCCCACCGTGCTCTCATTGGAGGAGATTCGACGGGCTGCCGAGCGCGCTCAGCCCTTCGTCGTCCGGACGCCCTTGCTCCCCATGGACGACGGCACCTGGCTCAAGCTGGAGTTGCTGCAGCCCACCGGCAGCTTCAAGGTCCGTGGCTTCTTCGCCGCCGCCATGGCACTGCCTGAGGAGCGGCGACGGCCCGGCCTCATGACCGTGAGCGCGGGCAACGCGGCCCTCGCCTGCGCCCATGTCGCACGCCGGCTGGCGGTGCCCTGCCGCGTCGTCATGCCTCGGAGCGCCCCCCCTCCGAAGATCGAGGGGGTGCGACGTCTCGGCGGGATCCCCCTCCTGGTGCCACGCGAGGACCTCGCTGGCTGGCTGGCCGACCGGGCCTGGGAGAGGGAGCCGGAGGCGTTCATCCATCCCTTCGCCGACCCGATGGTGCAGGCCGGGCATGGCGGCATCGGGCTTGAGATCCTCGAGCAACTCCCCGAGGTCGAGCGGGTGGTGGTCGCGGTGGGAGGAGGGGGACTGATCTCGGGAACGGCGGCCGCCCTCAAGCATCTCCGGCCCTCGGTCGAGGTGGTGGGGGTGCAATCCGATGGCTACCCCCTGTGGCCTCGCACCTTCGCGGCGGGGAGCCCGCCGACGCTCGTCCCCAACACGATCGCGGATGGCACCACCGCCCCCTACGACGCGGCCATGCACCAGCGACTCACGGCCTGCGTGGACCGCTGGATCACCGTTCCTGAGTCGCGGCTCCGAGCCGCGGTGGGCAGGCTCGCCGCCCAGGCCAAGGTGGTGGCCGAAGGGGCGGGGGCGCTGCCGGTAGCAGCTCTCGAGCAGCTCGCGCCCGGGCCAGCCACGGTGGCCGTGATCAGCGGTGGCAACATCGATCCCAGGCTCCTGGCCCAGCTCCTGACCGAGGCCCACCGTCCAGCCCTATAACGCAACGCGTTATACTGGGGACGACATGGCCGGGCAGCGATATGTGATCAAGAAGTACGCCAACCGCAAGCTGTATGACACCCAGACCAGCCGCTACATCACGCTGGAGGGGATCTCCAAGCTGGTCCAGCAAGGGCACGACATCCAGGTCATCGAGCGCGACACCGGGCGAGACATCACCTCGCTCGTGCTCTCTCAGATCGTTACCAGCGAGGAGAAGCGGGAGCGTCCCGAGCACGCTGGGGACCGACTCCAGGAGCGAGGGCAGGCCCTGCTCGAGCACCTGCGGCGCACCTTGAGCGGCCCAGCGGCCCTGGTCACCAGCACCGTGGAGCGGGGCCGGCTGGACCTGGAGGAGTTGGTCGACCTCGCCGTCGACCGGGCACTGAACCGCCTCTCGATCCCTACTCGTCGGGACCTCGAAGCCCTCAACGCGCGGATCGACGATCTCGAGCGTCGGATCTCACAGGGCCAGGGGCCGCCCCCCCGCGGACGCCAGAGGCCGAGGGCGAACCAGTCCTGAGGAGGTGAGCGGAGGCCGATCGGGCGGCGGGGCGGCCGAGGTGGCGGCGTACTACTATGTCCGGGTTGAGGCCCCACCCCGCTGGAAGAAGAGGCATCGCACATGGCAGTCGAACTCCAGCCCCGATCCGCCTTCAGCATCGCGCAGCAGCGTTTCGACGCCGCTGCCGACGTCCTCGGGCTTCCTGACGACACCCGCCGCCTTCTTCGGGAGGTGAAGCGGGAGCTGACCGTCCACTTCCCGGTCCGTCACGACGATGGCTCTGTGCATCTCTACACCGGCTTCCGAGTGCAGCACAACATCAATCGCGGGCCGGCGAAGGGGGGCATCCGTTACTCGCCCGACGTCACCCTCGACCTCATCAAGGCCCTGGCTATGTCGATGACCTGGAAGTGCGCGGTGGTCGGCATCCCCTACGGCGGGGCCAAAGGGGGCGTGGTCGTCGATCCCCGCCGTCTCAGCCGCTCGGAGCTCGAACACGTCACCCGTCGGTATGCGACCGAGATCGCGCTCCTGATTGGGCCAGAGAAGGACATCCCGGCACCGGATCTGGGCACCACGCCCGAGGTGATGGCCTGGATCATGGACACCATCTCCATGCACGCCGGCCACTCGGTGACCGCCTCGGTCACCGGTAAGCCGGTCGAGGTCGGGGGGTCGGAGGGCCGCCAGGAGGCGGCAGGGCGAGGGGTGACTTACCTCACCCTGGAGGCGCTGAAGTACCTCGACCTCGGGGAGGAGACGCCCAGCGTGGCCATCCAGGGGTTCGGGAAGGTCGGCCTCCCGGCAGCGAGGCTCCTCCAGCGAGCAGGTCTTCGGGTGGTCGCCGTCGGCGACTCAAGAGGGGCAGTCTACAACCCAGGCGGGCTCGACCTTGATGCCCTTGAGGAGCATCGAAAGGTCAGGGGCGAGGTCTCCGGCTTCAAGAAGGCTGAGGATATCGCCAAGGACGAGCTCCTGGAGCTGCCGGTCACCGTTCTGGTCCCGGCGGCGGTGGAGCGACAGATCACCGAGCGCAACGCCCCGCGCATCCGCGCCCGTCTGATCACCGAGGCCGCCAACGCCGCCATCGATCCTGAGGCTGACGCGATCCTCAACCAGCGCGGCACGTTCGTGGTCCCAGACATCCTGGCCAACGCAGGTGGCGTGATCGTCTCCTACTTCGAGTGGGTGCAAGACCTCCAGGCCTTCTTCTGGGAGGAGGAGGAGATCAACACCAAGCTCCACCACGTGATCACCCGCGCCTTCTACGAGGTCCTGCACACCAGCGTCAACCGTCATGTCGACATGCGCACCGCGGCCTACGTGCTTGCCGTGCAGCGGGTCGCCAACGCCACCACCGTCCGCGGCATCTATCCCTAGCCGTTCCCCTGCCGGGGCCACGGCGCTGCCCCGGTCAGCCAGCCCGGCCTGGATGAGGGAGACGGTCCAGCAGGTTCGGGCTCTCGACCTGAGCGGGGAGGGCATCTGGCTCCTCCAAGGTATCGCAGGTCCGTGCCTGGCTCACCCAATACTGGACCATCTGCAAGCTGGGCGCTCCGGCC
Organism: Candidatus Dormiibacterota bacterium; assembly: GCA_035294145.1. GTDB lineage: Bacteria > Chloroflexota > Dormibacteria > Dormibacterales > Dormibacteraceae > CADDZO01. The sequence goes on along the minus strand of DATGLL010000132.1, from coordinate 53,468 downwards.
AGGCCCACCGCATCCACGATCCGGGCATGGAGCTCAGCGGGGTCGGAGCGCTTGAGCAGCTTGAGGCTGGTGACGCCGAGCCGACGAAGGATGGGCAAGTATCGTTCTATCCTGGAGATCTCCAACATCGCGCATTGGCGCCCAAACTCCAACAGACGCTCAGGGCTGATCCCGGTCTTGGCCGACAGCCGCTGGCGATCGATCTCCAAGGTGACGGCGTGCAAGAGCTGGTTGGTGTGCCTGATCCCGCGGGCTCGCAGCCTACGGCAGTCCTCGGCTGAGATGCCGCGCAGGTACTCGAGGGTCTTCATCGCCATGGCGTGGATACCAGCATAGTGGTGCCTCCGGTCGTCGCGCCCGCGACGAGAGCGACGCGGCCCCCGGCCCACGCCCCGTCGGGGTCGTCGATGGTTGATCCAGGGCGAATATAATTCGGGGTAACGACCCGCCGCGAGAGGAGCACGCACACCCATCGAGACCTTGATCCACCCAAGCCAGCCGAGCTTTGAGATCGGAGTCGGTCGACGGGCTCGGCGTGCTTACGGATTCGACGAGGTAGCCCTCGTCCCCGGCGGCGTGACCATCGACCCCGACGAGGTCGACATCAGCTTTCAGCTGGGCGACCTGACCTTGTCCATCCCTTTCTGGGGAGCAGCCATGGACGGGGTGGTGGACGTCGACTTCGCCATCGCCATGGGCCAGCTGGGCGGCATCGCGGTCCTCAACCTGGATGGTCTGCAGACGCGGTACGAGGACCCGGACCCGGTCATCCGGCGCATCGTCACGGCCGGCCGAGACGAGGTCAACCAGGTCCTCGTCGACGCTTACCGAGAACCGGTGAAGCGTCATCTGATCGTCGAACGCATCCGGGCCATCAAAGCGGCCGGGGTGCCGTGCGCGGTGAGTTCGGTCCCCGCTCGAGCCCAGGAGCGGGCGGGCCTGGTCGAGGAGGCCGGAGCGGACGTCTACGTGGTCCAGGGCACCGTCCTCACCGCCCGTCATCGCTCCCGGGCCCACCAAGAGCTGTCCTTCGAGCGCCTCTGCAGCTCTCTCTCGATCCCGATCGTGGTCGGCAACTGCGTTCACTACCAGACCGCGCTTGAGCTGATGGAGACGGGGGTCGCCGGCATCCTGGTGGGCGTCGGGCCAGGGGCGGCCTGCACCACGCGGGGGGTGCTCGGGGTGGGCGTCCCCCAGGTGACGGCCACCTGCGACGTCGCCGCCGCCCGAGACGAGTACCTGCGTCGCTCCGGGCGGCGGGTGGCGGTCATCACCGACGGAGGCATGCGCGTGGGGGCGGATGTCTGCAAGGCCTTCGCTGCCGGGGCCGACGCGGTCATGATCGGCTCTCCTCTGGCGGGAGCCGCCGAATCCGCATCCCAGGGCTTCAACTGGGGGATGGCCACGCCAGATCCCAACCTGCCCCGTGGCACCCGCATCCACGTCGGGGTCAAGGCGACCCTGGCCGAGATCCTGGTCGGCCCTGCTCGCGTGGACGACGGGACCCAGAACTTCGCAGGGGCCCTCCGTTCCTCGCTGGGAGCTTGCGGTCGACGGGACATCCGCGAGTTCCACGACGTCGAGATGGTGATCGCCCCTGACATCACCAGCGAAGGCAAGCTCCTCCAACGCGCCCAGGCCGTGGGGATGGGCTCCTGAGCGAGCTAGCGACGCTCCAGCAGCCGAAGGAGGAGGCGAGCGACAGCGGGGCTCGGGCGGAGATGGTCCCGGCCGGCGGCGGGTCGGTTGCGCCCTCAGAGCTGGTGCTGATCCTGGACTTCGGCTCCCAGTACTCCCAGCTCATTGCCCGACGCATCCGCGAGGCTCAGGTGTACTGCGAGCTGGTCCCGGGGACCACCCCCTGGGCCGAGCTTGAGCCACGTCGGCCGGCCGGCGTCGTCCTCAGCGGCGGGCCAGCCAGCGTGTACCAGCCTGGGGCGCCCCAGGTCGACCCGGCGCTCTTCCGCTCCGGCGTGCCGGTCTTAGGGATCTGCTACGGCATGCAGCTTATCGCTCACCATCTGGGCGGAGAGGTGGCTCCCGCCGAGCGACGCGAGTACGGGCCCGCGCTGTTGGAGGTGAACGAGCCGGGCCGCCTCTTCGAGCACCTTCCCACCAGGCTGCCGGTGTGGATGAGTCACGGTGACCAGGTCCGTCGGCTGCCTGCTGGCTTTCGGGTGCTGGCGAGCAGCGCAAACTCGCCGGTGGCGGCGTTCGATGACGGTGAGCGGCTGCTGGGGATTCAGTTCCATCCTGAGGTCCATCACACGCCCCATGGCGCCGAGATCCTGCGCAACTTCCTGTATCGCATCTGCGGGTGCAGGGGGAGCTGGACCCCACGCTCGTTCATCGCCCAGGCCACGGAGGCGATTCGGGCGCAGGTAGGCGATGGGCGCGCGATCTGCGCCCTGAGCGGCGGTGTGGACAGCGCGGTGGCCGCCACCCTGGTCCATCGTGCGATCGGGAACCAGCTCACCTGCGTGTTCGTCAACAACGGCCTGCTCCGCCGCGAGGAGCCCGAGCGGGTGCTCGACGTCCTGCGCGGAAGCCTGAGCCTCGACGTCCGCTACGTGGATGCCAGCGACCGTTTCCTCTCCGCGCTGCGAGGCGTTGCCGATCCCGAGGAAAAGCGGCGCATCGTGGGGCACGAGTTCATCCGCGTCTTCGAGGAGCAGGCCGGCGCGCTGGCCGAGGACGTGGGGGACATCGGCTTCCTAGCCCAGGGCACCCTCTACCCCGACGTGATCGAGTCGACCGGTCCCGAGACCAGGGGCGCGGCCAAGATCAAGACCCACCACAATGTGGGTGGCCTCCCCGCCGGGCTTCGCTTTCGGCTCATCGAGCCCCTCCGCTACCTGTTCAAGGACGAGGTTCGAGCGGTGGGCCTGGAGCTCGGCCTTCCCGAGGACCTGGTGCATCGACAGCCCTTCCCCGGCCCCGGGCTCGCCATCCGCTGCCTGGGGGAGGTGACGCGGGAGCGGTTGGAGATCCTACGAGCGGCCGACTGGGTGGTGGTGGACGAGATCAAGAAACACGGGCTGTACCGCCAGGTTTGGCAGTCTTTCGCGGTGCTGACGCCGCTTCGGACGGTTGGCATCATGGGCGACGACCGCACCTACGCCAGTCTGGTTGCGGTACGGGTCGTGACCTCCGAGGACGCGATGACCGCCGACTGGGCACGCCTCCCCCACGAGGTGCTGGCCCGGATCTCGAACCGGATCGTCAACGAGGTCCCCGGCGTCAACCGGGTGGTCTTCGACATCACCAGCAAACCTCCGGGGACGATCGAATGGGAGTGAGCCAAGGGGCGCTCCCCACCGGCGAGCCGGGCCGGCAGGAGCCGCGACCGCGGGTGTTCGGGCCGTGCGCATCCTGGTGATCGGCTCCGGTGCGCGCGAGCACGCGCTCGCCTGGAAATGCCTCCAGTCCCCGCTGGCAGAGCGGGTTTACGTCGCCCCCGGCAACGGGGGCACGGCTGCCGTGGCCAGGAACCTGCCCGTTCCGGCCGACGACGTCGCCGGCCTGGTTCGGGCGGCGCGCAAGGAGCGCATCGGGCTGGCGGTCCTGGGCCCGGAGTCGGCGGTGGCGGCCGGCGTCGGTGACGCCCTGCGCGAGGCCGGCATCCCGGTCTTCGGTCCCGGTCGCGCGGCCGGCCGGATCGAGAGCAGCAAGGCTTTCGCCCGGGAGGTGATGCTGCGGGCCGGCATCCCGGCCCCCGAGTCCGAGACCTTCACCGAGCCGGGCCCGGCTCGACGCTGGGCGCGTCGGTACGGCGGGCGAGTGGCGGTCAAGGCCGACGGACTGGCTTTGGGCAAGGGGGTCATCGTCTGCGATACCCCGGAACAGGCCGACCAGGTCATCGACGAGATGCTGGTGCAGCGTCGATTCGGGCAGGCTGGCGCCACCATCGTCATCCAGGAACGTCTGGAGGGGTCGGAGCTGTCGGTGTTCGGGCTGACCGATGGCCGCCGGGTGATCCCGCTGGCGCCAGCCCGTGACTTCAAGCGAGCCCGAGACGGTGACGAGGGCCCCAACACCGGTGGCATGGGAGCGTATTCCCCTCCTGTAGGCGTCACCCCCGAGCTGGTAGACGAGGTGACCCGCCGGGTGCTGGTACCGGCGATCCAGGAGCTCGCGCGACGCGGGCTCGAGTACCGAGGGGTGCTCTACGCCGGTCTCATGCTGACCTCCGAGGGGGTCCGGGTTTTGGAGTTCAATGCCCGCTTTGGCGACCCCGAGGCCCAGGTGATCCTGCCTCGCCTGAGCTCGGACCTGGTCCCCTTGCTGGTCTCGGCCGCGCTGGGCGAGCTCCCCGCCCACCCCTGGCTGGAGTGGAGCGACCGGGCCGCGGTCGGGGTGGTGGTCGCCTCCGGTGGGTATCCCGAGGGGTACGAGACGGGCTTCGTCATCGAGGGGCTGAGCACGGTTCCCAAGGATGTCCTCGTCTTCCATGCCGGGAGCCGTGCGGTGGAGGGACGAGGCCTGGTGACGTCGGGAGGCCGCGTGCTCACCATGGTCGGCCTGGGAGCGAGCGTGGAGGAGGCCCGGATGGCGGCGCTCTCGGGAGCGGTCCGAGTACGATTTCCTGGAGCCTTCTTCCGGAGAGACATCGCACACGAGGCGGTACGTGCCTGACGTTGGGATCATCATCGGTTCGAAGTCCGATCTGCCGCTCATCGAGGCCTGCACCAAGCAGCTGGAGGAGCTCGGCATCGAGGCCGAGCTCACCGTCTGCTCGGCCCACCGTAACCCAGCCGGGGTCATGGAATGGGCGACCAGCGCCCGCCAACGTGGCCTCAAGGTCATCATCGCGGCCGCGGGCGGAGCTGCCCACCTCCCCGGGGTGGTTGCCGCTTGGACCGATCTCCCGGTGATCGGGGTCCCGGTCCCGACTGCCCATCTCGGCGGCCTCGACTCCCTGTACTCCATCGTGCAGATGCCAGCTGGCATTCCCGTGGCGTGCGTCGCGATCGGCGAGGCCGGTGCCCGCAACGCCGCCTGGCTCGCCGCCCGCATCCTTGGCCTGAGCGACCCCGAGCTGGCCGAGCGGCACCGCGCAAGGCGCGACGCCCTGGCCAGCAGGTAGCGCATGCCGTTGCACCTCATCGACACCACCTTCCGCGAAGGCCAGCAGGCCCTGTTCGCCAGCCGCATCCCGTTCGAGGAGCTCGAGCCCCTCTTGGGAGAGGTGGATCGCATCGGCTTCGCGGCCATCGATGGCTTCGGGGGGGCGAGCTTCGAGTCCACCTTGCATCTGGGCCGCGACCCGTGGGAGCAGCTGCGCCGCCTAGGCGAGGCCGCTTCCACCACCCCGATCTTGGCCTTGATCCGAGGTCAGCAGTTGGTCGGTCACCGCAGCCTGGCCGACGACGCGGTCGAGTTGTTCCTCGAGGTAGCGGCCCGCGACGGGGTGCGCACGTTCCGCTTTTTCGACCCGCTCAACGACGTTCGCAACCTGGAGCACCCGATTCGGGTGGCGCGGCGGCTCGGTGGGCGGGTGCAGGCGGCGCTCTGTTACACGATCAGCCCCGTCCATGACCTCGAGCGATGGCGCTCCCTGGCGCGGGAGCTGGCCGCACTAGGGGTCGACGAGCTGGTGATCGACGACGACGCCGGCCTGCTCGCCCCTGCCACCGCTCGCGAGCTGGTGGGAGCGTTGAACGAGGCGACCGGCTTGCCCCTGTACCTCCATGCCCGTTGCGCCGGGGGCATGGCGGCGATGGCCTACTTGGCGGCGGTGGAGGCCGGGGTCTCAGGGTTGGACACGGCCTTCTCCGCCTTCGCCTGGGGCGCCTCCTTGCCCGCGGTCGAGAGCACGGTGGCAGCCCTGTCCGGCGGAGGACATGACCCGGGACTCGACCTTGAGCGACTGGTGGCCGTAGGCATGCGCCTGGAAGGGATTCGCCGGAGTCACCTCGAGCACCTCCTGCCAGGGGCGGATCGGGTCGTCCCCGAAGCGCTCGGGTGTCGGCTGCCTGCTCCCATGTTGCGCGACCTCCGCGATCACCTCGATCGCCACGATGCCAGCGCGCGACTGGCGGAGGTCCTGGAGGAGGTGCCGCGAGTGCACGAGGAGTTGGGGTATCCCCCGCTAGTTCCACCCATCCGCCAGATGATCGCCGCTCAGGCGGTCTTCAACGTTCTGGTCGGTGAGCGGTACATGACCGTGACCCAAGAGCTCAAGGACTACCTCCAGGGTCTGTACGGCCGACCACCGGGCCCGGTCGATGTCGAGGTGCGCCGGCTGGTCCTCGGTGAGGACGAACCGATCACGGTTCGACCCGCCGACCTCCTCGAGCCCCAGGTGGAAGCTGCCCGAGCCCAGCTGGAGCGGTGGGGCCTGCCGGCCAGCGACGAGGACGCCCTGACCTATCTCCTGTTCCCAGCTCTAGCCACGGATCTCTTCCAGGCCCGCACCGCTCCGCTCCCCTCGACGGGCTCCGCGACGGCGCCCACCGAGGCGGAGACCGTCGAGGCGGAGGTCGAAGAGACGGTCGAGGCCGAGGCACCGGCGGTCGAGGAGACCCAACCCCCGACGACGCCAGCGCCGACGAGCGCCGAGTTTGAGGTCGAGGTCGAGGGGGAGGTCTTCCGGGTCCGCGTCGCGGGCATCGGCATGGTCGCCACACCGACGCTCGCTCCCGCCTCGGCGCCACCTCCGCCCGCCCGGGCCCCTCGAGATGGGGCGATCAAGGCGCCGATGCAGGGCCTGATCGTCAAGATCCCGGTGTCAGTGGGGGACGAGGTCCAGCTCGGCGACGTGGTCGCGGTCCTGGAGGCGATGAAGATGCAGAACGACATCGTCGCCACCCAGCCAGGGAAGGTGCTGGAGATCTACGTGAAGGAAGGCGACGTCGTGAGCCCAGACCAAGCGTTGGTGGCGATCGGATGACGGCCCAGGGTCCAGCTCCCCGGCCTCGCCCGACTCAGGTCACGCTGCTGGGCACTGGGCGGATGGGCACCGTCATCGCCCGGAAGGTGGCTGAGGCGGGATTCCCGCTCCGGCTGTGGAACCGCACCCTGGAGCGGGCGAGGGCTATCGGCGTGGGAGAGGTCGCGGCGACGCCGGCAGAGGCGGTGAGGGGCTCCGAGGTGGTGCTCAGCATCCTCTACGATCCGGCGTCGGTCCGGGAGGTGTACGCCTCGCTCACAGGGTCGCCCGGGCAGGTATTCGTGGAGATGAGCACGGCCGGGGCCGAGGTGGTCGAGGAACTGGCCCGTCGGCTAGGGGAGGCCGGGGCTCAGGTGCTCGCGGCTCCGATCTTGGGCACCACGACGGCGATCGAGCAGGGCAGCGCGATCGTCCTCGTTGGTGGCGAGCGCAGCGCCTTCGAGCGGGCAAGGGAGGTCCTGGACACCTTCGGTCAGCCCGAGCACGTGGGAGGGCGTGGCGAGGCCGCCGGCCTCAAGCTGGTCGCCAACGCCATGCTGGGAGGCTGCAGCCTGCTCGCCGCCGAGCTCCTGTCGCTGGCAGCCAGAGCCGGTCTCGACCGCGAGAAGGCGTTCCGTGCCCTCTGCCGGATCATGCCCATGCTGCAGGTCCGGCGACGCAGCTACCTGGAGCGTGTCCACGAGCCGCCGATGTTCACCCTGGACGGCCTGGTCAAGGACCTCACCCTGGCCCTCGACCTGGGCCGGGCCGCTGGTGCACCCCTGCCGGTCCTCGCGCTCGTCCGGGAGCTGTGCGCCGAGGCCGCGCTCGACCACGGCCGTCGAGAGATGAGCGCCGTGATCGAGCGCTATCACGCCCCCGGTGCCAAGGCCGAGAGCGGCACCTGACCACGGCGGCCTCTACAATTCAGGGCGCCGGTGAAGGCCAGACTGTTCTCGAAGGTCCTCATCGCCAACCGGGGCGAGATAGCTGTCCGTGTCATGCGGGCCTGCCACGAGCTCGGGATTCGGACCGTGGCCATCTACTCCGACGCCGACCGGAACGCCATCCACGTCCGCTACGCTGATGAGGCCCACCACATCGGCCCCGCCCCTCCCACCGAGTCCTACCTGCAGATGGAGCGGATCGTGAGCCTCGCCGCTGACGTGGGCGCGCAGGCCATCCATCCTGGCTATGGCTTCCTCTCCGAGCGACCGGAGTTCCCCGAGGCCTGCGCGGCAGCTGGCATCGCCTTCATCGGCCCTCCTGGCTCGGCGATGCGGGCGCTTGGCTCCAAGCTTGAGGCACGGGCCCTGGCCGCCGCCCATGGGGTGCCGGTCACCCCAGGGAGCGGCGCCCTTGAGGACCCTGAGGAGGCAGTGAGGGCAGCCAGGCAGATTGGCTTCCCCGTGATCGTCAAGCCCTCGGGCGGGGGAGGCGGCATCGGCATGCGGGTGGTGGAACGTGAGGAGGACCTGCGCCCGGCGATCGAAAGCTGCCGGAGCGCCGCCTACTCGGCCTTCGGGGACCCCACCGTCTACGTCGAGCGCTACGTGTCCAAGCCCCGCCACATCGAGGTCCAGGTCATCGCCGACCAGCACGGCAACGTGGTCCATTTGGGTGAGCGGGAGTGCTCGATCCAGCGCCGCCATCAAAAGATCATGGAGGAGACCCCCTCTCCGGTGATCACCCCCGAGCTGCGGAGCCGCATGGGGGAGGCCGCCATCCGGGCCGCCCGGGCAGCCGGCTACGTCAACGCAGGGACGGTGGAGTTCATCTTCAGCGAAGGGGAGTTCTACTTCCTGGAGGTGAACGCCCGCCTGCAGGTCGAGCATCCGATCACCGAGGCCGTCACCGGCGTCGACCTGGTCAAAGAGCAGATTCGCGTGGCCGCCGGATTGCCGCTCTCCTTCGGCCAGGAGGAGGTGACCTGGCGGGGCCACGCGATCGAGATGCGCATCAACGCCGAGGATCCTACCCGGCAGTTCGTCCCCAACCCCCGACGCATCACCCGCTGGGTGGCGCCATCCGGTCCAGGGGTCCGAGTCGACTCCGGGTTCGGCCCTGGCTCAGAGGTGCCCCCGAACTACGATTCGCTGGTGGCCAAGCTGATCGTGCACGGCGCGGACCGGGCCGAGGCCATCGCCCGTGCGAGCCGAGCGTTGCGGGAGTTCGTGGTGGTGGGACCAGCCACCACCATCCCCTACCACCGGGCGCTCCTGGAGAGCCCGGACTTCCGGGCTGGCAACCTCACCACCCGCTTCATCGATGACCACCCCGAGCTGGTCGAGGCCGCACGCCGATTCGTCGGAGAGACCTCGCCAATGGACTACGGCTCCGACGCCCGTCGCGCGGCGGCGGCAGCGGCGGCGGTGGCCATCCTCACCAACCCACAGCGATGATCGCCGCCCCAGGCGGAGCCGATCCTCTGTTCCCGACTCGAGTCAAGGCACGGTGCTGGACCACGAGAAGACCCCACCCTTCGAGGTGATCGCCAGCACCGACGTGGTCCGGGAATGGAACCTCGCGCTGCGGCGCGATCGTGTGCGCTGGCCGGACGGCCCTGAGGCCGAGTACCGCGTCATCGAGGGCCCCGATGCGGTCTTCGTGGTGCCGTACCTGCCCGACGGGAACACCGTCCTGGTCCGACAATGGCGACATCCCTGGAACGCCACCAGCTGGGAGGTGCCGGCGGGGACGCTGGAGGTGGGAGAGGAGCCCCTGGCTGGCGCGCAGCGGGAGCTGGAGGAGGAGGTGGGCCTGGTGGCCTCCTCCTGGAAGCCGCTCGGCATCACCCGTGGGAGCGGGCTGGTGAGCGGTCGTCAGCACCTGTTCCTGGCGAGCTCGCTGAGCCGCGTCCAGCGGGCACCAGAGCCTGGCGAGCGGGACATGGTCGTGCGGGAGCTTGCCTTCCGAACCGCCCTCGACGCCGCGCTGCGCGGTGACATCGAGCACGCGGCATCGGTCAGCGCGATCGTGCGAGCGGCGCGTGTCCTCGGCATCATCTAGCGGTCAGGTGTTCTCTACTCCATGGGGGGAGAAGTGCAAATGGCGGAGCAGGAGCCAACGGCACGGCCAGCCATCGATCCTCGGTTCGTGACCACGGCCTTCCACATCGAGGGCTATCGGGTCGCCAGAAACCTCGGCCTGGTGCGGGGGGTTACCGTGCGCTCGCGAAGCATCGTCGGCAGCATCGGCGCCGCCTTCCAGCAGCTGGGGGGCGGCAACGTGACGCTCTACACCGAGCTCGCCGAGCGCGCTCGAGAGGAGGCCTATCAGATCATGCTGCAGCACGCCGCCCTGATCGGAGCCAACGGCGTGTTGGGGGTACGCTACGACGCCACCGAGATGGCCCAGGGGGTAGCCGAGGTGCTGTGCTACGGGACCGCGGTGGTGTTCGAGCCAGCCGCCTGAGCCATGTGGCGGGCTCGGCCGGGGGATCCTGGGCCAGCCACCGCTATGGGGGCCAGCGGTCGGTGGCAGGTGTTGGGGCGCCCCACCCGGGCCGGAGGCACCGCCCGTACCTGGACCCTCCGCCCCGTTCTCTTCCTCTTCGGATGACGAGGCCAGCGATTCGCGACGTCCATCACCGCTTGCGGGAGGAGCAAGGACCCTTTGTCCCCAAGCCCCGACTGCCCGTCCTCGATGAGCTGATCGCCACCGTCCTCTCCCAGCACACCTCCGACCGCAACTCGGAGCGGGCATTCGCAACCCTCAAGTCGAGGTTCCCGCGCTGGGAGGAGGTGCGACACGCCCCCACCCATGAGGTCGCCGACGCCATCCGCTGTGGCGGTATCGCCGACCAGAAGGCGGCACGCATCCAGCAGATCCTGGCCGAGGTCGAGCGACGCGAGGGGAAGCTCGACCTGGAGCGGTTGCACCGCCTCGACGACGCCGAGGCCGAGCGCTACCTGACCTCCCTGCCGGGCGTCGGCCCAAAGACGGCGGCCTGCGTGCTGCTCTTTGCCCTGGGCCGCCCGGCCTTCCCAGTCGACACCCACGTCCACCGGGTGACCACCCGCCTGGGCTGGCTGCGGGCCGGGACGACGGCGGAGGAGGCACATCGTGTCCTGACCGACCTTGTCCCGCCCGAGATTCGCTACGACCTTCACCTGGCGCTCGTCGCCCACGGTCGCACCGTGTGCCTAGCCAAAAGGCCACGTTGCCCTGTTTGTCCCATCCTTCGCTGGTGCGCGCAAGGCCGGGCTGATGGCCGCTTGCTCGACGACGGTCAGCCGAGCGCGCCCAAGCGCCTTGCCCGGCCGAGGGGGGCACCCGCCTGACGGGGCCCGGGGGGCGTCCAGCTCACGCCGTCGAGCAGCGGGGGCTTTTGCAGCCGTCCCGATCTGTCGTGTGGCCAGGAGGCTCTGGCAGGTCGCTTCAAACGCCGACCCGGGGTGCCCCTCGACCAGCCCGGCGAGGGCGCCGGTCAGCGTGGCTGGACTCCGGACGGATCGGGCGACGGGCCGACGCGCGACAATCGAGATCGTGGGCCTCCGGTTTCGACTTCAGGAAGGTGCCTCTTTCCTGCTGCCCCTCTCCGAGCTGCTCCCCCGATGGGGGGACGTGGAGGTCATCGAGCGGCCCAGGCGACTCGGGTCGTGGCCGACAGATGCCTGGAGCCTGACCCCCGAGGGCGCAACCTCCTTGCTCCTGTACCGACGCGGCGTCTCGACCCGTCCACTGGAGCTGACGATCACGAGCCGTAGCCTTTCCCTCCACGTACCGTCGTGCGTCGCCGCCGAAGACCTGCAGCTGGCAGTGGCCCTGATGGCGCAGGTCGGTGAGCTGACCGCCCGCCGGATCTTCCTCGACCAGGAGGAGCTGAGCCCGGGTCAGCTGCTCCAACGCTGCAACCAGCGTTGGGTCGCCGAATGGCTCCACGATCAGGCGGAGTCGGTCGCCGCCCGGGTGGCCGAGCGCGGGGTGGTGGTCATGAGGGGACCGGTGCGTCCCTTCCACCTCGGCCCCCGGCTGTTGAGCCAGCTGCGCCACGCCCGGGTGCCGGAGGCATTCGCCGACCGGCTTGTCGCGGCCATGCGCAGCACCCAGTGGCCCCCAGGCGACTGGTACACCGCTCACGTCATGCACGTTCGTACCCCCTCGGGACGCCACGAGTTCACGGCAGCGGTCTGGGGCGAGGGGGTGGCCTACATCTTCCCAGCCGTCGACTACTTGGTCCTGGCCTCGGCCGGGAGCGGACGGCGGCACCTGATGGTCCCGCCTGAGGTCGTGCCTCGGATCGCAGGCGAGCGTTGCCGCTACCTCGACGAGGTGCAACTCCTGGTTGAGGCTATCGCCGGGTCCGAGTGGCGCGCCCTCTGGCACCGGGCCGAGGAGCATCAAGTCCCTCTCCCCGACTGAGGCGGCCAACGAAGCGGGAATCTCCCAGGCCACCAGAACGGGCCGCGAGCCCATCCCGACCCTTTGGGGTGGCGTCCAGCTGGGTACGGCCCGGCCGAGGGGCACGACCACGGTTCCCACCCTGTTGCGGCGGCATCCCCTCCTCCGGAGCGCTCGGGTGGCCACGGGCCTTCGAGCGAGCTTTCCGCTGTCGACTTCCGCACCAACGTCACGCCCGATTACGCTTACGGAACGGCCGAGGCCGATCGGAGCACGTGGTGCAGAGACGTGGCGTGCTGGCACAGGTAGTTCATGAGTTTCGGTAGCTTCGATCCACCGGAGACCGCGGCCGGCTCCGGCGGCGGTGGCCTAGTGCAACTGCCCCTTGGGGTGCTCCCGGAGCCAGGTCCCCTGCCGGCTGGATCGCGGTTGCCGCGATCTCGATCCCCGCGCTTCACCGGCCGTGTCGCTGAGTTGCAAAGGGTCGCGAGCGCGCTGAGCGAACGGCGCGCCATGGTGCTGACGGGAGCCGAAGGGTCGGGGAAGACCGCCCTGGCCCTGGAGTTCGCGTATCGCTACGGCCGCTACTTCCCCGGCGGGGTCTTCTGGATCAACTGCTCCGTCCCCACCGTCGTCGCCCTCCAGGTCGCGGCCTGTGGGCGCAGCGACGCCATGGACCTAAGGCCCGACTTCCCAAGCCTGCCTCTGGACGAGCAGGTCCACCTGGTGCTCGGCGCCTGGCAGGGGGACACGCCCAGACTCCTTCTCTACGACGACTGCGACGAGCCGAGCAGGCTGCGCGACTTCCTCCCCAGCCGGGGCGGGGCACACGTCCTGATCACGTCAAGGCTACCGGTATGGGACGGCCCACCGCGACCGGCGATGCTACCGGTCGGGCCCCTGCCTCGGGAGCACGGGGTGGCGGTGCTGAGCAGCTTCCGTCCCGACCTGGCCGCGCAGCCGACGACACTTGGGCAGATCGCACGCGAGTTGGACGACCTGCCTCTGGCGCTGACCCTGGCCGGCGGTGCCCTGGCCGCTCAGCGGGAGCTCGCCCCCGAAGGATACCGTCAGTGGCTCTGCGACCCAACCATCGAGGCCGACGCATCGAAGCTGGACAGCCCACCGGAGACGCTTTCCGACGGTGGGCTGCGTCGCCCGCTGGGCGTCATCTTCGGTCGTCGCCGAGCCCAACCCCCGACGACCGCATCGGTCCGTTCACCGGGGCCGGCCCGGGCCTTCGTGCTCGACCTCCTCATCCTCAACCAGGCCAGCTGTCGGCACCACGCTCACGCTCTGCTGGCACGAGCGGCCCGGTTCGCCCCCACCCCCATCCCTGAGGACCTCCTGCTGGCCACCCTGCTCGAAGCTCCCCTCGCCAACAGGGAGGAACCATCGACGCCCTCCTCCGACCGCGCCCTCACCTCTCAAGCACGAGAGGAGGCACGGGAGGCGCTCACCTGGCTTGTCCACCTGACCCTCCTTGAGCCTGACGGCCAGTGCCTCTGGCTCCACCGCCGACTGGCCACCTACGTCGGCCTTACGGCCATTGATCCTGAGGCCGAGACGATGGTGGAACAGGCACTGATCAGGCTTGCCCGCGAGGCTAACCGGGCGGGGGAGACGTCCCGCCAACTCCTCCTGGCCCCCCACCTCGACGTCGTCACCCGGGCGGCGGCTGCACGAGGCGAAGACGTGCGGGTGGCCCAGCTCAGCGCTGAACTCGGCCGTCTGCTGTGGGCCCTGGGCGACTCAACCTCGGCTCGCCCCCATCTCGAGCGGGCCCTGACCATCCATGAACGGTTGCTGGGACCGGAATCCACCGAGACCATCGAGGGTCTCCACAGCCTAGGATCGCTGCTGCGCGCGCAGGGTGACCTCACCGGAGCCCGGACCTACCTTGAGGAGGCCCTGGCCCGAGCCGAGCGGACCTCGGGGGACGACCATCCCGCCCTCGCCACCATCGCCGGCGACCTGGGCTGGGTGCTCCAGGGGCAGGGCGATCCCGCTGGCGCCCGCCGTTGCCTGGAGCGAGCCGTCGGCCTCTTGGAGCGTCAGCAGGGCGAGCACCCCGAGACCGCCGCGGCCCGCCACAGCCTGGGCAGGTTGCTCATGGAGCAAGGCGACCTGACCGACGCCCGGGCCTGGTTGGAGCGCGCCCTTGGGACCTGGGAGGTCACGTCAGGCTTTGACGACCCCAGGACGCTGGCCTGCTTGAGGGACGTTGGGATGGTGCGGAAGGCCCAAGGCGACCTGGCCGGTGCCCAGGAATGCCTATTCCGCGCCCTCGAGGCCTGCGAGCGAACCTTGGGGCCAGATCATCCCGAGACGGCCACGATCCTGGATGGCGTCGGCACCATCCTCCAAGCACGTGGCAACCCCGAGGGGGCCCTCTCCTACCTGCGGCGTGCGCTGACCATCCGAGAACGGGCCTTTGGCCCCGAGCATCCGGTGACCGCCGCCAGCCTCAGCAACCTAGGGATGCTCCTGCGCGCCGAGCAGGACCTGGAGGGCGCGCGCTCCTACCTGGAGCGAGCATTGGTCATCTCCCAGCGCGTCCTCGGCCCCTACGATCCCCAGACCGCGACCAGCTTGAGCCAGCTGGGCACGCTTCTGCAGGCTCAGGGCGACCTCGTCGAGGCACAGCCCTACCTGGAGCGAGCAGTCGCTATCCGGGAGCAGGCCCTGGGGGCAGACCATCCCGAGACCGCGGCCAGCCTGCACGATCTCGGGCTGCTGCTGATCGAGCAGGGCGACCTGGTGGGGGCCAGGACCTACCTGGAGCGGGCGCTTGAGATCCGCGAGGAGGTGCTCGGTCCGGACCACGTGCAAACGGCCGACACCGAGCATCGCCTGGGGACGCTGCTCTGGCAGCTGGGCGACCTCGCCAGCGCTCTGGTCTACCTTGAGCGGGCGGTCGACGTTCGAGAACGCCACTTAGGCCCCGACCACCCGGAGACGCTGGCCAGCATCACTAACCTCGACGCCCTGCGCCGTCTCCTGGCGGAGCATCCTGCGACCCCCTTCCCGACCTCCCAGGTGGACCTGGGCCCTGCCATGCCTCCGGAGGATCAGGCGGTGAAGGACAGCTCGTAAGGGGACGCCGCCCGCTGGTTGACGTCCTCGAGCGCGCCGGTCACCTGGAGGGTGTAGGTGGCTCCCGGCGTCAAGCCACCGGGCACCACGAGGAGGACGGTTCGCGAGCTGGCGTCGTACGAGACCTGGGCGTTGGCAACGCCCTCAAGCAGCACTCCAGACTGGACACTGCTCGCCATCAGGTCAGAGTCGAACTGGACTCGGACCTGGGCTCGGCCGACCGAGACGCTCAGCACCTGCGGTCCCTTCCCGAAGCTAGGCACCGGCTGCGCGCTGAGGTCGTGAATGTGAAGGCCACCGTCAGCGTCCGTGACCAGGGTGAGGGTCAGGTCGATGGCGGTCTGGGCAGCTCCCTGCCCGTAGATCAAGCGCACCACGGCTCGGCTCGGTTGCAGCAGGACGACGTAGGAGCGAGTGAACCCGCCAAGGCTGGGCTGCGCCTGGAGGAGGCGCTGATAGGCCAGTTTGCCATTCTGATCGAGCTGCCCCAAAGACTGAGCGCCGGATCCAGATGCGGCACCGGCAAGGAAGCTCTGGACGAAGTCCTGCTCGTCACCGACGGTGGGCGAGGGGGAAGCAGCCGGGCGCGGGCCCATCAGCTGGGCCACCCACACCGCGCCATCGCGCTTGAAGGCGAACAGCCCACCGCTCGGCGACCACTCAGGCTGCTCGAAGTCACCGGACGCCACCTGGTGGAGACCGGTGCCGTCGGCGTTCATGACCTCCAGGCCAGAGCTGGTGGCGAGGAGGATCTGGTCGGCGTCCGACCAGGAGATCCCGGTCACCCCGCCCACGCCGGCCAGTCGGGAGACGTTGCCGCTCATGTCGGTGACCTGGACCGCCCCGGAACTGGCGTAGGCGTAGCGATCGGCGCTCGACGACCAGTCCCCCAGGGCCGTGGCCGGTCCCACCGGGACATCCCTCCCGCTGGCCAGGTCCACCACGTGGAGGGTTCCTGAGGTCCCCAGGTAGGCCGCGTGACCGCCGCCGGGCGCGATGTCAACCAGACGCGCCGTCTCACTGAAGGCGGCGATGGTGGTGCCGTGGGCGTCCACGATTCCCTGGGCGGTGCCAATCAGCAAGTTCGAGCCCTGGAAGCCAAGGGCGAGCGGCTGAACCCCCTGGATCGTGGTCTGACCGTACACCACCTGCCCGTTCTGGACGTAGGCAGGCCCGGAGGGCCCCACCGCCACCGTGGTCACCCCACCGGAGGCCAACGTCCGGGTACCGCCGGCGATCGCCACCGCCTCGAGGCTCCCGTTGGGGTTGACCACGTAGAGGGTGCTGCCATCGGCCGACCAGGCCGGAGCCGAGGTGCCGATCGGAGCCAGCTGGCGCATGCCCGCCAGCTGAGACGCGGGCCCCGTGGTCGGGCTCTGGCTAGGGGTGGGGCCAGGTGAGGCCGGGGGTGCGGTGGTGACGAAGGTGACCACCGCCGGCTTGCCGAGCGCCGTCCCATCCTTGGTCTTCGCGCTCGGGGCGACCACCACCGTGTACTGGGTGTTGGGCGCCAGGGTGCCGCTCATGGGCGTGATCTCCACCCGGTTGGGGCTCAGCCACTGGTAGCTGACACGAGTGGCAGGTGAGATCTTGACCGCCTCCTCGACCGATCGGGTGTCCATTGGCTGGCTGAAGTCGAGCTCGATGGGCTGGACCACGGCCACGGTGTGGGCGTCGTTCAACGGACTTGCCACCTCGACCGTGGGCTGCGGGCCTCGGGTGGGATGGGCGAGGACCGCAAGCCCGGCCAGGCCGATCAGCAGGGCACCGAGGGCTGCAGCCGCCCAGGCCAGCCCGGTGGGGGTGGAGAAGAGCTTCCGGTACCATGGCTGGCGCCGTTGGGCAGCCAGCTTCCAGGCCTCTTGCAGAAGCCGGCGGCGGAGGGCAAGGCGGAAGGTGGGATCGGGATCAGCGGCCCCGCCCGGCCAAGGTGCTGAGCGCAGCATCTGCGCGAAGTCCTGCAGCGCACGGTCACCAGGGGAGAGCTCCTCGAAGAGGGCATCTAGCTCAGGGTCTCTGGGCGCCTTCACCAGCCTAAGCTCCTCCGTCGACGTCGGGGACGACGTCCTGGCGGCTGGGTGCCTGAGGTGAAGCTCACGACCGCCCCTCAGCCCCCACGAGCTGGCGCACCCTGCTCACCCCCCGATGGATGAGAAGCTTCACCGCCCCCGGTGACTTCCCCATCACCGCGGCGATGTCCTCGATCTTCATGTCCTCCTGGAACTTCAGCACCATGGCGATGCGCTGCTGCTTGGGCAAGGTCTCCACCATCGACCAGATCCGACGCAGCTCGTCCCGCTGGGCCGCCACCTCCTCCAGGGCAGGCCCCCCCACGGCCAGGTCACGCTGCTCGTCGATGTTCTCAAGGGGCCGCGCCAGCCGGTAGCGATCCGCCACCGAGTTCACCGCGATCTGATACAGCCAGGCCGAGAACGGCTTCCCCGTGTCCTGATAGCGCCCGATGCTCTTGAGCGCCTTCATGAACACCTCGGAGGTGACGTCCTCAGCTGCCGCCTGATCGCGCATCCTCGAATATACGAACCGGTAGATCTGAAGGAAGTACAGGTCATAGAGCTCACCAAACGCGTTGGGATCGCGCTTCGCGCGCTCCACGAGCGCCTGCTCGTCCTCCCGGGACGGCAGGGTGCTCATGCCCCGCTCCTTCTTTGCCCGGTCAAACGGCGGCCGTCCTCCCTCGGTTACGACGGTGCTCCATGCAGTCCCTCAGCTTAGCGTTTCGGGCGCGCTCTCCAGGGGGCCCCGGAGCGATCGCAACCAATCCACATGTTGTGGATTTCCTGTGTCCAACGCACTACATGTGGAGATTGGCAGGCACCAATATAATGGTGAAGCACCTGTTATCGTCTCCGTTGATCCTCAGGAGCTGGCCGCCCCAGTGATCCCACGGTACGCACCGGCCCGAATCCAGGAGATCTGGTCTGACCGCCACCGGTTCGACCTGTGGCTGCGCGTCGAGATCCTGGCCTGTGAGGCCTGGAGCTCTCTGGGCAGGGTACCGGCCGAGGCGCTGCCTCGAATCCGGGCCGCGACGGTAGATCCCCAGCGGGTCGCCGAGATCGAGGCCAGAGTCGGCCACGACGTCGTCGCTTTCCTCACCGCGGTCAGCGAGTCGGTCGGCCAGCCGGAGGCCCGCTACCTCCACTTGGGCCTGACCAGCTCCGACGTGGTCGACACCGCCTTCGCCCTCCAGCTCCGGGAGAGCGCGGACGTGATCCTCGAGGACCTGCGCCAGCTGCGGGGCACCGCTGCGGCGCTGGCCGTGCGCCATCGAGGGACGATCATGGTAGGGCGCACCCACGGCATCCACGCTGAGCCCATCACCTTCGGGTTCAAGGTGGCCGGCTGGGTGGCGGAGCTGGACCGGACCATCGCCCGCCTTGAGCAGGCCACCGCCGAGGTGGCGACAGGGAAGCTGAGCGGTCCGGTGGGCACCCACTCCAGCGTCGACCCTCGGGTCGAGGAGTACGTGTGCTCGGCCCTCGGCCTGCGCGTGGACCCGGTGAGCACCCAGGTGGTCGGCCGTGATCGGCATGCCGCCTTCATGAGCGCCCTCGCCACCGCCGCCGCCTCCATGGAACGGATTGCGCTCGAGGTCCGTCACCTGCAACGGAGCGAGGTGGGGGAGGCGCTGGAGCCTTTCGGGGATGAGCAGAAGGGATCGTCGGCGATGCCGCACAAGCGCAACCCCGTGCTCACGGAACGCATCTGCGGCCTGGCTCGGGTGGTCCGCGGCCACGCCTTGACCGCCCAGGAGAACGTCGCCCTCTGGCACGAGCGAGACATCAGCCACAGCTCCGCGGAGCGGGTGATCTTCCCCGATGCCTGCTGCCTGGTCGACTTCATGGCCACCGAGCTGGGGCGGGTCCTCGCGGGCCTCGAGGTGCATCCCACGCGGATGCTCCAGAACCTGGAGCTCGGCGGCGGCATCGTCTACTCCCAAGCAGCTCTCCTGGCACTCGTGGAAAGCGGTCTCTCTCGGGAGGACGCCTATCGGATCGTGCAGTCGGCCGCGCACCGAGCGCTGCGGGGAGACGGCGGCTTCCGAGCCAACCTACAGGCGGATCCTGAGGTGGCGGCCCGGATCGGTGAGCGGATGGACGAGATCTTCAGCCCAGCCAGGTTCCTGCGCCATGTGGACCTCGCCTTCGAACGGCTGGGGCTGACGGTGGAGGTGAACGCCGGAGCATGACGGTTGGCCCCGCGTTGATGCAAACCCAGCTTGACCTTCCTCTCTTCGCCCGAGGGAAGGTCCGAGACACCTACGAGCTCGACCACGACCGGCTGCTGATGGTCGCCACCGATCGCGTCTCCGCCTTCGACCGCGTGCTTCCCACTGGAGTCCCCGACCGGGGACGCGTGCTGACCCAGCTCTCCATCTTCTGGTTCCAGGCGACCGCCTCGCTGCAGCCCAATCACCTGTTGGGCACGTCCTGGGAGGGTCTGCCGCCCGAGCTGGAGGGACGATGCATGGTCGTGCGTCGTGCACGTCGCATCGACTTCGAGTGCGTGGTCCGCGGCTACCTCGCGGGAAGTGCCTGGGCCGAGTACCGCCGCTCGGGGACCGTGGTCGGTGAGCGGCTGCCGCCAGGCCTTCAGGAGAGCCAGCGGCTCCCGGAGCCGATCTTCACCCCGGCCACCAAGGCAGAGACCGGGCATGACGAGAACGTGCCCTTCAGCCGGCTGCAGGACGAGCTGGGCCATGAGCTGGCCGGACGGCTCCGGGAGGTCAGCCTGCGCCTCTACGGGTACGCCGCCGCCCATGCCGAGCGGCGAGGGCTGATCCTCGCCGACACCAAGTTCGAGTTCGGGCTGGTCGACGGGGAGCTCCTGCTGATCGACGAGGCGCTCACCCCGGACAGCTCCCGCTACTGGGATGCAACCAGCTACCGGGTTGGGAGCAGCCCTGAGTCGTACGACAAGCAGCTGATCCGCGATTGGTTGACCCACGAGAGCCGATGGGACCGTGAGTCGCCGCCCCCCGCGCTGCCCGAGGAGGTAGTGGCACATACCCGGGAGCGGTACCTCCAGGCCTACGAGCGACTCACCGGTCGGCCCCTCACCCTGGCGCCGGCGGCCCGTCCCCAGGACCGATGATCGCCCGGGTGATCGTGGCCCCCAAGCCGGTGGTGAACGACCCCCAGGGAGCGACCGTGCATCGGGCCCTGACCTCGTTGGGATTCTCGGAGGTGTCTGGGGTCAGGGTCGGCAAATACGTAGAGATCCAGCTGGCAGCGGGGTCGGTTCTGGAGGCGTCGGCACGGGTGGAAGCCATGTGCCGGGAGCTCCTGGCCAACCAGGTGATCGAGGACTTCCGCTTCGAGATCGACCCCGAACCTTCAGCGCAGGGATGACCGGTCAGGGAGCGCAAGGACCTCGTCCCGGCCAGTTCGGGCCTGGTGGCAGGGTTGTGCCATCCCTCGCCCCGGAAGAGGCGTCAGGATGAGGTTCGGGGTGGTGGTCTTCCCGGGCACCTGGTCGGACCGGGACTGCGGGTGGGTCATCGAGCGGGTGCTCGGAGCCGAGGTCCGCTACCTTTGGCACCGCCAATCGGACCTTGAGGGGGCCGATTGCGTGATCCTCCCCGGCGGATTCAGCTACGGTGACTACCTGCGTCCCGGCGCCATCGCTCGCTTTTCCCCGGTGATGGAGGCGGTACGGGAGTTCGCCGAGCATGGGGGCCTGGTGTGGGGGATCTGCAACGGCTTCCAGGTGCTCTGCGAGGCCGGGCTCCTTCCTGGAGCCCTGATCCGCAACACCTGCCTCGAGTTCCGCTGCCAGTGGGTCAACCTCCGCTGCGAGCGGGACGACCTGCCCTTCACCCACGCCATCGGGGACCGGGTGCTGCGCATGCCGATCGCCCACCAGGAGGGCAACTACCAGGCCGACCCTGCAACCCTGAGCCAGTTGGAGGCGCGGGGCCAGGTCGTCTTTCGCTACTGCGACGAGCGCGGCGAGCGGGGAGGTGAGGCCAATCCCAACGGCTCCGCCCATGACATCGCCGGCATCGTCAATCCCAGGGGCAACGTGCTTGGCATGATGCCGCACCCGGAACGGTGTGCCGAGGCCGACCTGGGGGGGACCGATGGGCTCTTCCTCTTCCGCTCGGTGCTCGAGGTCGCGTGCTCGATGGCCGGCATCGACCGCCGGTCCGCCCGAGGTGACCGGAGATGAGCGGGCTCGTCATCGACGAGGGCACCCTCCGCGAGGTGGCACTGACCAGGGAGGAGTACGCGGAGATCGTGCGCCGGCTAGGACGGGAGCCGAACCGGCTTGAACTGGGCATGCTGGGAGTCCTGTGGTCGGAGCACTGCTCCTACAAGAGTTCGAGGCCCCTGCTGCGCCGGCTCCCGAGTTCCGGGCCCAGGGTGCTCCAGGGTCCCGGGGAGAACGCCGGGGTGGTCGACATCGGCCAAGGCTGGGCGGTGGTGTTCAAGGTGGAGTCCCACAACCATCCAAGTGCGGTCGAGCCCTACCAGGGGGCAGCCACCGGGGTCGGCGGCATCCTCCGCGACGTCCTGGCCATGGGCGCCCGGCCAGTGGCGCTCCTCGACTCACTTCGCTTCGGCCCCTTGCCCGGGAGCCGGCGCCACCTCGAGGGGGTGGTGGGCGGGATCGGGGGCTACGGCAACTGCGTCGGGGTGCCGACCGTGGGCGGGGAGATCTACTTCGACGAGGGGTATGCCGGTAACCCCCTGGTCAATGCCATGTGCGTGGGCCTGATGCGCGCCGACCGTCTGCGTCGCGCCCGTGCCGGGGAGGCGGGCAACCTGCTCGTCCTGGCCGGCTCCCCGACGGGCAGGGATGGCCTCCACGGCGCCTCCTTTGCCTCCCTGGAGCTGGACGAGGCCTGGGCTGAGCGACGCCCAGCGGTGCAGGTTGGCAACCCCTTCCTTGAGAAGTGCCTGCTGGAGGCCTGCCTGGAGCTGGTCGACCTCAAGGGCGTGGTGGGGCTTCAGGACCTCGGGGCGGCCGGCCTCACCTCGGCCGCAGCCGAGGTTGCGGCCCGTACCGGGGTCGGGGCACGCATCGAGACCACCTGGGTGCCGCGGCGCGAGGCTGGCATGACGCCTTACGAGGTGATGCTGTCCGAGTCCCAGGAGCGCATGCTGGTGGTCGTCGAGCCCGGCTGCGAGGCCCAGGTCGTCCAGGCTTGCACCAAGTGGGACCTGGAGGCCAAGGTGATCGGGGAGGTGACGGCCGACGGCGACTTGAGCGTGTTGGAGGCGGGAGCGGAGGTCGCCCGCCTGCCGATCGAACTCCTCACCGGGGGTGTCCCGACGCGCCAGCTCCGGCCCCAACCACCGGCGTCACGCCGGTCGCCACCGCGCCTCCCGCCCCTTCCCCCCGCGGAGGTGCAGGCAGCCCTCCTGCGCCTTCTCCGGAGCCCCAACCTGGGCAGCCGTCAACCCGTGTTCCGGCGTTATGACCACATGGTGGGCAACGCGACCGTCCTGCCCCCGGGCGGGGACGCTGCCGTCCTCCGCGTGCTGGGGACCTCCCTCGGCTTGGCGATGACGATCGACGGCAACGCCCGTTATTGCCGCCTGGATCCTTTCGTGGGAGCCCAGATCGCGGTGGCGGAGGCCGCCCGCAACCTGGTTGCCACCGGGGCGCGGCCGCTGGCCTTGACCGATTGCCTCAACTTGGGCAACCCCGAGCGTCCCGAGGTGGCATGGCAGCTGGAGCAGGTGATCGAGGGGATCGCAACCGCGTGCCGGGCGTTCCAGCTGCCGGTGGTGAGCGGGAACGTCAGCCTCTACAACGAGTCGCCGCAAGGCGCCATCGACCCCACCGTGGTGGTGGGGATGGTGGGCTTGCTCAAGGACCACCGCCGCCGGATCCCGGCCGGCTTCCAGGAGCCGGGCGACGTGGTTCTGCTCGTGGGACAGACGGCCCGAGAGCTGGGCGGCTCCGAGTACCTGAAGGTCATCCACGGCGTGGTGCATGGGCCGCCCCCGAGCCTGGACCTGGCCCGTGAACGTGCCGCGCAGTCCTTGGTGCTCGAGGCCGCGGCCGAGGGCCTGCTTCGTTCCGCCCACGACGTGGCCGAGGGAGGGTTGCTGGTCGCGCTGGTCGAGTGCTGCCTGCTTGGTGGTCTGGGGTGCCAAGGCAGGCTCGTAGCCCCGGATGACCTGGGGCTCGACGCGTTGCTCTTCGGCGAGTCCCAGGGACGCTTCCTGCTCAGTGCCCATCCCCGAGCGTTGCCCCGCCTCCAGGCTCTGGCCGCCCGGCACACCATCGAGCTGACCGTGCTCGGAACGGTGGGAGGCGAGGTGCTGCGGCTGGAGGGACTTGTCGAGGTCCCGTTGGCCGAGGCCCGTCGGGCCTGGGAGGGGGCGCTGCATGATTGAGTCGGGCCGCAGCCAGCGGGGCAGGCACATGACCGGCCGGTGGGCGGCCTGGGAACGCCAATCGGACCCTCCAGGGGAACGCTCATGGAGGCTGGGAGGCTGAGATGTGCGGCATCTTCGGCATCCATGGTCGTCATGTCGACGTCGCCAACCTGACCTATTTCGGGCTCTTCGCCCTCCAGCACCGGGGTCAGGAGTCCGCCGGCATCGCCGTCGGCGACGGTCAGCAGGTTCGCATCCACCGCGGCATGGGCTTGGTGGCCCAGGCCTTCTCGGCGGAGGCGCTGAGCCAGCTGAAGGGGTTCGTGGCCATCGGCCACACGCGGTACTCAACCACCGGCGCGAGCCGGTTTGAGAACGCCCAGCCGGTGCCATTCCACCACCCGGTGCTGGGCCCCGGCGCCATCGCCCACAACGGCAACCTCATCAACTCCGGTGGCCTTCGCCGCAGCCTGGAGGCAGAGGGGGCACGCTTCGAGACCGGGCTGGACACCGAGGTCGTGGCACGGCTCATCGAGCGCACGCACGGGAGCGACTGGGAGGAGGTGCTGAGGCGTGCCTTCGCCAGGATCACCGGTGCCTACTCCTGCGCAGTGCTGACCAGCGACGCGGTCATCGCGCTTCGTGACCCTCTGGGCTTTCGCCCGCTGAGCCTCGGCTTCATCCCCCTCCGCGGTCAACCGGCCCACGTGGTCGCCTCCGAGACCTGCGCCCTGGACACGGTCAACGCCACCTTCGTGCGGGAGGTCCGTCCGGGGGAGATGGTCATCATGGACGAGCACGGCCTGACCGCGACCCAGTTCCAGGAGTCGGACCGGCACGCGATGTGCGTCTTCGAGTTCATCTACTTCGCCCGGCCGGACTCCATCCTCAAGAACTGCGAGCTGGAGGAGGCCCGGGTACGGATGGGTCGGGAGCTGGCCCGAGAACAGCCGGTGGAGGCGGACATGGTCATCGGGCTCCCGGACTCGGGGACGCCGGCCGCCATCGGCTACGCCGAGGAGTCAGGCATCCCTTTCCGTGAGGGCTTGATCAAGTCCCGGTACATCAACCGCACCTTCATCCAGCCCGACCAGTCCCTGCGCGAGGCAGGGGTGATGCTCAAGCTGAACCCGCTCCGCCGCTCGCTCCAGGGCAGGCGGGTGGTAGCGGTCGACGACTCCATCGTGCGCGGGACCACGTCGCGGCGCATCATCGAGATCCTGCGCAGGGCTGGGGCGCGCGAGGTGCACCTCCGGATCTCCAGCCCCCCCATGCGATTCCCCTGCTTCATGGGGGTGGACATCGGCTCCACCAAGCAGTTGGTGGCGGCCGGACGCTCGGTTGAGGAGGTGCGCCAGCTGATCGGCGCCGACACCCTCGCCTACCTCTCCCTTGAGGGGCTGATGCGCGCCGTGGGCCGGGGCACCATCGACGGCTTTTGCCGCGCCTGTTTCGATGGCGCCTACCCCGTGGCGGTCCCGCAGCAGCTGGAGATGGACAAGATGGCCTTGGAGGAGCCCCAACAGGATCCGGGCCACGGCCACCCTCCGGGGGAGCCAGCGCCGGTCGGCGCCCTGGCCAAGCACGACGGTGAGTGAGGACGCTCCTCTCCACCGCGAGCGCCTCTCCTACGCCGCCGCCGGGGTGGACGTGGCTGCGTACGCCAAGATGCTGGACCGGGTCCGCGGCCTCATCGCCGCCACCCAGGGGCCCGAGGTGGTGACCGGGGTGGGCCCCTTCGCTGGGCTCTATCGCTTGCCGGGTGGGGAGCTGCTGGCCGCCTCAGCCGACGGGGTGGGCACCAAGATCAAGGTCGCCATCGCCTACGGGCGACATCGCGGGATCGGCCACGACCTCGTCAACCATTGCGCCAACGACATCGCCACCATGGGTGCGCGGCCCCTCTTCCTCATGGACTACTTCGCTGGGGGACGTCTGGAGGAGGCCGTCTTCGTCGAGGTGATGTCGGGCCTGGTCGAAGCCTGCTCGGCGGTCGGTTGTGCGCTGCTCGGCGGCGAAACGGCCGAGATGCCGGGGGTCTACGCCTTGGGTGACTACGACCTGGCCGGGTTCATGGTCGGACGGGTGGAGACCACAAGCGAACGCGAGCCGGTGCGGCCAGGTGACCTGCTGGTCGGCTTGCCCTCCAGCGGTCTCCACACCAACGGCTTCTCCCTCGTGCGCCGGGTGTTCGAGGACGTTCCGCTGGGCCGCGTGGAGCCGGAGCTGGGGCGCCCCCTGGGCGAGGAGCTGCTTGAGCCCCACCGCTGCTACCTCGACCAGCTCCAGTCGCTGCCCTGGAAGGCAGCCGCGCACATCACCGGGGGTGGCCTCCCGGCCAACCTGCCTCGGGCCCTCCCCGAGGACCTGGCGGCGGAGGTCGACCGCTCGTCCTGGGAGGTGCCGCCCATCTTTCGGCTGATCGCCCGTCGAGGCCGGATCTCCGAGGAGGAGATGCTGGGAACGTTCAACATGGGCCTCGGGATGGTGCTGGTCACCTCAGAGCCGCTCCCTGGGCTGCCGGTGGTGGGACGGGTCGTGCGTCGATCAGGGACCCGCCGGATCATGTTCCGTTGAGCCGATGGTCGCCCCTGTCCGCCTCGGAGTCCTGGTCAGCGGCAAGGGCTCCAACCTTCGCAACCTGGTCGAGCGCGGCTACCGGGTCGTAGCCGTGGCCACCAACCGTCCCAGCTGTGGCGCCGCGGCCTTTGCCCGGGAACGGGGGCTGCCCCTGGGCGAGTTCTCCCAGCGTCGCTTCGGCTCGGTGGAGGAGCGGGATGCCGCCATGTGCGCCTGGCTCCGGGAGCACGGAGTCGAGCTGGTCATCAACGCTGGCTACGACCGGATCCTCACGCCCGGCTTCGTGGCCGCCTTCCGAGACCGGATCCTCAACGTCCACCCCTCGCTCCTGCCGGCCTTCGCCGGGGGCATGGACGCCATCGAACGAGCCCTGGCCCACGGGGTGCGCATCACCGGGTGCACGGTCCACATCGTCACCGAGGAGGTGGATGCCGGACCCATCCTGGTCCAGGCGGCCGTGCCTGTCCTGCCCGGCGACACCGTTGAGACCCTTCGTGCCCGCATCCAGGCCGAAGAGCACCGAATCCTTCCGGAGGCGATCGAACTCCTTGCCCAAACGAGCCCTTCTTTCCGTCAGTAACAAGGCCGGGCTACCGGCCTTCGCCCGTGGCCTGCAGCGACTCGGCTTCGAGCTCTACGCGACCGGCGGCACCCTGCGCACGCTTGAGGAGGCATCCATCGATGCCCGTCCGGTCAGCGACCTCACCGGCCTCCCGGAGATGCTGGACGGGCGGGTCAAGACCCTGCATCCCGGAGTGCACGCCGGGCTGCTGGCTCGGCGGGACCTGCCCGAGCACCTCCGCCAGCTCGAGCAGCAGGGTCTGTCGACGATCGACCTCGTCTGCGTCAACCTCTACCCGTTCGAGGAAACCGCGGCCTCGCCCGGGATCAGCCTGGGCGAGGTCCTGGAGCAGATCGACATCGGCGGTCCGGCCATGATCCGCTCCGCGGCCAAGAACCACGCCGACGTCGTCGTGGTGGTGAGGCCAGAGCGCTACACCGACGTCCTCAACGCCCTCCAGGCTGGAGGGATCGGAACGGCCATGCGTCGGCAGCTCGCCGCCGAGGCCTTCGCCCACACCGCCGCCTACGATGCCCACATCGCCGCCTGGCTGCACGGCCTCCAGGGCGAGGAGGGGAGGCGCTTCCCCCCTGAGCTGACCGTGGCCGGCAGCCTGGCCCGGCCTCTCCGCTACGGGGAGAATCCCCACCAGCTGGCCGCCTTCTACCGCCTCGGCCCCGACCCAGGTGGGCTGGGCTCGGCCCGTCAGCTCCAGGGCGGGGATCTCAGCTACAACAACATCCAGGACGCCGCCGCGGCCCTGGCGCTGGTCGCCGAGTTCGACCCGCCGGGGGCAGTGATCGTCAAGCACACCAACCCCTGTGGGGCAGCCGTGGGCGACGACCTGGCCGACGCCTATCGCAAGGCCTATGAGTGCGACCCCCGGTCGGCGTTCGGGGGCGTGGTCGCTTTCAACCGGGAGCTCGACGTCCCCACCGCAGAGGCAGTCGTAGGCGTCTTCACGGAGGTGGTGGTGGCCCCGAGCGTGCACCCCGAGGCCGCGACGATGCTCCAACGCCGTCAGAAGCTTCGGGTGCTGGAGGCGGGACCGGTACGGGCGCCCGGCCTCCAGGTGCGATCCGTCCCCGGCGGGCTCCTGGTCCAGTCCTGGGACGAGCGTGGCTTCGATCGTCGCGCCTGCCGCGTGGTCAGCAAGCGGCAACCAACCCCAGAGGAATGGTCGCAGCTGGAGTTCGCCTGGGTGGTCGTCAAGCACGTCAAGTCAAACGCGATCGTGCTCGCCCGGGACCTGGCCGCCGTGGGCGTGGGCGCCGGGCAGATGAGCCGAGTGGAGGCCGCCCAGCTGGCGGTCCAGCGGGCGGGGGATCGGGCTCGCGGTGCCGTGATGGCCTCCGACGCGTTCTTTCCCTTCCCCGATGCGGTCGAGGTAGGCTTGGCGGCGGGGGTCACTGCCATCATCCACCCCGGCGGCTCGATCCGCGACTCGGAATCGGTGGCCGCCGCCGACGCCGTCGGGGCCGCTATGGTGGTGACCGGAGAGCGGCACTTCCGGCACTGACCGGGCGTGCCGTTGGCATGGGTGTGGTTGGTATGGTCGTGTCATCACGCTGGCGGTGAGTTCCAGCGCCGGCCATGCGCCCGAGTCGCGGCGCGTGGTGATCGTGCGCTACGATCCCTCTTGGCCGTTGCGCTTCGCCGTCGAGCGGGCGCGACTGCAGGGTGCGCTCGGGAGGAGCGCCCTGGCCATCGAGCACGTCGGAAGCACCGCGGTCCCCGGATTGAGCTCTCGGCCAATCCTCGATATCGCCATCGCCCTGCCCGGTCTGGCCACGGCCGCTGAGGCGGTGGCCCGGCTGCAGGGAATCGGCTACGAGCGGGATCCCCTTGGGGACCTTGAGGACCGTTTTCTGATGCGGCGCGAGGACGGCCCGACCCGAGCCTTCCATGCCGCCCTCACCGCCTTCGGCACCAGGTCCTGGCGCCGCATGCTCTGGTTCCGCGATCGACTCCGGGCCGACCGGGCCCTGGCCCGAGACTACGAGGAGCTGAAGCAACGCCTGGTCGCTCAGCTCCCGGATCCCCAGGCCTATGCAGCCGCCAAGGAGGGCTTCATCCGTCAGCTGCTCGAGGGCGAGGGGACCGCGGAGCCAGCCGCCGGCGGCTGAGGGCCAGGACGCCTCTCGAACCTCGGCCCCTCCCCAACGTCTGCTAGACTCGCGAGGTACGGTCCTTTAAATCCGGTTCTGTGAGGCCGGGAAGGAGGTGTTTTCATGGCTGTCGGCGACCTGGCCCGGGGGCCTGCGCCCAAACCGAGCCCTCAACAGCCACGGCTGCGACACGTGCTCGAGGCTCAACAGTTCACCCGACGGCTCCTTGAAGAGATCTTCGAGCGGGCCGAGCAGATGCGCGAGCGTCCCGGATGGTTCGCCGATCGGCTTCGGGGGCGCATCATGGCAGCGCTCTTCTACGAGCCCTCCACCCGCACGCGACTCTCGTTCGAGTCGGCGATGCTCCGGCTGGGGGGCCAGACCATCGGGACCGACAACGCCCGCGAGTTCTCCAGCGCGGCCAAGGGCGAGACCCTGGAGGACACGGTCCGGGTCGTGGGTGGCTACGCCGACGTGATCGTGCTCCGACACCCCGAGGAGGGGGCCGCCTCCCGGGCCGCCGCGGTCAGCGACGTCCCTTTGATCAACGCCGGAGACGGCAAGGGTCAACACCCGACCCAGGCCCTGCTCGACCTCTACACCATCCAGCGCGAGCTGGGTCGTCTGGATGGCATCCGGGTGGCCATGGTCGGCGACCTGGCCAACGGACGTACCGTCCACTCGCTCGCCTACTTGCTAGGCCAGTACCACGACGTGCAGATGTGGTTCGTGGCCCCTCCCGAGGTGGCCATGCGTCCTGAGGTCAAGGCCCACCTCGACGCCCTGGGGGTGCCCTGGGCGGAGACCCAGGACCTGGAGGCGGTGCTGCCCGAGGTCGACGTCGTCTATCAGACACGCATCCAGCGAGAACGCTTCGCCGACCCGAGGTCGTACCTGGCTCTTGAGGGGCGGTACGTCATCGGCCCGGCCCAGATGCGCCGCCTGGGGTCGCACGCGATCGTCATGCATCCTCTCCCCCGGCTGGACGAGATCGACCCGGCTGTCGACCCCGACCCGCGGGCGGCCTACTTCCGCCAGGCTCGCAACGGCGTGCAGATCCGGATGGCGCTCCTGGACATGGTCCTGGCGTGAGCACGCGGTCCCAGCCGGCGCCGTGGGCAGGGCGCCGCATCAAGGCACAGGTGATGGACGCCGAGGCGATGAGACGATCTCTGGTCCGGATCGCCCATGAAATCGTGGAGCGAAATCGTGGGGTCGATCAGGTGGTCCTCGTCGGCATCATCTCGAAAGGGGACGTCCTCGCTCGTCGCCTAGGGGCGAAGCTCTCGGACCTCGAGGGCGTGCCCGTGCCGGTGGGCTCGATCGACACCGCCGGCCACCGCGACGACGGACGCCCAGCGGGACCAGGTCGGCCCTCGTCGGCGGTGCCCGACGTGGCCGACCGCACGGTCGTCCTGGTGGACGACGTGATCCACCACGGCCGGACGGCACGGGCAGCGATGGAGGCGCTGATCGAGTTCGGCCGCCCGCGCGCGATCCAGCTCGCGGTCCTGATCGATCGCGGACACCGCGAGCTGCCTATCCGTCCCGACTACGTAGGCAAGAACGTGCCCACGTCGGCGTCCGAGACCGTCGAGGTGTGCCTTCAGGAGGTTGAGGGCCTCGACGCGGTGCTGATCCTGGCATGAAGAACGATCCCGAGCCCGCATACGCGGCGCTGGTCTTGGAGGATGGTCGTCACTTCGTCGGTCGAGCCCTGGGCGCGCACCAGCTGGGCCAGGGCGAGGTGGTGTTCAACACCGCCATGACCGGGTACCAGGAGGTGCTCACCGATCCCTCGTATGCCGGCCAGATGCTCTGCATGACCTACCCGCTCCAGGGCAACTACGGCACCCGCCCAGACGATGCGGAGTCGGGCCGGGCCTGGGCCCGTGGGTTCATCGCCCGCTGGGCTTGCCCCCATCCCTCCCACCACTCCGCCGTGGCCTCCCTGGACACGTACCTGAAGCAGCAAGGCGTCCCAGGGATCAGCGAGGTCGACACCCGCGCCCTGACCCGCCACCTCCGCACCCACGGAGCGCTGCGAGCCGTGCTCTCTCACGAGCACGAGCCGCCGACGCCAACCCGCCTGGCCGAGCTGCACGAGCTGGCCTGTCGGGTCACGCCCCTCTCAGAGCAGGACCTGGTGGCCGAGGTCTCCCGACGCACCACCGTGGAGTGGCTGGAGCCGCTGCCTCCCGAGCTCCGGGGACGTGGCCACGCCGATGGCCGGGGGTTGACCATCGCGGTCGTGGACTACGGGGTGAAGTCGAACATCCTGCGCTGCCTGCGCGAGCGCGGCTGTCGCGTGGTGGTGCTCCCGCACACCGCGACCTGGGAGACGGTGGAGGCGGTCGAGGCGGACGGCCTGCTCCTGGCCAACGGGCCGGGCGATCCCGGGGTCCTGACCGGTCCGGTCGAACTCTGTCGGCGCGCGATCGGGCGCATCCCGCTGCTCGGCATCTGCCTTGGGCACCAGATCTTGGGCCTGGCCATCGGCGGGACCACCTCCCGGCTCCCCTTCGGTCATCACGGCATCAACCATCCCGTCCGAGACGTGCTCACCGGGCGGGTGCACATCACCAGCCAGAACCACGAGTTCCAGGTGGACGCGGCCAGCCTGCCCGAGCGGAGCGGCTTTTTCATCAGCCAGCTCAACCTCAACGATGGCTCGGTCGAGGGCCTCGCCCACCGTTCCCTTCCCATCTCCAGCGTCCAGTACCATCCCGAGGGCTGCCCCGGGCCGACCGACAACCACTACATCTTCGACCGCTTCGTCGAGAACGTCCGCGAGCACCGAAGGACCACCTGGGCCGTGCCCAGCACCCAGACGGTGGGAGGAGGAGCTCCCGCCGCCTCCTCGGTCGGGCGGCCACGGCCTGGCAAGGTGCTGATCATCGGCTCCGGGCCGATCGTGATCGGCCAGGCGGCCGAGTTCGACTACGCCGGGACCCAGGCCTGCAAGGCCCTGCGCGAGGAGGGCGTGACGACGGTGCTGGTCAACTCCAACCCGGCCACGATCATGACCGACGAGGGCGTCGCAGACCGCGTCTACATCGAGCCCCTGACCGTCGAGTGCCTGGAGCAGATCATCAAGCGAGAGCGTCCTGATGCCATCCTCCCCACCCTGGGCGGGCAGACCGGTCTCAACCTCGCCATCGAACTCCACCGGTCGGGGGTGCTGGCACGTCATGGCGTCAGGTTCCTCGGCGCCGATGCCGAGGTGATCCGCAAGGCCGAGGACCGTGAGGCCTTCAAACAGCTGTTGCTCGAGATCGGCGAGCCGGTGCCCCCCTCGCGGGTCTGCCGATCCCTGGACGAGGCACGGTCGTTCGCGAGCGAGATCGGCCTGCCCCTGGTCGTGCGTCCCGCCTACACCTTGGGTGGCACTGGCGGGGGCTTCGTCACCAACCGCAGGGACCTGGATCGGGTGGTGCGCGGCGGCCTTGAGGCCTCGCCCATCCACCAAGTGCTGGTCGAGCGCTCGCTCTGGGGGTGGAAGGAGATCGAGTACGAGGTGATGCGGGACGCAGCCGACACCTGCATCACCGTCTGCAACATGGAGAACCTGGACCCGATGGGGGTTCACACCGGGGACTCGATCGTGGTGGCCCCGGCCCAGACGTTGTCGGACCGCGATCACCAGATGCTCCGCTCCGCAGCCCTGCGCATCATCCGGGCCCTGGGGATCGAAGGTGGCTGCAACATCCAATTCGCCCTCGATCCCGCCTCCTCCACCTACTACGTGATCGAGGTCAACCCTCGGGTCTCGCGTTCCTCGGCCCTCGCCTCCAAGGCCACCGGCTACCCGATCGCTCGCGTGGCCGCCAAGGTGGCGGTGGGGCTGCGCCTGGACGAGATCCGGAACCAGGTCACCGGGCGTACGTTCGCGGCCTTCGAGCCGGCGCTCGACTACGTTGTGGTCAAGATCCCGCGCTGGCCGTTCGACAAGTTCCCCGGCGGCGACCGCCGCCTGGGGACACAGATGAAATCGACCGGCGAGGTGATGGCCATCGCGCGTACCTTCGAGATGGCCCTCGACAAGGCCCTTCGCTCTCTGGAGCAGCGGCCGCCGCTCGAGGCCGAGCTCGAGGACCCGCGGCTCCTCGAGGAGCCCAACGACCGTCGGCTGTTCGCGCTGCTGCACCAGCTTCGGGCTGGTGCGACGCCGGCGGAGCTGGCCCGGCGAAGCGGGATCGACATCTGGTTCCTGGAGCGCATGTACGAGCTGGTGCGCACGCCCCAAGCCGGCCGTCGGCCGGTGGCCTACAAGCAGGTCGACACCTGTGCCGCCGAGTTCGAGGCCGCCACCCCCTACTACTACTCATGCCACGAGGAGGAGAGCGAGGTGACCCCGGCCTCGGCGCCCTCGGTGCTGGTGATCGGCTCGGGCCCGATCCGGATCGGCCAGGGGATCGAGTTCGACTACTGCTCAGTCCACGCCGTGCAGGCGCTCAAGGAAGCCGGCATCAGAGCGGTGATGGTCAACTCCAACCCAGAGACCGTCTCGACCGACTTCGACACCTCCGACCGCCTCTACTTCGAGCCGCTCGACGTGGCCTCGGTGGAGACCGTGGCCCGCACCGAGGGAGCCCTCGGGGCCATGGTGCAGTTCGGGGGTCAGACCGCGATCAACCTGGCTCAGCCGCTGGCCGGGCGCCAGGTGGAGGTCCTGGGCTCCTCGGTGGACGCAATCGACCTGGCCGAGGACCGGCAGCGATTCTCGGCCGCCTTGCGAGAGATGGGCATCAGACAACCACTCGGCGCCGCCACCACCTCGGTCGAGGAGGCGCTGGCCATTGCCGAGAGGGCAGGCTATCCGGTTCTGGTCCGCCCCTCCTACGTGCTCGGCGGGCGGGCGATGGAGATCGTGCGCAATCCCCAGGAACTGCGCCGCTACATGGAGTGGGCACGGGCCGCCTTGCCCCGAGGCACCGTGCTCGTGGACAAGTACCTGATGGGGGTGGAGGTCGAGGTCGACGCCGTCTCCGACGGGGAGACGGTCGTCATCCCCGGCATCATGCAGCACGTGGAGCGGGCTGGCGTCCACTCTGGTGACTCCTTCGCCGTCTACCCGGCGCCCGACCTGGAGCCCGAGGAGCAAGAGGAGGTGGTCGAGGACACGGTTCGCATCGCCCGCCACCTTGGGCTACGCGGACTGGTCAACGTGCAGTACGTCGTCCATCGCGGTCGGGTCTACGTGTTAGAGGTGAACCCGAGGGCGTCCCGCACGGTGCCGATGATGTCCAAGGTCACCGGGGTCCCCATGGTGCGCCTTGCCACCCAGGTCATGCTCGGACATCGCCTGGTCGAGCTCGGCTGGCGAACCGGGTTGGTGCCTCCGCGGCCGCTGGTGGCGGTCAAGGCCCCGGTGTTCTCCATGAGCAAGCTCTCCGCTGTCGACTCCTACCTCGGCCCGGAGATGAAGTCGACCGGGGAGGTGATGGGGATCGGTCGCACCCTCACGGCAGCGCTGCGCAAAGCATTCATGGCTGCCGGCATGGCCATCCCCCGGGGGGGTGGGGCGCTCCTGACCATCGCCGACCCCGACAAGCCGGAGATGTTCGCCATCGCCTCCCGGCTGACCCAGCTCGGGTATCGGATCCACGCCACCGAGGGAACGGCGGCAGCGCTGCGACAGGCCGGCTTCTCCCCCACCACCGTGGGCAAGATCGGGGAGCCCGGTCGCACTGTCCTGGATCTGATCGAGGAAGGACAGGTCAACCTGGTCGTCAACACCATGACCGGGATCACCGAGGCAGGAACGCTGGCCGGGGACGGCTTCCCACCGCTACGGGACGGCTTCGAGATTCGGCGGGCAGCCGCCGAACGTCGTGTCCCTTGCCTCACCTCGCTTGACACTGCCAGCGCGTTGGTGGAGTCGGCCGTGCGTGCCGATGCCGACCTCGAGGTGCGGACGCTCGGCGAGTGGCGTCTTGGGGGGAGCTAGTGCACGACCTCCTGGCTCCCCTGGTCAGTCGGCGGCAGGTCGCTCGGGGATCCTTCGTGCTGGGATTCGAGGCTGGTCCCATCGCCCGCGAGGTGCGGGCTGGACAGTTCGTGAACCTGCTGCTCCGGCCAGGGCCGTTGCTGCGTCGCCCGTTCAGCGTCTACCGGGCGGAGGGCGAGGTCGTCGAGCTGGTGCTGAAGGCGGTTGGGGAGGGGACCCATCGCTTGCTCGAGCTCCATGAGGGAGACCGGGTCTCCCTCCTCGGGCCCCTGGGCCGTGGCTTCACGCTCGATCCCTCGGCTGGCCAGGTGACGTTGGTGAGCGGTGGGCTGGGGGTCGCCCCGATGCCGCTGGCGGCCCGTCAGGCCCGGGCCATGGGCTTGCGCGTCTGCTGGGTGCACGGCGCGCCCACCGCGGCCGACCTCTGCACGGAGTGGGAAGGCGACGAGGTGCGCTGGGCGACCGAGGACGGCTCCTTCGGCACGCGGGGGACGGCGCTCGACGCCATGCCCGAGAGCCCCGGCCAGGTGCTGGCCTGCGGCCCCCTGCCCATGCTGAGCGCGCTGGCTCAACGCCGGCCGGCGGCGCAGGTGGCGGTAGAGACGGTGATGGGCTGCGGCACGGGTGTCTGCCTGGGCTGCGCCATCCCCCTTGCCTCGGGAGGCTATGACCGGGCCTGCACCGAGGGCCCGGTGTACCGTGCCGATTCGATCGCGTGGGAGCGGCTGCCGGCCCCCACCTGCCGTAGGGGCGAGGCATGACCACGTCGCGCGCCGAGCCCGGCGATCCTCCCTCTGGCCTCCCCGAGCTCGATTCCGTCTGGCGCTGGCCCCTGGAGGTGGGAGGGGTCCGCCTCCTCACCCCGGTGATGGCAGCCTCGGGGACGTTCGGCTTCGGCACCGAGGTGCCGCTCTGCGACCGGCGGGCGCTGGGGGGAATGGTGTGCAAGGGCATCTTCCTCACCCCTCGGACCGGGGCCCCACCACCCCGGATCGTGGAGACGCCGAGCGGGATGCTGAACGCCATCGGCCTCCAGGGACCCGGGGTGGAGACCCTGATCCGGGACTATGCCCCGCTTTGGGCGACCTGGGAATTCCCGGTCTTGGTCAACCTGAACGGCGAGACGGTGGAGGAGTACGCTGAGCTGGCCGCCCGCCTGGACGGGGTCCCCGGCATCGCCGGGCTCGAGGTCAACATCTCCTGCCCCAACGTCCACCGGGGCGGGATGCTCTTCGGCCATGACCCACAGCCAGCCGCGGCCGTCACCGCGGCAGTGCGTGCCCGGACTCGGTTACCGGTTTGGGTGAAGCTGACCCCGGCCACCGGCGACATCGCGGCGGTGGCCCGGGCCTGCGAGGAGGCTGGAGCAGATGCCCTCTGCGCGGTCAACACCTTCCTGGGCATGGCCTTCGATGCTGAGACCGGCCGGCCTCGCCTCGGCTTCGGCACCGGAGGGCTCTCCGGCCCAGCCATCAGACCCTTGGCGGTCTACCTCGCCCATCGGGTGGCCCAGGCGGTCCGGATCCCGGTGATCGGGATCGGCGGCATCACCTGTGCTGAGGACGCCCTGGAGTTCTTGCTCGCCGGCTGTCGCGCAGTTCAGGTGGGCACCGCCACCTTCGTTGACCCCAACGCCATCGGCCGGGTGGTGGAGGGACTACGCCGCCGCCGGCTCCCCCCGGGCCACCTGTCATCCATCGACGCTTGCTCAAGGCAGGACGCCTCCAGCCAGCGTTAGGCCAGGCTTCGGAGCCAGCGAGGTCGTCGCTGTAGGGGGGATCGAAGTCCCTCGGACGGAGCACCGTTGAGCGATTTCTGGCGATTTGTGAAGACGGCCCATCAACCCGAAGCGGGGGGCCGAGCACCAGGGCATGCCGGATCTCACCGCCCCTCGCTGGCCCAAGGCCGGTCGGTCGCCGCCCCCGGCACGGAGGGTCGGTCGGCCGATCTCGGAGCGGCGCAAGGCGACCGCAAGGAAGGCGACGAAAGGGCGGCCGTGGACGCCCGCGGCTCCCTTCCCGACCGGGCCGGCCGACGTGGACCGGGAGGTGGCACGGTGGAGCGCCTGGGCCGCCGGGCACGGGGCGGTCTGCGAGGTGGGGGCGAGATCGGCGCTGCGGGGAACGGGGGACATCGGAGGTTCCCGGCCGGGCTGCGCGATCCGTCCGTGACCGCCGTCGGGGGCCGCGCCGGCCGCCCAGGGCGGGCGGCCGGTGGCGGTCGACCCCTCCGAGGTCGATGAGGATCCCCCCACGAGGCGAGCTTGGGGGTCCCATCGACACCGCCTCCGAGGGGAGGCCCGCGAGGGCAACCCCGTGAAGGGGGCCGCCTGATGACGACTGGTCACTCAGCGGCAACGGCTGTGACCGGGCAACCAGGCGCCGGCTCCTCTCGGCCCCCAGTAGAATCAAGGATCGATGGCAGAGACGAACGGCCAGACGGTGGCGAAGGGCACGTTCCGGGTCAAGTCGGGTCACGCCGAGATGCTGAAGGGCGGTGTGATCATGGACGTGGTCACGCCGGAGCACGCCCGCATCGCCGAGCAGGCCGGTGCCTGCGCCGTGATGGCGCTGGAGCGGGTTCCCGCCGACATCCGCCGGGAGGGCGGGGTGGCCCGCATGTCGGACCCTGCCCTGGTGAAGTCCATCATGGAGGCGGTCACCATCCCGGTCATGGCCAAGTGCCGAATCGGGCATACGGTGGAGGCCCAGATCCTCCAGGCGATTGGGGTGGACTACATCGACGAGTCCGAGGTCCTGACGCCAGCCGATGAAGAGTGCCACATCGACAAGTGGGCTTTCACCGTTCCCTTTGTCTGTGGCTGTCGGGACCTGGGTGAGGCACTGCGACGTATTGCCGAGGGGGCGGCCATGATCCGTACCAAGGGTGAGGCCGGCACCGGCAACATCGTCGAGGCCACCCGACATCTGCGGGCGCTCAACCGCGGCATTCGTCGCCTCCAGGGCATGAGTTACGCCGAAGTCGTGCACGAGGCCAAGGAGATCGGGGCGCCGGTGGAGCTGTTGGTCGAAGTGCAGCGTTTGGGGCGCCTGCCGGTGGTCACCTTCGTGGCCGGAGGCATCGCCACACCTGCCGACGCTGCCTGGATGATGCAGCTAGGCGCTGACGGGATCTTCGTCGGCTCGGGTATCTTCAAGTCGGAGGCACCACTCGAGCGGGCCAAGGCGATCGTGGCCGCGACCACGTACTACGACAAGCCGGAGATCCTGGCCGAGGTGTCGGCCGGCCTGGGCCAGCCGATGCGCGGGCTGGACATCAGGTCCATCCCGCAGGAGGAGCTGCTCGCCGGCCGCGGCTGGTGAACGTCGTGCCCGTGGTCCCGGGTAGCCTGGCCGCCCGGACCGCGCGGGCAACGGTGCCCGCTCGGGCGCCGGGTCGGGTCGATGGGGAGCCGCCGCTGGTGGGGGTGTTGGCGCTCCAGGGTGCCTTTCGTGAGCACGTGCTGGCGTTGGCGGGATGCGGAGCCCGGACGCGGCTGGTCCGGCTCCCAGGTGATCTGGAGGGTCTGGATGGACTGGTCATCCCGGGCGGGGAGAGCACCACCATGACCATGCTCATGGAGCGGATGGGACTGCTGGCTCCGCTGCGTGAGGCCGTGGTTGGCGGCCTTCCCACGTTGGGCACGTGCGCGGGCATGATCCTGCTCTCTCGTCGGATCACGGACGGGCTGCCCGGCCAAACGAGCCTGGGGGTGCTCGACATCGTGGTCCGCCGCAACGGCTACGGTCGCCAGGTGGACAGCTTCGAGGCCGAGCTGGAGGTGGCTGGCTTGGAGGCGCCCTTCTGCGGCGTCTTCATCCGGGCGCCGGTGGTGGAAGAGGTGGGGCAGGCCGAGGTGCTGGCGCGCCTCGACGGTCGTCCGGTGGCAGTGCGCCGGGATCGGGCGATCGGTCTCGCCTTCCACCCTGAGCTCAGCGGTGACCTGCGGCTGCATGGGCAGTTCTTACGCCTGGTGGAGGAGGCGCGAGGGACTTGAGGTTGCGCTCGGCCTCGCTCCGGGACCTCGTCAGGATCGAGCAGATCTACCGCGAGGCCGAGGCCGGGTTCTCCGCCGTCCCACCGCCGGCGCGCCTGTGGGGGCTGGTCAGCCATACCCTCTCGGCGCTGCTCCCCTTGACCCAGGAGACGTTGCTCTACGTTGCCGAGGAGGACGGACGGGTGATCGGGTTCGTTCAGGCCTCGGGGCACCCGCTGACCGTGAGCCTGCCTTCCAAGGTGACAAGCCTCCAGGTGTTGAACCTGTGCGTCGCCGAGGGGGTTGAGGAGGAGCACGTGGCTCCCTCGCTCATCCAGTACCTCTGCGACCAGGCGGTGCAGCGCGGCGTCAGTCGGCTGTTCGTCCGACTGCGTCTGGATGAGCCGCTGATGGACATCTTTCGCGCCCAGGGCTTTCGCCAGTACGCCACCGAGTCCGTGCTCTATGCGGAGACCCCGCAGCCGCGCTCGACCGCCGTCCCGATCGGCCTTCGCCCCTATCGCAATCGTGACCAGCGACACCTCTACCACCTGTATCGCAAGGTGACGCCCTGGGGGGTCGCGCATCTAGAGGCTCCCACCTTTCGCGAATGGCGGTCGTCACGGTCGGCGCCGGGCCAGCAGGAGGTGATTGATCGTGTAGAGATCGTCGGCTGGTGCCGGGTCCAAAGAGGATCTCAGGCTCGACCGCACACACTCTCGTTCATGGCCTTGCCCGAGCGAGGGCTCGCGGACGAGCTGGTCGACCACGCCATCATGGCCAGCGATTGCCAAGCCGCGTGGTGCAGCCTTCGGCACTACGATGCCCACGTGATCGACGCCCTGCGTGGACGTGGTTTCTCACTCCTTCTCATCCAGGCCCTCCTGGTACGGGAACTTGCGGTCAGGGCGCCGCTTCCCGAGAAGGGCCTGGTGCCTTCGTTTGGTTGAGGCAAGCAATGCAGAGCCAGCTGTCATCAGCAGTCTCGGCAACCGTTTGGGACGATGAGATCGAGCTGCTCGCCCAGACGCTGCCGGCCCATCTCTACGAGGCGTTGCATGAGCGGATCGATCCACGTGAGCTCCTAGAGATCGTGCTCGACCTCGGCCGAGAGCCGGAGGCCCGAGTGCCCGGGCGGGAGGTCCTGCTCAGCCGGCAGCCGGTGACGGAGGCCGACTTGGAGTACGTGGCGAGCCATGTCGGTGAGTTCGGGGACGACAACCGGGCCGGCATCGAGCGGACGCTCCACCGGATCTCAGCCATCCGCAACCGTCGCGGCCGCATCGTCGGTCTCACCTGCCGGGTGGGCCGCGCGGTGACGGGCACGGCCGAGATCTTCCGCGACATCGTCGAGAGCGGCAAGAGCCTCCTGCTCCTCGGGCGCCCTGGGATTGGGAAGACCACCATGCTCCGCGAGAGCGCCCGGCTGTTGGCCGACGAGCAGCGGAAACGGGTGGTGATCGTGGACACCTCGAACGAGATCGGTGGGGACGGTGACATCCCCCATCCAGGGATTGGCCGGGCCCGTCGCATGCAGGTGCGGACGCCGCTTCTGCAGCATTCGGTGATGATCGAGGCAGTCGAGAACCACATGCCCGAGGTCATCGTCATCGATGAGATCGGCACCGAGCTGGAGGCGGCAGCGGCCAGGACGATCGCCGAGCGTGGGGTGCAGCTGATCGCCACCGCCCATGGCCAGACGCTGGAGAACCTGCTTGTCAACCCGACTCTCAACGACCTTCTCGGGGGGATTCAGAGCGTCACCCTTTCG
Source organism: Candidatus Dormiibacterota bacterium (assembly GCA_035294145.1). Taxonomy (GTDB): domain Bacteria; phylum Chloroflexota; class Dormibacteria; order Dormibacterales; family Dormibacteraceae; genus CADDZO01. The sequence goes on along the minus strand of DATGLL010000132.1, from coordinate 12,857 downwards.
GACGAAGAGGCGCGTCGTCGGGGGACGCAGAAGACGGTCCTGGAGCGGAAGGCGCCTCCTACCTTCGACGTCTTGATCGAGATCCAAGATCGCGACCGAGTGGCCATCCACGAACCTCTGGCCGAAGTGGTCGACGCCGCGCTCAGAGGCAGCGTGCCCAGCCCACGCCTACGCGTCCGTACCCGGGAGGGTCGCATCATCTCCAACGTCGACAACGCGATCCGGACCGTCGGGCCCAAGGGCGACACAGCCTCGGCTCCCCGCCCCGCCGAGGGTGGTCCCCATGCTCACAACGGGCGGTCGCTCGCACGCCGGCCGCGCGCCATCTTCCCCTATGGAGTGTCACGCTCCTATCTCGAGCAGTCGATCCGGGAGCTGGACCTGCCGGTGCGTGTCCTCGGCAACCTCGATGGAGCCGATCTGGTGTTGACGCTCAAGAGCTACTACCGCCGTCGGCCCGACATCTTGCGCCAGGCCGAGAGCGGAGGCATCCCAGTACAGATCCTCAAGAGCAACTCGGTGGCCCAGGTCAAGGAGGCGCTCTCGCGCATCTACCCCGACGAGCATCCCGACCCGAACGTGCAGCGGGCGTTGGATGAGACCATGGAGGCGATCCAGCGAGTGAAGGCCACGCTCACACCCCAGGAGGTCTCCCCCCAGAACGCGTATGTGCGGCGCCTCCAGCACCAGCTGGTCTCTGAGCACGAGTTGGTGGCTCGGAGCACCGGAAAGGAGCCGCAACGGCGGCTTCGGATCCTCCCTGCCCCGGATATGGACTGAAGGCAGGGCAGGCGGGCAGGCGGGGACCACAGCACCGCATCATGGGCGTATGCGGGTAACGTTGCTGGCGGGCGGCACTGGCGCTGCCAAGCTCGCGGTTGGGCTGCAGGGCGAGCTGCCCCCGGGCGCGCTGAGCGTGGTTGTCAACACGGCCGACGACGTCGATGTCTGGGGCCTCCGGATCTGCCCCGACACCGACGCTGTCCTCTACCGCCTGGCCGGCATCTTCAACGAGGAGGCTGGCTTTGGGGTGGCCGGTGACACCTTCAACCTGCACCGCCAGATGGTGCAGCTGGGGGAGGAGGGTTGGTTCTGGCTTGGCGATCGAGACCTTGCCTTTCACCTGCTGCGAACGGCCATGCTGCGGGACGGGGCTCGCCTCACCGAGACCGCTCTGGAGCTTGGCCGTCGGCTTGGCCTGGCCACCCAGGTGCTGCCGATGTCGGAGGACGAGGTCCACACCTGCTTCGAGACCGACATGGGCCGGCTCGGCTTCCAGGAGTACTACGTGCGCGAGCAGCTGAAGCCCGCCCTTCGCTCGCTGGACCTCGAGGGGATCGAGTCCGCCCGACCGACGCCGGAGGCGGTGGCCGCGATCGCTTCGGCCGACCTGGTCGTCATCGGTCCCTCCAACCCCCTCGTGAGCATCGGCCCCATCGTCGCTCTGCTGGGATGCCATCTCCGTCCGGAGCGGACGCTGGCGGTCAGCCCCATCGTGGGCGGGCGGGCCCTCAAGGGGCCGACGATGGAGATGATGCGAACGCTATGGGGCGAGGTCAGCCCGAGGCGGGTGGCTGAGGAATACCGTACGATGGCGGGCTGGTTCGTCGTGGACGAGGTGGACGCGGCGCAGGCACCCGCGATCGCCTCCTTGGGGTACCGGGTGCTGGTCGCCGATACGGTCATGCCCGACAGCGCAGCCGCTCGCCGGCTGGCGGCAGCGATCCTGCGCTTCTGGAGGAACGAAGGGGGGTAGACGCGGTGAACGACCTGATCCGGCTGGCCTCCGGACGTGACCCCGAGTACCTGGCCCGTCTCCTGGGCCCAGAGCAGCCTCTGGAGCCCCTGCTCGAGGCAGCCCACCGAGTGCGCCTCGAGGGCCATGGGCATCGCATCACCTACTCGCCCAAGGTCTTCCTGCCCCTGACCCAGCTCTGCCGTGACAACTGCGGCTACTGTACCTTCGCCAGGCCCCCACGTCCGGGTGCGCGAGCGTTCATGACCGAGGACGAGATCCTGGCCCTTGCCCGGGCCGCGGCCCAGGTTGGTTGTCGGGAGGCCCTCTTCACCCTTGGCGACAAGCCGGAGCGGCGATACCGGGTGGCGCGCGATGAGCTCCGGGCGATGGGCTACGAGACCACGGTCCAGTACCTGGCCCACGTGGCTGGGCGGGTGATGCGGGAGACCGGGTTGATCCCCCACGTCAATCCCGGCGTCCTCGACCGCGACGAGCTGGCCCTGCTCCGCGGCGTGAGCGCCAGCGCCGGGCTGATGCTGGAGCAGCTCTCACCCCGGCTCCTCGAACGTGGTCAGGCGCACTGGGCCAGCCCCGACAAGCGGCCGGAGCGCCGGCTGGAGACCATCGCCTACGCCGGCGAGCTGAACGTGCCCTTCACCACCGGCATCTTGATCGGCATCGGGGAGACGCTTGAGGAGCGGGCCGAGACGGTGGCGCGAGTGGCCGAGCTCGCCCTCCAGGAGCATGTGCAGGAGGTCATCGTCCAGAACTTCCGCGCCAAGCCCGGCACCCGCATGGCCGACGCGCCCGAGCCCTCGATGGAGGAGGTGCTCCGGACGGTGGCGGTGACCCGCCTTGCCTGCGGGCCGGGCCCCAACGTCCAAGCTCCGCCCAACCTCGCCCCCGGCGATTACTCCCTGCTGGCTCGCGCCGGCATCAACGACTGGGGTGGGGTGTCACCGGTGACCATGGACTACGTCAACCCGGAGGCCCCGTGGCCGCAGGTGCGCTTCTTGGAGGCCGTCACCCGGGCGAGCGGCTCCCAGCTGGCGGCCAGGCTCTGCGTGTACCCGGAGTACGTGCGGGACTTCGAGCAGGCCCAACGCTGGCTTGCTCCCGAGGTCCTCCGCTACGTCCTGGCCGCGGCCGACGGGGAAGGCCTGGCTCGGACCGGACACTGGTGGCCGGCCGACCGCTTGCGTCCCCCCACCGCCTATGCCCCGAGCCCGATCCGGCCGGCGATCGCGGCCGCCTTGCGTCGGGCCGAGCTGGGCGAGCGGCTGGAGGAGCGCGAGGTTGTCGACCTCTTCACGGCTCGGGGTGAGGAGGTGGCCGCCGTCGCGCGCCTGGCCGACGAGGTGCGGCGTCAGGCCAACGGCGAGGTCGTGACCTACGTCATCACCCGCAACATCAACTACACCAACATCTGCTACTTCAGGTGCCAGTTCTGTGCCTTCAGCAAGGGCAAGCTGTCGGAGAACCTGCGTGGTCGCCCGGAGCTGCTCTCGATCCGTGAGGTGGTGGATCGTTGCCATGAGGCGGTGGCGAGGGGCGCCACCGAGGTCTGCATGCAGGGTGGGATCCACCCGAGTTTCACTGGGGACTTCTACATCGAGCTGCTCCGTGCCATCAAGGCGGAGCTGCCTCAGCTCCACGTTCACGCCTACTCGCCCCTGGAGGTCTACCAGGGGGCGCAGACCACCGGCCGGACCGTGGCCGAGCAGCTCCGGCTGCTGCGGGAGGCTGGCCTGGGCACGCTCCCCGGCACTGCGGCCGAGATCCTGGACGACCGCGTCCGGCGCTACCTGTGCCCCGACAAGATCAGCACCGCTCAATGGACGGAGGTGATCAAGGAGGCCCATCGGCAGGGGCTGAGGACCACCAGCACGATCATGTTCGGGTCGATCGATGGTCCCGAGCACTGGGCCCGGCACCTGATGGTGCTCCGTGACATCCAGGACGAGACGGGCGGCTTCACCGAGCTGGTGCCCTTGCCCTTCGTGCACATGGAGGCCCCCATCTACCGCAAGGGACGGTCACGAAAGGGGCCGACCTGGGAGGAGGTCGTAAAGATGCACGCGGTGGCCCGCCTCGCGCTTCGTGGAGCCATCGACAACATCCAGGTGAGTTGGGTGAAGTGCGGGCTGGATGGCTGCCGACTGATCCTGAACGCAGGGGCGAACGACCTCGGCGGCACCCTGATGAACGAGTCGATCTCCCGCGCTGCCGGCGCGTCGCACGGCCAGGAGGTGACCCCAGAGGAGATGCGAGCCACGATCCGGGCGATCGGGCGGATCCCCGCCCAGCGCAGCACCACCTACGAGATCCTGGAGCGCTTCGACGCCGTGGCCTGAGCCGGGGGGGCGCCCCCGTTCTCGACGATGGGCCCGGGCCGTTCCCTGGTGAGCCCCCACGCCCGACCATGGCATGGCCTGGGGACGCTTGGCGCTCGTTAGCGAGAGCGCCGGCGGATGGAGCCGAATCCTATGATTGGCAATTCATGACCTACGACGAGATCGTCCAGGGCCTGAGGGACTCGACGTACGAGCTCCAGAACGAGGGCCGCCTGGTCCGGGCCGGGCTCAAGGCCCAGCAGGACACGGTCAGCATCATCGAGCGGTACGCCTGGGTGTACTCCGATGAGGCGCTGGACGTCGTCCGCGAGCCCGAGGACGAGGCTGGACGCCGGGTCCGGGCTGCGATCGCCCAGGGCATCATCGAACGCCGTACCGCCTCCCATCAAGACCGATTGGCCACCTTCTACGCCAACGCTACGGCGCGGGTGGGCGACGAGGAGATCCCCTTCTTCACCGCCCAGGCCCAGTTGGTCAGGGAGCCCGACCCAAGGCGGAGGGAGGCTCTGGGGGAGAGCATCGGGATGGTGATGGAGGAGGCTGACGGGCTCCAGCTCGAGCTCCAGGCGGCCCTTCTCGACGTGGTCCGGGACTTCGGCTACGAGTGCTACACGGACTTCTACGAGGCCCTCAAGGAGGTCAGCTACGGGCGGCTGCGGACCGAGCTATCGCGAGTCGCCGAGCTGCTCCGGCCGCGCTATCGTGCCTGGGTCGAGCCTCGCATGAAACGCAGCGGGCACCTCTACGGGGAATGCCCGCAAGCTCATATGGGCTTCATCCGGGGGCTGCCCGAGCACGAGGCGGTGTTCAGCCGAGAGCGATTCGAGCCGACCATGCGGCGCACCTTCGAGTCGTTGGGCCTTGAGCTGTTCACCGCTCCCACCATCCATCTGGACCTCGAGGACCGTCCGGCAAAGAACCCGCGAGCCTCGGTCTGGGTGCCTGAGGCCGGTCGCGAGGTCCACCTGTTGACACGTCCCAGCGGCGGCAACCGTGACTACTCGGCTTTCCTGCATGAGGCTGGTCATGCTCTCCACTTCGGGTTCACCGACCCTGCCATCGGCTGGCCGCTGGCCAACGTCGGGCGTTCGATGGCCTACGCGGAGTTGTGGTCGTTCCTGTTCGAGCGCATCGGGCACGACCCGGGGTGGATCGCGGAGATGACCGGGGTGGACGAGCGTCGGGCTGAGCAGATCGCGGCCGATCTCGCCGGGGTGGACCTGATGCTGTTCATGCGCTACGTGGGCAAGCTCAACGCCGAGCTTGACCTGTATGCGGGTGATCCTCTGGATCCGAGCCGAGGTCGGCAGGTGTTCACGGCGGCCTGCGACGCCAGCACCGGCTTCCGGTACGATCCCCGCGCCTGGCAGTTCGACCGTGATCCGGGGTTCTACTCGGCCGATTACCTCCGAGCCTGGCTGGCCGAAGCTGCTCTGGAGCGCTGGTTGCGCCGCATGTATGGGCCTCACTGGTGGAAGAGCCAGGAGGCCGGGCAGTGGCTGCGACAGCAGTGGCGCCGGGGCTGGATTCCTGAGGCCGAGGACATGGTTGCCGAGGTGGGCGAGGTCCCCTGGTCGGGGGACGCGCTGGTCGAGCGCATGGAGGAGCGACTGCCGGTGGCGGCCTGAGGGCGTCCGAGGTGAGCCTTTTCGAACGGATTGAGCGGGAGCTGATTCAGGCTCGGAAGAGCGGCGATTCCTTGCGCCTCTCGGTGCTAGGGTTGCTCAAAGCGGAGGCGGTGAGGGCTGCCAAGGAGCCAGGCGCGGGCGGCGTGGCGGACGATCGGCTCGTGGCCGCGGTCGTCCGGCGGGAGATCAAGCGACGGGAGGAGGCGGCCCAGGCGTACGTGCGGGGCGGCCGGGAGGAGGTGGCTGAGCGGGAGCGAGCCGAAGCCCAGCTGCTCCGCGAGTACCTGCCGGCCCAGCTGAGCGACGATGAACTGGAGCGCGAGGTACGAGCCGTGATCGAGGAGGTGAGGCCCAGCGGGCCGCGTGACTTCGGCGCCGTCATGCGGGCGGCAGCCGCCCGTTTGGGCGATCGCGCGGAAGGGGCCCGCATAGCGGCCGTGGCCAGGAGGCTCATGGGCCCCGGTGGCTGAGACCTCAGCGAGGCGGGCCGTCCGGGGCAGGGCGCGCCAGTCGGCGACGACCCCGCGAGGTGCCCGGCAGCGGGCGAACCTCACCGTCGAGCGCTTGGCTCAGGTGTACCCTGCGGTTTGCGAACTCGACCACCGTAACCCCTTCGAGCTCACCATCGCCACCATCCTCTCGGCCCAGACCACCGATCGCTCGGTCAACCAGGTGACCCCCGAGCTGTTCGCCCGCTACCCGACCGCGGCCGAGTTGGCGATTGCCGATCCGGCCGAGGTGGAGCGCATCATCAGGCCCACGGGCTTCTTCCGAGCCAAGGCACGCACCATCATTGCCGTCGCCCAGGCGCTGGTCGAGCGTTTCAGGGGCGAGGTCCCGGGGCGGATGGAGGATCTGCTGACCTTGCCGGGCGTTGGCCGCAAGACCGCGAACGTGATCCTGGGCGTCGGCTTCGGGGTGCCCGGGTTTGCTGTGGACACCCACGTGACCAGGGTCGCCAATCGCCTGGGGCTGGTGGCGACCGATGATCCAGAGGAGATCGAGGCCCAGGTCACTCGGATGGTGCCGGCCCGGGAGTGGACGGGGCTATCGCTGCGGCTTATCCTGCATGGCCGTCGCACCTGCGTCGCACGCCGGCCGCGTTGCGAAGGGTGCGTCCTCAACGACTTCTGCCCCTCTTCCTCGGTGAGGCCCACGCGAGCCTCGACGGGGGCCGTCGCCGGCTCCTGAGCACGATCGCGGATCGGTCCGAGAAAGACGTGCCCGCGGCTGCGAACATATGTTCTATGCTATTCGCATGGTAGCTCCGGCTGAGCCACGACGGCCGGGGGTCGTGTACCTCGAGCAGGCCTGCAAGTCGGCGCTCAACCCGGTGCGCGGCATGACCTTCCGCTGGTCGCTCAACCCCTACACGGGATGTGAGCATCGTTGCGCCTTCTGCTATGTCCGCGCCTACGAGAAGCGCGCCGACCGTCCCTTCGGTGCCGGCTACGGGCGTGCCGTTCGGGTGAAAACGAATGTGGCCCAGGTGCTGCGTTGGGAGCTGGCGCGGCCGAGCTGGCGACGCGAGTTGGTGGCGATCGGAGCCGCAACCGATCCCTACCAGCCAGCCGAGGGCCGGTATCGGCTGACCAGGTCTTGCCTTGAGGCCTTCACCGACTTCGCCACCCCGGTGAGCCTGATCACACGCGGCCCGATGATCGTCCGAGACGTGGACGTGCTGGCCGACCTTTCCCGCCGTGCCGGGCTGACCGTCTCCTTCAGCATCCCCACCCTGGACCTCGAGGTCTGGCGGCGAACCGAGCCCGGCACCGCGCCCCCCGGCCAGCGACTGCGAGCGGTCCAGCGATTGGCGGGGGCCGGCATCCAGGTCGCGGTGGCGATGGCACCTATCCTCCCCGGGCTCAGCGACCGGCCCGAGCAGCTGGAGGCGGTGGTGCGAGCTGCCCGAGAGGCCGGGGCGACCGGCGTCTGGGCTGGGGTGCTCCACCTGCGCGACGGCACACGCCAGTACTTCCTCGAGACGCTGGCCCGACACTGGCCCGAGCTCCTCCCCCGGTACCTCCAGGAGTACCGCGATCGCGCCTACCTGCCGGCGGAGCGGACGTTCCCCATCCATCAGCAGGTGGCGCGGGTGGCGTCGCGGCTGGGGATGGCCGACCGCCACGACCACGATCGGCCTGCCCTGCCGCGCCAGCTGAGCTTCCTTTGAACCTCCCCGGCCGGTCGGATCGCAGGCATCGGCTAGCATGCAGAGCGAGATGCGCTCCCCTATCGACGTCCTCCTTGGCCGGATCGAGGGCTTCAAGAAGATGGAGATCGCCCGGCGGACGGTCCCCTGCTACAAGCACGTCGTCGAGCCTGATGGCGAGCGACTGGCCCTGTGCCTGCTGGTCGACCGCAAGCACCTCTATCGCTACCCGTTCGAGAACATCAGGGGTACCAAGGCCCTCGCGATCAAAGCTCGCTACCTGAAGGGTGAGATGGAGCACCTACGTCTGCGCGAGTTCCAGCAAGGCATCTGCCGGTACGTGCACCCACGCGGCGAGGTCGCCAGTGCGTAGGCGACCTCCTCGGCGTTGCCGTCGGCCTCCACCCCTCACTCAAGGGCGGCTGCCAGCTGCTCGGCGTATGGGGTGACCAGGCTGCTCACGAAGGGCAGCTCATAGCGGGTGCCGTCACCGGTGATCGCCCGGTAGAGGCAGATCAACCAGACCCCGACCGTGAACAGGCTGACCACGAACATGAGGAGGCCCAACGCCCAGACCAAGGGGTGGATGATGCTGCCGACGACGTTCACCAGCACGTTGAGGACGGTGACGCCCCCGAAGAACACGGTGGACTGGGCCGCATGGTACCTGACGTCAGGGTCCTGCCGGCCGACGAACAGGATCACGATCCCGCTGAGCCACATCAACGCGTACGCCAGCAACGTGCCGGTCCTCTTGTCGATCGGCGTCTCACGGGGTGGATAGCCGGAGCCCCCTCTCCTGGGCGGTGGGAGGTGCGTTCCGTAGTTTGAGAAACCACCAGGTTGGCGGCCGGGTGAGGGATTCTGCATCGATCGCCTCCAGGGTATGTTGGCCGTCCGGGCATCGGCGGGACGGGACTGATTATCGGGCGCCGGGGCCGCCCGTGCCAGGATGGCTCTGGTCGGGCCGGCGGCGGAGGGCAGGGTCTCGGCTCCGCTGGAACTCGCCCAGCACATGGTCGAGCAACCCGCCCAGCAGCGGCTCAACGATCTGGGCGACGCGGTAGGGGAGGACGTACACGTCACGCCGAGGCCAGCGGGCGGCGCGGACGATCGTCCGGGCCACCCACTGTGGGGAGTGGGCGATGAGCCCCTCCGGCTCTCGCCCCTGGAAGAACCCCGTACTCGTGGTCCCTGGATGAACGGTGCACACCTTCACGCCGGTGCCGCTCAACTCGCCGCGCAGGGCGTGGGAAAAGCCGACCAGAGCATGCTTGCTGGCCGAATAGACGGCGGAGTAGGGCATGGCCCGGATCCCGACCACCGAGGCCACGTTGACGATCACCCCGGATCTGGCCTTGAGCATGGCCGGCAAGGCCGCCTGGGTGGTCCACATGGCCCCCATCACGTTCGTGGTGACGACCTCGGCGAGGGTTGCCTCCGGCATCGTCTCGAAGTGGCCGTGCCAGCCCACCCCAGCGTTGTTGACCAAGATGTCGACGCGGCCGAAGGCGGTGAGCGCCGCGAGGACGAAAGCCCGAGCCTCGCCTGGACGGCCCACGTCGGCGGTGCGCACGAGGACCTCGGCGGCGCCAGCCTCTCGACAGCGCAGGGCCACTGACCGCAGCGGTTCCGCACGTCGTGCGCAGAGTGCCAGACGGGCATGGCGACGAGCAAAGGCCAGAGCCGTGGCCTCACCGAGGCCACTGGAAGCTCCCGTGATCAGGATCGCCGCGCCTCGTAACCGCGCCATGCCGACCTACCTCCGCCAAACGGGCACACGGTGCACCGTCGGCCAGCGACATGAGATCGTACTCTCGCGCGCTGCCTCGGGATCGTCGCCGGGGACGTATGCCCCCTCGTGCCGGCCGTTCCCCCGCGCCCTCCGTAGAATCCGCTGCCATGACCGCTTCGCCGGGTCGACGATCGAGAGCCGCTCCTCTCGCGTTCTCCGGTTGAGGTCGACGTGGGATCGAGACCCGGAGGTAGAAGCCGATGATCCGCTCTGGAGACGAACAGCTGGTCGAGCAATTCCGCTACAACGCATGGGCCACGCTCCGCCTAATCGAGTTCTGCGAGGAGCTCGATCCTCATATGTTGGAAGTGCCCGTGCGAGGCGGTCATGGGACGGTCAAGGATGTGCTGGCCGACCTCGTGGGGAAGGAGGAGTTCTACCTGGCGGTCGTCGAAGGCGCTGCGCCCCGGACCGCGCGATCGCGTTTCACCAGCCTCGACGACCTCTACACCCGGGCGCTCCGCCTGGCCGAGCGGTGGGAGCGACGGTTGCAGCAGCCTCCGCATCCCGAGCGGCTGGTCGAGGTTTGGGAGGGGGGCGAGGGGCGCCGGGTGCGGATCGGGACGGTCCTGGCCCAGGTCCTGGCCCACGGGAGCGAGCAGCGCACGCGAGTAGCCTCTGCTCTCGAAGCCCAGGGCGTCGAGGTCCCACCGCTGGACGCGTGGACTTACGGCATGTGGCTGGAGCGCCACCGTCAGCAGCAACCCCGACGCGAGGCGCTCTGACCCGGCTCTGGAGCCGACCACGAGTTCAACCGTCGTGGCGATCTCCACCGGCTCCTGGCCGCTGCCGGGATCGCCTCCGTGCCGATGGCTTGTCCGAGGACCCGCCCCACGGGCGCATCCGTGTGCCCATCAACGCGGCTGGTTGCGCTCGCTGTCGGCGGCCTCCAAGGGCTCCCCGCTGGCCGATAGGCGGCGTGCTCCTCTGGCGTGGTCGGCGTCTCAGATCTACCCTGCCCGACCGTTTCCCAAGCAGGATGGCCTCGCCGGAAGGGGACGCTGGCAACTCGCCCACGGCGGCTCGCGTCTGTGTGGGGTTGCCAACGGTTGCCTGATCAGGGGCTGTGAGGTGCCCGGCGAGTCTGAGCGGCAACGGCCATCGGGTTCCTCAGCCCCCTGGTGGGAACACCCCGGTGGCCCTGTGGTCGATGGCGAGGAGATAGCCTCGGGCCCGCTCAGTGAGCGGGTATCGGCCGACCAACGCCCAGAACCGGGGGCCGTGGTTGGGCTCCAGCAGGTGAGCCAACTCGTGCACGAGAAGGTAGTCCAGGACCCACTCGGGGAGGGTGGCGGCCCGGGACGAGATCCTGATCGTGCCAGCGACGGTGGAGCAGGAGCCCCAACGGCGGAGCTGATCGGCAAAAGCGATCGAGTTCCAGTGCAGCCGCCCGCCGAACAAGCGGTGGTTCAACCGGCGAGCCCGGCGTTCCAGCCGCTCGTTGCTCGGGAGCATCCTCCCCAGCCGACGCTCGATGCGGGCTCGCATGCGCTCCGCCCAGCGCTCGCGCTCGGGGATCGGCATGGCCGCCGGCACCCGTAGCTCGACGACGCCGTCTGCCAATCGGGCCGACACCGTGTGCCGACGTCGCGGGGAGGCGATAATCCGGACTTCTGGCTGCCGGGATGGGGCGTGGGGTGCGTTCATCGATCTGGAGTCATACCATCCCTGTCCCCCTGCAAGTCGATGCCCTCGCGCTCGCAGCGTCCTTCCCCTCCCCGACCGTCACGATAGGCGCGTGCCGCTGGGGCTGCTCCTGGTGGCGGCGGTCGCGGGTTGCACCACGAGGAAGCAACTCGTCGTTGCTTGCCCGCCGGCCGCCCTCGGCGGTTCTCAGCGGGGCGCCAGAGTCATGCGCGTCATGGACTGGCCACCGAAGACGGCAGCACCGGGTTACGAAGAGAGCGTCGCCTCTGAGGGCCCTCGTCGACCCGTCGCTCGCTTGCGTCCAGCGCACGTCCTCGTCCTGCCCACCATGACGATCGAGCCTGGCTCCTGGCCACCGCCCCTCGACCCTGCGCGCTGGGTCCAGCGCCTCGCCGTTGGGAGCGTCGAGGAGCTGAGAGATCGACCCTGGTCGGGGCGGCCGTGGCCGGGCTGTCCCGGAGCTCCATCCTCCTCCCCCGGCTGCGCGCGACCCGGGTCGCCACCAGGACCCGGCACCAACCGGCGCTGGCTTCCTTGGACCCCGGAGCGGCTGGTGGCCGCCTGCTCCACCGTCCCGGCCGGCACCATCCTCCTCGACCACCATCCACCGCCGCCGAGCGGTTGTCCAATGGCTCCACAACCATCCCCGGCCCATCCTCGGGTCTCCGCTTGCTGTCCCCACCATCCGGTGGGGCGCACCTGGGGGTGATGAGGACCTCCCTGGCCACCACCGGCGGAGGCCAAGGAGGGTTGGGGGGCCAGGTCCTGCCTTCTTTCGGGGGCGCAGGGAGGGGTGACTACTGGGGTGCGCCTTGCCCTTCTCGCCCCCGGGTTGCCCGAGGGGCACGCGCAGGACCCAGGAGAGGCGGCTCGGAGACGGAGGTGGCCACCATGGTGCTCCGGGCCATCCGCTTCCCATTCCTCCCTCCCTGCCGGCCGAGGCGACCTGGATGGGCCGTTGACCCGAGCACGACCGGCTGAGGAGGTGCTCGGCCCTGGGCTCCTGACCGAGGACGCGGCCCTGAGGGGAGAGGACCGATTTCCTGCCAGCGCGCGCTGGCCCCGGGTCCAGGGCTCACCTCGTACCTGTTGCCGCAGAGAGAGCAATAGCGCTCAAGCGGCACCCCTCCCGGGGCTCCCCACGAAGCCAGCTTCGTGGGGCACCCTCTCCCGGTGGGCGTCGAGATCGGCCTCGAGGGTCCGGACCGCCCGGTTGGAGGCGGAGCGGCGTCCGCCCCACTGCCGCCGGGTGTCCTGCCACGGCTCCGGGGTGGGGTCCAGGGCGAACCAGAACGCCGGTAGCGTCCGGCCGTCGGGGACGGAGCACCTCCGCATCATCTCCCTCCCGGAGGGCCGCCACGGTCCGGGCCGCATGACAAGCGGCCGAGCGCCGCCCGGAGCGCCGAGCCTGGCGAAGCGGCCTCGATGCTCGACCACGATGGTGGTCACGGACAGGTCACGCAGCCGGGCCAGGAACCTCCGACCTCTCCCCCTCAGCGCCGAGCCGATCTCGGTCACCATGCGCCCGACCGCAAAACCCGCG